>NZ_JAIQXR010000028.1:0-57498 GCF_020166615.1 Sphingobium sp. 3R8 | reverse complement strand
CTATAAGTACTTGCTCACCGTCAAGCGGTGGCGGGCAAAAACTTTCCCAATCTTCTCGAAGTGAATTGCCAGTCCGAATATGGGCAGCATCTTTGAGCGGAAGGGCGGCAGGTCGGCGGCCAAAGACCTCAGCAAAGCTAGAATTTGCTTGATACTCAGCAATGAACAAGGCGAGTTTCGCTGTCTCGGCAGCAAAATCTGTGATTTCAATCCCATAGAAATTGTGGATTGGAATCGCAGAAAACATTTGCATTGATGTCGGGCCGTTTAGCTGTTCTAGCCTTTGCAAAATTCGTGTCTCGCGCGCTCTTAATTCCCGGTAGGATACGACAAGGAAATTACCCGAACCACAGGCCGGATCAAATACCCGGATGTGCGACATCCGGTCGAGTATTTGCTGTAAGGTCTTAGCACGGTCCCATGCTTTGTGAATCTCATCGTCGAGATCGTCAAGAAATAGTGGACCAATTACCTTCATGATATTTGGCACCGAGGTATAGTGCATACCTAATTCAGCGCGTTGTTTAGGGTCGGCGACCGATTGGATCATAGACCCGAATATGTCGGGATTGATTTCCCGCCAATTCAGCGCGCATGCTTCGCGCAGGTAACGGAAAGCTACCACATCGAAGCGTGGTGCATCGATGGTTCCGGCGAATAGCCCCCCGTTGACGTATTCCAGTTCACGCGTCCAGACAGGAAGAGTAGCTCGCCGATCCTTAGGCACATTCATTGCCGTGAATGCGGCCACAATTGTTTCGCGGGCCTCTTCACCCTTATCGCCTGCGTGGGTGAACATCAGACGTGAGAACTGGTCCTCGGAGAAAATGCCCACGTCTTCGGCAAACATGCAGAAGATCAGGCGCATCATGAGCTGGTTCATCTCATGCCGGCGCGCCTCGCTACCCCAGTCAGGGTTCGCCTTAATGAGAGCATCGTACAGGCGGGCTAGCTTGCCGGTTGCCTTGACGTCGACCGGGTTCTCTTCAACTGCTTGGTAACGCTCCTTGCCTGCGGCGGGCAGGAAGAAACCGAAATTGTCGCCTATCTCATCAAAGCGGCAATGCAGAGAGTCGCCCGATGCAGGATGCTCGGCCGCAAGTGTTTCGCCGTCGGTGGCGATCAGGATTGCGGGTTTGGCCGATTTGGTTTTCTTTGATGCCCGCAGCGCATCCAGAATAACCGCACTTTGCCCGGTTGCCGCTGGGGCATAATGAAACTTCCTGTTGAACAAGATCCCGCCAGGCAGATCGGATTTGTTGCTGGATCCGTTGCGTAGTTTGGCGATGGCAGCGTTCGCGCCGTCGGTCGCCGCGGCAAAGGCGAAGGGAAACTCCCGCGCATCAAAAGGCTGGCTAGCGATCTCTGCCAATGCATCGTAAATTTCAGTAGGATTCATGCAATTGCCCCGGGTCTAGTCCATGAGTGGTAGTGCAAGAATCCGCGAGAAACTACCGTAAAGCTGATGCGGAAGTCAGGGGCGCCCCGGGCCAATCATGCCGGTCTATGCCAAACCAGTATGGGGATCGGGCACATGCGATGGCTTAACCCCTGCAACGGGAACGGCAATCGATCATGCCGCCTGGATGGGGACAAGACCGTAGACCTGCCCTCTCCGCATGAAAGCCGCTTTTGCACCTTCCAAGATCGCACACGCAGCATCCTTCATATCCGTATCATCGATCGACCCCCGCGCGATGATCAGTGAGCGTTCGCTAGTCGCTTTGAGAACCACAATCTGTTCTGCGTCGCCCAGCACTGCGATGTTGGGGTTGTGAGTGACGATGATGATCTGACGGCGTTCTTTGGCCATGCGGATCACCGGGACGAGTTGCGAAAATATGAACTCGCTATCAAGATTGTCCTCTGGTTGATCAATCAGCAGGGGGTTGATGTTTTCGGAGGAAAGCATCAGCGCCAAAAGCACGGATTGTTGCTGACCTAATGAAAGCTGCCCAAACTCGCGGACCAGAAATGATTTTTTGCCGCTGGGATCTTCGTGGGGGCGGGTAACGGTGAGCTTCGGACGGTCGAAAACCTGTACTGTTTCTAACCGGGCCAGATTTGCAGGCTCCTGAAAGCGCTTGATCAGTTCTTCCGCTTCGGCGCGGTTGAACAATGATACGTCATCCACGGTCCGGACAGCCTGGATCGATGCGCTATCCTTGGCGCGGATCGCAGCGAGCAGCTTTGGGACTGTTAAACGTTGGGTCAGGCAAGTCGCACGCGGCACCTGCGTCGTGCGCCATCCCATAATCTCGACAAGCAGCTCGTGAGCCTCAGGGGAAAATCCGCTCTCCTCGAACTTCAAGGTTACGTTGAGATCCGACAAAGCAGCGCGCAGCTTGGTGGTCGCCATGGTCGCGAACTTTTTGCGCTTCGCACAGATTTCCTTCCGTGCGGCCCACCGATCAGCGACCAGGCCATCGCGGCGCTTTTCAAGCTGTTCCAGATGAGGTGCCCACGCCTGGAGGTTGGTAAGGCCTGCCGTATATGTCGCCTCATCCTTTGTCAGCTTCGAGATGTAATTCATGTTGACGGTGATACCCGCCGCCTCCAGCGCGGCGCGCTGGTTCTGAAGGGTGGCCAGCAATACCTTTTCCTTGCCGCTCCACGCCTCGATTTTCGCCTGCACCAGCGTTGACAGGGAATTGGACCTGACGGTTATGATCGCTTCGGATTGCGTCAGGCCGCTCTCGAACGCGTCCGCCTCAGCGGTGATGGCCAGAAACTCATCCTTGCCGACAACCAAGGTTGAAGCATCCGCCGCTGTCCGCAGCTTTGCCAAGCTCTCTTTGACCTGTTTATAGTCAAGGCTTGTCGCAATGTTCCGAGCCAGGGTAACAATCTGATTGCGGGATTGCCGCTCACCTTCCAGCTGTCGACTGGTTTCAATAATTTGCTTGGCTTTGCCATCCGTGAATTTCTTGATCTGCTGTTGGACAATGGCAAGGTCGCGGCGATATTGAGGAATGAGCGCGATCTTTCCGCGCGCTTCGGTAATCTCAACTTCAATAGCCGCAATGGCGGTTCGAGCCTTTTCTTCGGCCAAGATCTCTTCTGCCACATTGGTGAAGCGGTCGAGATAAGAGAGTAATGCACCTGGATCGTCCTGCGCCTTTTGGCTGATCCGTTGCGTTTCGCCCTGTCCATAGCATTCGATCGGTAGAACCTCCGGTCCTTCTAGCGGATCGTGAAGGTTGGTTCCTGTTTCATCGCCCTTGCTGCAAAATAGCCGGTGTGGGGCGCCAGCAGGGTCGATGTAGGCCAGATTGATCCGGTCAGGCCATACGTCCGAATTAATGACGGAATTGCCGCTTGGATATCCTGAGAAAAAGCGCAACGCTTCGAACATCGTCGATTTGCCGGTGCCCCTGCCCCCGATAATGCAGGTAAGGTTAGGGCTGAAATGAATGGCCTGATCGCGAAGGAAGCACCCTTCTAGGCGCAACCCCAGAAGTGTAGGCACTTGTCTGGGAATCTCGTCCTCAAGACGCACGCGGGCGTCAGCATTCGAAAGCGCGTAGCGCAGGGCGTCAAAGCTCAGGTTCTGCACCTTGTAGCGCGTGACCTTGGTATCCCCCTTAGCGTTCCGGCCGAGCGCCTTAAGCGTGTGGGCATCAGAATTCAAAATTCTGGCCAGAGGCATCAAGCTCCCCCCATTGCGACCGGCTCGGTCGCGGCCCATGTCGGCACGCACATTGTCGGGATCGTCTGCAGTGAAGGTGATCGTCGACGCTGCCGATTTCAGCTCAATAGCCAAAAGAGCCGGGTGGCCGATGATGTCCCGCTTATGGGGACTGCCGCCGGGCATTTCGGTGTCGAGCCCTTTGGGCGCATCGACATGAGCAAGAATACCAAAGCCGCCGAGGGGCAACAGCTTATTGAGGCAATCAACCATAGCATTCTCTACCCGCGAATTTGCGGTTGATCGATCGCGCAAAGAGAGCTGACTATGAAAAGTCTGAAGCCGGTCTACATCCGGCAGGTAGCATAAAAGGTGCCCTTGCATGGTGCTAAGCTCAATGGCTGGGACCACGAAAATCGGCTTGCCCTTGGCGGCCGCGATCGCCTGCACCGCTCCGCTGATCTCGTTGTGATCGGCTACCGCGATGATTTTTAGGCCCTCAGCGACGGCGGCGTCCACGATCGCCGAAGGAGTGGCTAAGGCGTCCGTTACATCGTGGGATCCGGCATTACTGTGAATGTGAAGATCACCACGGACAAACCGCGCGCCATTTGTCAGACCAGTAACGTCTTCAAAGTCATCGAGTACGCTCACTTTGCCCCCTGCATCGACATTTTTGTCAACCACTTAGGATCATTGTTGAGGGTAGATAGCGCGATGTCGAGCAATTCGTGCAAACCGTGTAGAAATTGCCGGCTTGGTCGATGCGTATCATGAGGCGGGCCCGATCTGAACGAGGTGTGCCATGTGGCACACCTTATCGTGCGACCGGTATTTGATCGATGCTAGTGGTCCACGCCGGACTTTTCTGGGAGCGTTTGGTGTCGAAAGACCTGGCACCGCATCCTTGTGCGGCCAATACGATGGTGTTGCGGCCAAATCGGGCATTGATGCCATCCATTGCGGCGAGCAGGCCAGGTGCTTTGGGATCAGGCGTGACAAACAGGTCGGCTTGCCCCTCCCCCTCTTTGGTCAGATCTTCAAGCAACACGCCGCATTTGGTATAGACACCGCCTGGCTGAAACATCGCATCCATCATCTTTCCCGCGATGCCGACGATCACGCGCGGGTCATTGGTGGGCGGCGACAGCCGCGTCGTGCGCGAGGCAGAAGGTGGATTGGCTCGATAGCGTGAGCCATGGGCGAAGGCGATAAGCCGCCCCGCCGCTAAACCCTGTGCACGGATCTTCTCGGCCGCGCGCGCGGCGCGCCGAGCCATCGCCTCACGCAATTCCAGCGGATCGGTCACTGGTTCGCCGAACTGGCGTGTCACAGCCGTCGCCTTCGACGGTTCCAGGGCAACCTTGAAGTCGTCGCATTCCACACCGCCCAGCTCGCGAACTAGACGTTCGAGGACTACCGTGCCGACATCGCGCGCGACGGCGGGCGGAAGTGCGGCCAGATCGGCGGTTGTCTTGATGCCCAATGGGCGAAGGCGGGCTTCCAGCGCCCTGCCTATTCCCCACACTTCAGATACGGGCCAATGCTCAAACAGACGGCGGCGCAGCTCGACATCGTGGAGATCGACCACGCCGCCCCATACCTTCTCCGTTGCCTTCGCAAGCGCATTGGCAACTTTCGACAGGGTTCGTGTCGGTCCAAGGCCGATCCGGGTAGGCAGGCCCACCGATCGCAGAATGTCTTCGCGGACCTGGTGCGCTGTTTTCACGTCGCCCAAACCCGTGGCCAGCACCGGCAGACGGAAAAAGCTTTCATCAATCGAATAGACTTCGATCATGTCGGCGTGCTCCGCAATCACCGCGTTGAAGCGCCGGTTCATGTCCGCATAAAGCTCGTAATTGCTCGATCGAAGCTGGATGCCATGACGCTTGATATGGTCGCGCATCTTGAACACCGGGTCGCCCATTTTGACATGGAGCGCCTTTGCTTCCTCGCTCCGGGCAATAGCGCAGCCATCGTTGTTGGAAAGGACAATGACAGGCGCTCCGCGCAGAGACGGATCGAACACCCGCTCTGCGCTAACATAAAAATTGGCGATGTCGACGATGGCCCAGGACATCGGCTATCGCCGGTAATCGCGGACGCCGGTCCGCACGACGCCCCATATCTCGACACCTTCGGCCGGGGTTGGCTCATAACATTGCAGGCTATTGCGCGCTTCAAGCAGCATGACTCCGCAGCGGCACACGAGTTGGCGGCAGACGAACCCGCCATCGACGATTGCGATGACGATGTGCCCCTCGACGGGCCGGGTATCGCGATCGACCACAACGACATCATTGTCGTGGATCCCGGCGTCGATCATGCTGCTGCCGCTGATACGGAACACAAAACTCGCCGCTCGATCGAGCCGTAGCAGCTCGATCAGGCTGATCGCATCATCCTCCCAATCCTGGGCGGGGCTTGGAAAGCCGGCTCCTGCTGCGCCGACGATGCGAAGAACGGTCCCCTTCGGTGCGTCGGCAAGCGGGACCGGCTGCATCATCGGCAGCATATATGATTCCCTTCAAGCCGCTTATAGCCCGCATTGGAACGAAAAGTGAACAGATAGATTGCGCGTTGGCCGTGGACGAGTGTGGAGCGGCCCCATATGTCGCATGTGTAGCTTTGAATATGATGTGAGGAATGCGGTGCGGCTCTATCACTTCGTCAACCGGGAATTTGGGCTGGCCAATCTTACCAAGCGCCGTTTGAAGATCGCCCGGTGGAATGACCTGAACGATCCGTTCGAGCTTGCCGGAGCGATCTTTGCTGACAAGGATCTGCGCAAGGAGATGCGCCGCATCAAGGATGAAATCCATGCTGCGATGGGGATGCTCTGCTTTAGCAAAAACTGGAGAAATCCTGTCCAGTGGAGCCACTATGCCGACAACCATAGAGGCATTTGTCTCGGTTTCGACGTACAAGACGATATATTGCAGGAGGTAGATTATGTGCCCAAGCGTATCGAGTGTACGCTTGAAGAGATTCAGGCGTCATCGGATAAGGAAACACATGAAAATCTGATCCATGTGATGATGGCCACAAAATATATAGATTGGCATTACGAGCAGGAAGTCCGAGTTTTCTCCATGCTCAAGAACGAAGACAATGGACTGTTTTTTCAAAAGTTCGATCAGGATGTTGAGTTGCGTGAGGTCATCGTGGGGGCCAGTGCGCAAGTGTCACGCGCTGATGTAGCTCAGGCGCTGGGCGCGCACGCAGAGGGTGTCGATGTTTGCAAGGCGCGCTTGGGCTTCAACAAATTCGAGATCGTCAGAAATAAAGACGAAAGCCTCTGGAAGTGACGGAGGCCGTCTGATCGCCGTAAATGTCAGGTGGTTGCCGAAGCGTCGTCCAACCTGGTTTCCGCATTGATCGCTTCCTGCTCCGGCGCTGGAAGATGCCTATATAATGTGGCGACCGACACGCCGATCGTCGGCGCAATCTCTCTAGCGGTCATCCCAGACGCCAGGAGTTTTCGTGCGGCCTCGATGCGTTTGGGAGTCATGACTGTCTTGCGGCCCCCTACCCTGCCCTCACGCTTTGCAACGATCAGCGCGGCCGTCGTGCGTTCACGGACCAGATCGCGTTCCATCTCCGCCATCGCCGCCATGATGTGAAAGACGAGCTTGCCGGCAGTGCCTGCCGTGTCGATCCCGTCAGTGAGCGAGCGCAGGCCGATCTTACGTTCCGCCAGATCGGCGGCAAGATCGACCAGCCCTTTCATCGTTCGGCCGAGCCGATCGAGTTTCCATACCACCAGCACATCGCCAGCCCGCGCGTGGGACAAGGCATCTGTCAAACCGGCGCGGTTGGCTTTGGCGCCACTGGCCTTGTCGGAGAACACTTTTTCACACCCGGCCTCGTCAAGCGCGGCGAGCTGTGGGGCAAGATCCTGCTCCGGGGTGGAGACGCGCGCATAGCCGATCAGCATGGTTTGTTCTCAAAACTCATCTGCGATGCCTAGCACGAGACTTTTATTTTGCGAAAGTGTTTTGAGACGCGCGCAGTGGCTGCTACACGTTCTCACATGATGGCGCTTCAAAAACGATCGTTTGCGAGACAAGCCGGCGGGTCTTTGAGCACAACGGTCGCCGAAAGCACGAATGCCAACGGTGAGATGTGGCAAACGGTCGTCGAAAGCACGATCTTTGAACCATCAATGGCCTGCGCCCCCCAGCCAAATGGGGTGATGACCCGGAATCTTCGTGTTTTTGGCGACCGATCCATGCCGGCAGCACTCGCATGAGCCAGGAACCGTCCGTGCAAGGCGACCTGTTCGCTTTCGACAGCCCGCTGCTGACAGAGGTTCGTGGCGAGCGATCGCTTATGGCCTTCCCCTTCTTCGCGCTCAGCAAGACGAAGTGGACGAAGCCGCTCGAATATAAAACAGAAGCGGTCTCGATCGAGATTGTCTGCACGCCAAAGGGCGTAGCGACGATCTACGATAAAGAAGTGCTGCTTTATATCGCGAGCCTCATGGTAGCGAAGCTGGACGCCGGTGAGGAGGTATCGCAGGACTTCTTCTTCACCGCACATGATCTTTTCAGAGTAACGGGTGTGAGCGGTTCATCGCGCTCGTACACTCGTCTTTCCGATGCTCTGGAACGCCTGCAGGGTACTCAGATCAAGACGAATATCGAAGCGGGGGGCGAAGGTCAGGCCGGGTTCTTCTCGTGGCTATCAGACGCCCAGCTCCACTACACCAAGACCTCCAAGGGCGACAAAAGGCTCAAAGCCATCAAGGTCCGCCTGTGCGACTGGCTATTTCGTGCGATCCAGCGCGATCGGCGCGTACTCGACTATGATCCGACCTATTTCCAGCTCGGCCCAATCGAACGGCGGCTGTATGAAGTTGCGCGCTCGGCCTGCGGTCATGGACCGATCGAAGTGGAACTGGAAGAACTGCGCTTGCAGACCGGGTATCAAAGTTCGCTCAAGCATTTTCGTTATGAAGTGAAGCGCGTAGCTGACGAAGGTAGTATTCCGGGTTTCCTGTTCGACTTGACGGATCGCGCCGAAACCATCGGCGCAACTCGCGCACGAAAGAACGCAGGCGCAACTAGTGTGAAGATTACGCCAAAGCTACTGCTTCAGAACGCCTGATCCAGCCACGTTCAATCTCCCGCGAATCATGTCGTAGCTTCGGCGCCTGAACGGTCGCCGAAAGCACGAAAGACGGTCATTGAAAGCACGAACGTCGGTCGCCGAAAGCACGAAAGACGGCGCAAACGGTCATCGAAAGCACGAAATTTAGTGGCGATCGGTCATCGAAAGCACGAATCCTGAAGGTTTAATTGAGCCGCCCATTCGGCCACAAATATTGCTGTGCTGATTGCATCGTGCGTCGGCAAAGCGGGGATCGGCTGTGACCACCTAAAACGAATGCCCGGCACGGAGGCCGGGCACCCTGGAACGTGATGAGCGATGCTTGCAGGCATCGATCGGGACGTAAGACATCCTCCTCATACCTGTTCCTGAGCTTTGGTTCAAGGGAGCGTGCTTCGCGCCACGGATGAGTTTTGCCTGGTCCAGCCTCCATTCGGAGGTGGAATATGGCTCTATCAGTAGGCAACGCTGCGTTGTCCGCATTGGGCAGCATGGTGTCGACGCGCAAACCTGCGCGCTCGGGTGCGCAGCATCGGACTGGTGCGCCCGTTCGGCGTGACAGCGCTGAAGCCGGCACGTTCGAAGAGACATTCTTCGCCATTCCCGCGAAGGGGGAGACAGATCGCCTCCTTCATGTTGCGCGCAGGACGCTGGATGCAGGACGCCGCTTACGTCGCGATGCGCGCAGCGGAGCCAGAGAGCTGACCGCTACCGAAATCCTCATAGCGCGCCTCACCGCGAGCGCGGTGCGTATTTATGAGGAAATCCTGACACTGGCGCGGCTGAATAAGGGCCGCGTTTATCCCAGCTACGAGCATCTTTCAGGCGCGACGGGGCTTGGAAGGGCAACCGTCGCCCGAGCGCTGGTGGTCCTTGAAGCGATCGGCTTCATTGTGCGGCAGCGGCGTTTCAATCGCGTTGCAAATGAAGGAGCTGGACCGCGCTACGAGCAGACCTCCAACGCCTATCGGCCGCTCTTGCCTGAGAAGGTGCTTTCCTATCTCCCGCGCTGGCTACGTCCGGCGCCTGTGCCAGAAGACGAAATTCAACGTCGCCTCGATCACGAGGAAGACACCCAGCTTATGCTCAAATCCCTGTCGTGTCGCGATCTAGCTGAAACCGTCGTCGATGGGCCGTTGCGCAAGATCCTAGCCAAGCTGGGCGCTGCCATTGATAGCAGAGAGCGTGAGTATCAAATTGATCCTGAACCGCTAACCGATTCATATAATAATGGGCTCAAAAGAGTTGGCCTAGCCGGCCAACACTCTAACGCCTGACGGCGACAATGCTGAAACGTCATCGCCCCCCGATAAACCAAAGCAACCGGCACGGGCAGGACGCGCCGGCTACGCCGTCGCGAATGCTCCCCAGCAGGAGCAGGCGGCTTGGTCAGCGCCAAAACGATGATGCTGTGTATGGGGAAACGTCGAAATCGTTGCTCAGTCGAACCGTAGCGCCTGTTTTGGCGATAGTGCATGACGGCACCTTCGTTCTATCTATCCATGACATCGTACCAGCCCGATAGACTTACATCGTCCGCGAAAAATGGCACTCTCGTCCCTGCTTCACCCGGCAGTTCCTGAGCAGATGGGCATATGGGCGCTGGCCGCCTTGTACGATCAAGTGAATAACCTCTGCGCTACGGCTTCCGCTGTGCGGACCCTCCGTTTTTTCACTGGATCGCGGCGGCTGCGCGCCCCTTCAATTCCCATCAGGAACGAGCCTGATCGATTAGAAGGACAGGACCATGCAGAACATCGCGGAATTTCGGATCATCGGGCGGGTGGGCAAGATCACCGAGTATGACAAGGTAACGAAGGTCAGCGTCGCCTCGAACTACAACCGCCAGGACAATGGCGAGTGGGTGACGGACACGCACTGGAACGAGGTTTCGCTATTCGGCAAGATGATCGAGCGCGGCGCCAAGGCGCAAAAAGGCGATCTGGTGCATATCGCCGGTCGGCTTCGCCAGAACTCCTACGATACACCCGAGGGGCGCCGCTACACGGTGGAGGTAATCGCCGACGGTTTTGCCGTACTGGCGAAGGGCACTGACGAAAGATCTTAGGTCCGATCGGGGCCGCCTACCGGCGGCCCTTCCCGACGGCGCAATTCCAGCTCGACCGCTTCGCGCATGAAGTCGGCCTGGCTTTCGCCATCGCGCAATGTGGTCTTGATACGATCAAGCGTGCCCTTGGGAAAACGCGCGATCGTTTTGTCCTCCATTGGAGGGCGACCGACAGATCGGATCTTGCTAGAGGTCATCCAATGCCCTAATTACCGATACCGCATATTGACGGTATTAGCGGTATCGTATATTAGAGCGATTACCTTTTATCAAGGTGCGACGGAGGCGAGTGATGTGGGACAATCTACTGACGATCGGGCTATTTGTCCTGATCGCGTGGGCCGTCTTCACCAGCGATGGAAAGTATCGCGGCGCTCGCACCTGGAGCGGTGACACCCCCGATGAGGAAGGCCGTCGCAATACGCGCACGGATTCCAATTATCGCGGCTATGACCATTGGAATAACAACCGTTCGGATCGGGGCCTCTAACGCGTGCGGACCATTGCGATTAACGTAGAGAAAGGCGGCGCCGGAAAGACCACGATCGCCTGCCATCTGGCATGGGTTTTGGCGGACGCCGGGCATAGGGTTCTGGTTCTCGACCTCGATCGCCAGTGCAATGCCACCGACGCGCTCAGCGATTTCGAGAGCCTGGGATCTTGCAAGCCGCTGTTCGAGCCGAATTACGCTATACCCGACGAACTGCCCAAGCAAGCAATCTATTCCAACCGGATGGGCGGCGAATATGATGCTTCCTATCCGACGGCGCTGAGCAATGTGCGGAAGAATTTTCCGGTCCTCGGTCCGCATTTCGATTTCTGCGTCATCGACACACCGCCATCCTGGTCATGGATCAATTTTGCGGCCCTGCTGATTTGCGACCATCTGATTGTTCCGGTTGAACTTGGACCTTTCGGTCCTGCGGCGACCAAGCAGGTATCGGACTCGATCGCGACCGTGAACCAGCGGCGTACCAAACCCATCCATGTCGCCGGGCTGGTGCCCAACCGCGTGCGTCCGAATGACAGCCATCAGATGAAGATGCTGGAAGCGCTCAAGAGCAAAGTCGGGAAGAACCTCTTCACCAACTACCTGCCCGAGCGGGCACATTATAGCCAGGCCATTCAGGAGCATGTTCCAGTGTGGCGGTTTGGCAAGGACGTGCGCAGTTCGTTGCCGCCTATGCGAGCTTTCCTTGAGGAAGCTATGACCCGGATCGGGAGCGTGAAGTGATGGATTTCGACAATTTCGATGTCTTCGGCGAAAAGGCCGCCGTTGCCGATGCCGATCGCGTCCTCCTGATCGAGCCGGAACTGATCTATCCCGATCCTGACAATGTGCGTCGCGAGATCGATCCGTTCACCATCGATGAGATGGCGGAGACAATCAGCGAACGCGGCCAGCTTCAGCCGATCACCCTCGCCCCCAAAGACGAGGACGGTCGCTACCGCATCCTCTTTGGCGAACGGCGCTGGCGTGCTTGCAAGAAGCTCGGGATCAAAGTGCGGGCGATCGTCAGCAAGAGCGACGATCTATCCCAAGTTCGCATCGACCAGTTCATTGAAAACGACCAGCGCGAGGATCTTTCGACTGCCGACATGATCGCTTTCGTGACCGGACAGGTGGCGCAGGGGCGCAACCTGTCCGAACTCGCCCGCCTGACTGGACGTAACCGCACGCTGCTGACCCGCTATCAGGGACTGGCCAAAGCGCCCGACTATATCAGTGCGCTGTTTTCCGACATTTCGATGCGTAGTGCTGTCGCTCTGGCCCAGGCTGCGAAGAAAGATGATGCAGCTGCGCGGGCTTTCGTGGCGAACACATCGGCAGAAGATATGACTGTGCTGGCATGTGAGCGATTCGCGCGCGACATCGGTGCGAAGAAGACGGCCGCCCCAGTTACTTCGCCCGCTGAACCTGTGGGTGATGATGTCGAGCAGCCTGAACTTGCCCCGACCGATCACAATGCTGACGAAGCGCCTGAGAGCGAAGTCCCGCTTTCGACGGATGAGATCCGCTCCGCCGAAATCGAGCGCGCGATTGAGAGAACCCCTCCTCTGACGGTTGATGCGCCTACCCCTTCCCCGGCTCCGGCACGCACCGGCAAGTCGAAGCCCACCAAGCAGAAGGTGGAGCGCCCGACTATCGAGATCGGCGGGCAGCGCGCGATCGTTGTAGAGGCCCTGCTACATTTCGACGGTGAAGAAGCCCCGCGCATTGTGAGCTGGCGGTAAGCGCAACCGCTTATTCGGCGCAGGCACGCGCCGGATCGAAGCTCAATTTTTCCTTCCGCGAAATTCCGACTTCCGAGCTTGATGGTGTGCCACGTGGCACACGTGAAGGCTGTTTTAGGTGGGGGATGTTTGATGGCAGGATAGGTATTGCGGCGTCTAATGTAATACATTACCCTTCGTGCCATGTCCTCGACGCCGCAGCCTTCATCCCCCACCAAGGATACTGCGATGCTTACGATGCGAATTGATCGTGAGCTGCTGGCGGCATTCGATGCCCTCGCTGAGGGCAGGGGAGGGCGCAGTGCTCTCCTGCGTAATCTGATGCAGCACGCGATGAAGCAGGTCGCCGATGCCCCCCAAATTGCTCCTCGTTCGCAAATCGCTGGCAACCGCGTGTCGCTTAGACTTACCGACGCCGAAGCCGCCGTTGTTGATCAGCGCGCAGCGGAGAGGGGGGTAGATCGTGCCGGTTGGATTAAGGCGCTGGTTCGTCGCCACACCGGATTGAAAGGGGCCGTCGATGATGGCCTGCGCGATGCAGTGGCCCCGGTCCGAATGCAGCTTCAGCGCATTGGTCGCAATCTCAACCAGGCCATGAAAGCGGGCAATGCTGCCATGATGGCAGACAGCGGACTTCAGATCGATCGCGAGCTGCGCCGGATCGCTGACATGCGTGAGGACATCAATGACCAGGTGGTGTTGCTCGGCGATGCGCTGCGCGGCGACCTAAGTTTCTGGAAGGTCGCAGACTGATGCCTTTCGGTGAGAACGAAGAGGAACTTTGGGAGGCGATGAAGCCGCGCTTCCGTCCTCGTCTCGTAAGCGATCCGAATGCCCGTTATGCGCGGACTCTGGTCAGGGGAACCGGGGTTGCCGCTATCCCCGCCGCACTGCGCGCGATCGACCGTTCCGCAAGAGCTACGCTTGCGCGGGTCGTGCGCCGCACGCCGGAAGTGTTGGTGAAGGTCACGGGCCGTAAGAAGGGCGCCGAGCATCTTGCGGCTCACCTCGACTACATCGGTCGTAAGGGGGAAATCCCGCTTGAAACTCGGGATGGCGAACTGATCTCCAGCAAGGCCGAGGCACGGCAGATTGCTGAGGAATGGTCGGAGGCACTGGCTTGGCGTCGCGGTGCAACAGTGTCCGCTGTCTCCATGGTGTTTTCGATGCCCGCAGGCACGGACCCGGAGACAGTCAAGCAGGCGGTGCGTGAAACTGCGGAACGTCTGATCGGCGATAATCATGATTATCTCATGGCGCTGCACACGGACACACCGCGCCCACATGTTCATCTGACGGTCCAAGCCGAAGGGCTCAATCGCAAGCGGTTCGATCCTCGCCGGGAAGATCTTTTCCGGTTTCGTGAGGGCTTTGCAGAGGCGTTGCGGAGTCGCGGCGTCGAGGCCGAGGCAACGCCCCGCTACACGCGGGGACAGGGTCGAGCTGGAACCAGCATGGCGTTGACCCAGCTTCGGGAGCGCATTCGCAAAGGGGCATCGCGGCAACCAACTGACGCGGATATGCGGCAAGCTAGAGAGGCTATGCTGATTGCGTTCGGCAAGGCCGCTCAGCCATCGTTCGTCGGTAAATCTCATGCTCGCTGGGAGAGCATCAAGTCGCGCTATGGCGCAGCGGCCGATCAGCTCGACCAGACTGGCAAGGACGAAGATCGGAAACTCGCGAGTGAGGTGCGGCAATTTCTGCGTGATCGCGCCATTATAGAAACGGTGCCGGACAAGGTGTTGCGCGACGCGGAGCGTCGCATCAGGGCCGAGCAAGAGCGTGGTAATGGTAAGGCCGGACCCGATCCGGGTGTGCCACGTGGCACAGTCCCTCCATCCTCGCGGACCCGCTAATGGCGATTATTGGCCGTAAGGAGAATGGCAGCTTCAAGTGGAGGAGCAGCATGAAGCTGCCGTAGAGATCCACCTCCCCATGCGTTGCAGCTTGACCAACTGCGCATGTCATACGATATGCGTTCGCAAGGCGATGGATTTCCGCCGGGCTTCGGCCGAACCGCCTTCGGGCTGATGATTCCTACCTGATGCGTTTTCGCAACAAGGAGGAATCGTGCGCGCTAAATTCGCAATATTGCTGTCGAACCTGAACGTCCTGGCCTTTGCCAGGGACCGGCATGACCATGCCCTGTCCGTGTTGCGATGGCTGGCGCTCCTTGTTCCCATGGCGGCGGCGGTGGGCAGTCTTTGCGCGGCCTTCCTCTGGAGCCTGGATGTTGCCACGCGCACGCGCTTTGCGCATCCATGGTTGCTGTTCCTCCTGCCAGTCGGCGGGTTCGCGGTCGGGCTGCTGTATCATTTGTTCGGTCGCAGCGTCGAAGGCGGCAACAACCTGATCGTCGAGCAGGTCCATGAACCGGGTGGCGGCGTGCCCTTACGCATGGCGCCGCTGATTTTCGTCGGCACCGTTGTCACGCACCTGTTCGGCGGCTCGGCCGGGCGAGAGGGCACGGCTGTGCAACTGGGCGGCAGCCTTGCCAGCGCCTTCGCCACGATGTTTCGGCTTGATGCCGAGAGTACCCGCATCATCCTAATGGCCGGTATTGCCGCAGGTTTCGGGGCCGTGTTCGGCACACCGCTGGCAGGCGCGATCTTCGCGCTCGAGGTACTGGCGGTCGGCCGTGTGGAATATCGCGCGCTGGTGCCGACACTGATAGCCGCTGTTGTCGGCGACTGGACCTGTCACCAGTGGGGCATCCACCACGGGCTTTATCACATCGACTATCTCAAGGGCACGGTCGTGCCGATCGCCGTCGATCCATTAATTCTGCTTGAGGCTGCTATAGCCGGCGTGGCGTTTGGACTGGTCGGCCTGCTATTCTCCGAATTGTCGCACGGTTTCGGCGACTTCGTGAAGCGCCACATCCGGTTCGGACCGCTGCGTCCCTTCCTCGGCGGCCTTGCGGTGATCGCTCTGGTCTATCTGCTCGGCACGCGCGACTATCTTGGTCTCGGGGTCTGGGCACCCGATGCCTCCACACCCACGATCGCAAGCTTCTTCTCGCCCGGTCAGGATTACTGGAGTTGGGCGCTCAAGCTGCTGTTCACGGTCGTGACGCTGGGCACAGGCTTCAAGGGCGGCGAGGTAACACCGCTGTTCTTCATCGGCGCGGCACTGGGTCATGCCCTCGGCACACTTTTCGGCGGACCTGTCGATCTCTTCGCGGGACTTGGGTTCGTCGCCGTCTTTGCCGGGGCGGCGAACACGCCTTTGGCCTGCACCATCATGGGCATCGAACTGTTCGGTGCGACCCATGCCGTCTACATCGCCGTTGCCTGTTTCGTCGCCTACCTGTGCTCAGGCCACAGCGGCATCTATCTGTCTCAGCAGATCGCCGTCCCCAAGCATCCGCGCATTTCCATCAGCCCAGGCATGACGCTGCGGGGCATTCGCGCAGCGCGCACCCAGATCACCAGGCAGGACCTCCACACAAATGACTGACACAGCTATCCTTACGTCCAGCGAGATCGGCATGCTGCGTATCTATATGGCACCGCGTGATACGGCAGAGCCGCGCAAGGCATGGAAGCTGTGGTCAGCGCGTCCGCTCTATCGCGAGCTTGTCGTCCAGGCAAAGGCTGCCGGTCTGATGAACGCTGTAGCCCATCATACCCACTACGGTTTCAGCAATCACGGACCGGTGCTCGATCAGGGTGCGGAAACGAGCAATCCCTATCTGACCATGTGCGTCGAACTGATCGGTCATCGGGCGGATCTCGAACTGTTCTGCCAGCGCCACGCCGCCCTGCTGGAGACGAAGGTGGTCATCTACAAGCAGCTCGAGCATTGGGCGATCGACGCTGTGACAAAGCAGGAGAGCGATGTATGAAGATTCTCGCCGTCATCGTCGGAGCCGACAGCACTGCGACGTGCCTCAACGCAGCCGTTCTCGCAGCGCAGTGCGTGGGGGACTGCACGATCGAAGCGCTGAATGTCGTGGTCGATCCCGGCCAGCTCGTTGCCGCCAGCGAAGAGGTCGACATGCAGCGTCTGCGTGAACATTGGGAAGGCACGGCCAGCGAGCGATCGGCCGCCTGCCATACGGCGTTCGTGGCATGGACCGCAGGAGCCGCGCAGGACGCGCCGCCCATTGCCTGGCGAACCATCGTTGGGGATGAGCAAGGCGTGGTGACGCAGGAAGCGAACAATGCCGACTTGCTGGTCGTTATCGCCCATGAGCGGAACATGGACGGCGGGGACGCCCTGCATGCCGCGCTGTTCAACAGCCAAAAGCCAGTGCTGATCGTCCCGATTTCCTGGAAGCCACGGGCCGGTCAGCGCTTTTCGCATATCGCTGTAGGCTTGAGCGACTCCCCTGCGGCGAGACGCGCTGTCGAGGCGGCCACGCCTTGGTTGAAAGGTGCCACTGACGTCACCGCTATTCGGATCGGCGATGCAGATTATCCGGCGCTCAAACTGGAATCGCTGCTCGATGACGCAGGGATTGTGAACAGACTGCGCGTGGTCCCGCGCTCGCACGGGAACCTTGGCCATCAACTCCTGACGGAAGCCCATCAAGCCGGAGCGGATATGCTGGTGACGGGAGCCTATCGGCACAACCAGCTGATTGAATGGTTCGCAGGCGGCACAACCCGGCACTTGCTTGCTTGCGCGGACATACCGCTGCTGATGATCCATTGAGGCACAAGACGGCATGGCCGGGCGGCCCCCATCGACATGGTGCGGCAGAGATGGATAGCATCGTACGATGATCTCCATCCCGAACCTGACGCTCGCTTATCTGCTGCTCGAATGGGCGATACGGCTCATCATGGTGGTGGTCATTCCGCTGCGACGTCCGCCCGAAGCGGCACGCAGCTGGCTGCTACTGGTTCTGTTCCTGCCGGTGCCCGCCTTCATCCTGTACCGCCTGATCGGCCGCGCCGCGTTCCCGTCCTGGCGGCGGGATCGCTTCAGGCGTGCGGCGCCGGAGCGGGAGAGCGCCGCGCAGGCGCTAACAAGCAGTAAAAGCGCGCCTTCGCGGACAGCCGTGCTTGCACAATGGCTGGGCGGGTTTCCGAGCTGTGGTGGCAATGCCCTCTCTCTGCTGGAGGATTATGACGGCGCGATCGCCGCTATGGCGGCAGCGATAGATGCGGCCCATGTTCGGGTTCATCTGCTGACCTACATCTTGGCCGACGATAGGACGGGACTGAAAGTCGCAGATGCCCTTGGCCGCGCCCGCGCGCGGGGCGTTGATGTCCGCGTGCTGATCGATGCGCTAGGGTCGCGCCCCTGGGTGAAGCGCAGCCTGGCGATGCTGGCGGACCGAGGCGTCACCGCCCAGCTGGTCCTACCAGTTCGCTTCGCAGCGCTGCGCCGTGCGCGAAGCGATTTGCGCAACCACCGCAAGCTATGCCTGGTAGATGGCATGGTCGCTTTCGTCGGATCGCAGAATATCGTGAACCGTGATTTCAAACCCGGGATCGTCAATGACGAACTTGTCGCCCGGGTCGAAGGCCCGGTCGTCTGCGCGCTCGATGCCGTCTTTGCCAGCGACTGGTTTCTTGAGACCGAACAGACCATCGCGGTGTTGCCCTTGCCCGACGTCACCGGCGCCTCAGAGTTGCAGGCGATGCCCAGTGGCCCGGACTACCGCGTGCCAGGCTATGAGCGATTGCTCGTCGAACTCGTTCACGAGGCGCAAGAGAATATCACCATCGTCTCGCCCTATCTGATCCCCGACGAGGCCCTGCTGACCGCGCTCAAGAACGCGGTCGCACGCGGCGTCGCGATCGACCTTGTCGTTTCGCATGTTGTGGACCAGCGGCTCGTGAACCTTGCCCAGCGATCCTATTACACCGAACTGCTCGAGGCAGGCGTACGCCTCCACCGCTACCGCGACAGGTTGCTGCACGCGAAGAACGTATCGATCGATGGCCGCATCGCCGTCATCGGATCCAGCAACGCTGATGTCCGCTCCTTCATGCTGAATGCGGAGATCAGCCTGATCTTGCATGATGAAGCGTCCGCCGGACCTCTCGCGGATGTCCAACGGGGATACATCCGCCGAAGCGACCGACTTTTGCTGGAGGAATGGCGTGATCGCCCGCGTGTTTCCCGCTTCTGCGAAAATCTGGCTCGCCTCGTCAGTCCCTTGCTGTGACCTCACGCCTGCGGTGCCGGAAGTGTGCGGCAAGGCCGACGAGGAGCAGCACCGCGAGTACGGGCAGCAGAACATGGCCCACATCGCGGACGCGGCCAAAAGCGGCCTCGATGCCCTGACCGAACAGGTAACCGAGGGTCACGAAAACCGTCGCCCAGACCACGGCCGCCAATGCGTTGATAGCCATGAAGCGGGAGGCAGGAAGCGCTGTCGTGCCGATCGCGATGGGGCTGACAGTACGCAGGCCATATAGAAAGCGGAACCCGAACACGAACAGCACTGGCCGCTGCTCGAACACATCGATGGCGCGGCGGAACGCGGCCTTCTGCTGGACGCGCCGAACATAGCGATGATCGCGGGACCGGCGGCCGAGGGCAAAGAAGATCTGGTCCGCGATAAAGGACCCGAGTGCTGCCGCCGCGATGGCCGCCGGGTACGCGATCAGGCCACGATGGACCATCACGCCGCCCAGCACGACCACCGTCTCGCCCTCGATCCCGGCGCCGAGGAACAGAGCGGCAAAGCCGTACTGGCTAAGGACCGCTTCAAGCGTCACGGCTTCTGCCGCTGGACCACCGCGCCTGCCTCATCCGGCGCGCCGGAACGGATTACGAGGAAGCGGCGCTCTGCAGGCGCGGCGTCCTTGACGATCTGCCGGATCGGGCCAACCGCATTGACGATCGCCGCGCCTGCCGGATTGGTCATGAACTTGGCCAGCGGCTCGACCGTACCGGTACCATCCTGACGCGCCGCCAGACCCAGCGTAAAGGTCTGCTTGGGCGCCAGTCCGGCGACCGCGGCCTGCAGGATCTGCACCTGGCCCTGATCGAACAGCGACACCTGGCTCTGTCCCTGACCTTCCAGCACGACCTGCACTTTGCCCTGCGCCTTGGCGAGCGGCACGAGGTTGTCGAGGCCTTGCCCTGATGGCACGGCACCGGGAACATAGGCGACGCCTTGCGGGCCCTGTCCGATCGGGATCGTGGCAATGACCTTGTTCGTGGCCGTATCGATGACGGCGACCGCATCGTCATTTTCCAGCCCGACATACATCCGGCTGCCGTCGCCTGAGGGCCAAAGGCCGTGCGGCAGGGCGCCGACCGGCACCGAGGCAATTTCCGAAAAGTCGTCGGTGCGGAAGACCCTGACGATATTCTGCGTGCCGACCGTGACATAGGCGAACTGGCCTTTTGGTGTCCTGGCGATGTTGACGTGGTTGGTGATCGGCCCGGTGTCGATCGTCTTCCGCACGGCAAAGGGCGGCTTGGCATCGAAGACCATGACCTTGCCGACGTCCTTGAGCGTCAGCCATACCTGCTTGCCGTCAGGCGTGGCGGCGATGTCCGGGCAGAACGGGCTGTCCTGCTTCACACGGCCAACGATACGCTTTGATCTGGTGTCGATGACGACGGTTTCTGGCGAGAAGCTGGAACAGACGTAGCCGTATTTCCCGTCGGGAGAAAAGATTGTCATGCCTGGTCCGTTGGGCACGGCGATACGCCCCGTCTCCTTGAAGGTGGTTCCGTCGAGCACGGCGATATAGTCCTCGCCGCGCACGCTCACCCAGACTTCTCGGCCATCGGGCCGGAAGAAGGCTTCATGCGGCGAGCGCCCGACATAGGCGGTGTGCTTCACGGCATTGGTCGCGGTATCGATGAAGCTGACCGAATTGGACCCGATCGACACGACCGCCAAGGTCCGGCGATCGGGCGAGAAGCCCATGCCATGCACCAGAAGCTGGCCCCGATAGAGCGGGCTGAGATTTGCAGGCGTGGGATCGCCGAGCTTGATGACACCCAGCAGCGTGTTCGTCGACGGATCGATGACCGATACCGTGTTGGAAAACTGGTCCGAGGTGTAGAAACGGTCCTGCGCACTGACTGCTCTGTCAGGCTGGGCATTGGGGACCTGCTGCGCAGTTGCCGGGAATGCGACCAGTGCAGCCGCTATAGGCAAGGTGCGCGACGCGATGCTCAGCGTCTTCTTCATTTGTCGTCTCCCATGTGATGGTGCGCGCCGGCAGCGGGGCCGGTCTTTTTCGCGAGAATGTCCTGCATGACGGCGATCTCCTGCCGCTGCTCGACGATAATGCCCTGAGCCAGACGGCGCAGGCGCTCGTCTTTTCCGTATCTGAGTTCCGCCTCTGCCATCTCGATCGCGCCCTGGTGATGGGGAATCATCATCGCGGCAAAGTCGCGGTCCGGATCGCCGGTTGGCGCAATCATCATCGCATGGTGCATCCGTTCCATGGAGGCTGCCATCTGGCTTGCAAAGCCATCAGGCGATGCCGCCAGTGCGGCCGCCGATGCTGTCGCCGCGCAAAGGCCGGCCAATCCCCATAGCAGTTTCAAGTGAAGCCCTTTCGACATGGCGTTCCGGCGATAACGCCCACAGCGGACGCAAGTGTCATCGTCGCAGCGTGCAACGGAAAAAATGCGAGCTGTTGAGGAGCAGGCGCGTCAACGCATGCGTTGCCTGTCGAACACATGGCGCAACACTCGCCATCGATCCAACCGATGGTTTTTGTAGTTTCAATAGGATTTGACGATCAATGGTCTGGCTGGATGATCCCGCGTTGATCGCCGAACGCAGCGCAGCACTTGGTAAGCCGCACATCGCACCGCTGGAGATATGGCGTGAGGGGCTCGTTGGCGCAGGACACCCGGTGCCGCATTTCGACCCGTTCGATGGCGGCATAGACGCGCGCCTTCTCCTGCTTCTTGAGACGCCGGGACCCGGGCCCGATCGCACTCGCTTCGTGTCGCGGGACAACCCGTCAGGCACTGCTCGGAACCTTCGCCGCTACCTTGAGGCAGCAGACATTGGCCGAAACGACGTAGTTCAGTGGAACTGCGTGCCCTGGATCGTCCACGTTCCCGGCGCCCGCAATCGCGCACTGCGCCGCGCAGAGATTGCCAAGGGCCTCGCAACGCTCCCCGGCCTGCTTGCGAGACTGCCGTGCGTGCGGGTCTGTATCTTGGCGGGACGGGTGGCGGCGGAGGCGAAAGCGCTCATCGAAGAGGCACGGCCCGACGTATCGATCATCACTATGCCCCACCCCAGTCCGGCCAATGTCTGCACCAATCCTGATGTCGGCCAACGGATCGCGAGCGCGCTGGCGGCCGCCAAGAACGTCCTGATCGAATGATCTCCCATTATGATTGGAATGATACAATCAATGCGTTGGAGTGATTGATCGGCCTGCGGTATCAATGGTGACAGGAGATCACCATGACCCTTGAACAATTACGCATCTTCGTAGGCGTTGCCGAACGCGAACATATGACACGGGCCGCCGAGGCACTGGGCGTGACCCAGTCGGCCGCCAGCGCCGCGATTGCCACGCTGGAAGCTAGGCACGACGTGCCGCTATTCAACCGCGTAGGCCGCGGCATTGAACTGACCGAGGCGGGTCGCATGTTCCTCGACGAAGCACGCGCCGTCCTTGGCCGCGCCGCAACGGCGGAGCTGACGCTTGCCGAGTTCGGTGGTCTGAAGCGCGGAACCCTTCGCCTTGTCGCCAGCCAGACCATAGCCAGCTACTGGTTGCCCTCACGCCTGGCCCAATTTCACAGCCGGCACCCCGCGATCCGCGTCGAATTGGCAATCGACAACACCGAAGGTGCGGCAGCGCGGGTACTGGATGGCCGCGCGGAACTGGGCTTTGTCGAAGGTTCGATCGACCAGCCCGCACTCGCCCACTGGAAAGTCGGCGAGGACCGGATGCTGCTGATCTCGGGGCAGGCTGTTGATGCCATCGACGAGGACTGGGTGCGCAGCGCCAACTGGATTGTGCGGGAGCACGGATCCGGCACACGATCGAGTTTCGAGGACGTCCTGCGACAGCGAGGCATCGATCCGGCAGGCCTCAACATCGCCATGACGCTGCCGTCCAACGAAGCGGTTCGTTCTGCTGTCGAGGCCGGCGCGGGCGTCGCGGTCCTGTCCGAACTGGTGGTGCGCCGCGCGCTTGCCGCGGGGCATCTTCACGAATTGCCGCTCGCGATGCCTGCCCGTCCATTTGAAGCGTTACGCCACAAGGAGCGGTATCGCACTCGGGCGGCCGACGCGCTGACCGAACTGGTCAAGGAGTTTGGATGATGACCGCGGATATCAAGCCCATCCTCGAAGGGATGCGCCCACTCAGCCGGCTCGATCACCCGCGCGAGATGATCCGCCAGTTCACGCCCAACTGGTTTGCGGCCACCATGGGCACCGGCATTCTCGCGCTGGCTCTGCCGCAGGTGCCGGGCATCGGCGCTTCGCTCAAGCCGGTGGGAGAAGTGCTGTGGTTCTTCAACATCGGGCTCTTCAGCCTTTTCACCGCGCTCTATACCGCCCGCTGGATCCTGTTCGGCCACGAAGCCCGGCGCATCTTCGGGCACAATACCGTATCGATGTTCATCGGCACGATCCCCATGGGCCTCGCCACGATCATCAACGGCTGCCTCGCATTCGGTATCGCGCGGTTTGGCGAGGGCATCGTGCCTGTCGCCACGGTCTTGTGGTGGATCGACGCCGCCATGGCGGTGAGCTGCGGTGTGCTGATCCCGTACTTCATGTTCACGCGCCACCAGCATTCGCTCGACGGCATGACGGCGGTATGGCTGCTGCCGGTCGTGGCCGCCGAAGTGACCGCTGCCAGCGGAGGACTGTTGGCGCCGCATCTGGCGCAAGGCAGCGCGCAGTTCGGGATGCTCGTCACGTCCTACATCCTGTGGGCCTATTCGGTCCCGGTAGCTTTCAGCATCCTGGCATTGCTGATCCTGCGCATGGCGCTGCACAAGCTGCCGCATGAGGGCATGGCCGCATCAAGTTGGCTGGCACTTGGCCCGATTGGCACCGGCGCGCTGGGCATGCTGGTTTTGGGCGGCGATGCCCCTGCGATCATGGCTGCGCATGGGCTGGCAGATGTCGGCGATGTCGCTCAGGGTATCGGCACAATCGCCGGCCTGTTGCTCTGGGGGTTTGGCCTCTGGTGGCTGGCACTCGCCTCGCTCATCACCTGGCGCTACTGGCGGGCAGGTATCCCGTTCAACCTTGGCTGGTGGGGCTACACCTTCCCGCTAGGCGTCTTCACCGTCGCAACCTTTCGCCTTGGCACGACCCTGCACCTTGCCTTCTTCGGTATCGTCGGCACCGTTCTGACCCTGGCGCTCGCCCTGATGTGGATGGTGGTCGCCGCCAAGACCCTGATTGGCGGATGGCGCGGCAATCTGTTCGTATCGCCCTGTATCGCCGCCACAAACTGATCGGGCATTGCGATCAGTCACAGCGTTCTGATCGCTTGCTTCTCACAGCAGCACCCGCCACCATTTTGCCCGAGAGGATACGACCATGGACAGACTGGATGCCGAGCTCGCGGCCGAAACAAGCCGCCGCCGTTTCCTGCAGAATGCCGCTCTCGGCGGGGCAGCTATCGCCGCCGCGCCCGCTCTGGCGCAAGGCATCACGCAGGGTCTGACCGACCTGCATCTGCCCGGCGGCAATGCGCAGCGCCCGATGACGAGCGCTTTTCCTGGCAAGGGCAGCATGATCCTCCAGCGCGTCCATCCGCCGTTGCTGGAAACGCCGATGGATGTGTTCGACCGAGATGTGTTCACCCCCAATGACCAGTTCTTCGTGCGCTGGCATTGGGCGGACATCCCGACCTCGATCGACGTCGATGCCTTCCGCCTCAACGTGCGAGGTCATGTCAACAAGCCGATCGCGATCAGCCTCGAACAGCTTATGCGCCTACCACGGGTCGAGATGGCCGCGGTGAACCAGTGCTCGGGCAATTCGCGCGGGCTGTTCCAGCCCCGCGTCCCCGGCGCGCAGTGGGGCAACGGTGCGATGGGCAATGCAAAGTGGCTCGGGGTGCGCCTGCGCGATGTGCTCGATCTGGCCGGGGTGAAGGCGGGGGCCGTCCAGGTTCGTTTCGGGGCGCTTGATCAACCCGTGGTTGCAGGTGCCCCGGACTTCGAGAAGGCGCTAGACATCGATCATGCCCGCGACGGCGAAGTGATGATCGCCTTCGGCATGAACGGGATGCAGTTGCCGCTTCTCAACGGCTTTCCGATCCGGCTGATCGTGCCGGGCTGGTATTCCACCTATTGGGTCAAGATGCTGAACGACATCGAGGTCCTGCCTGGGCCTGACGATGAATATTGGATGGCCAAAGCCTACAAGATCCCGGCAACGCCCGGCGCCAATGTAAAGCCCGGCGCCAAGGACTTCCCGACCGTTCCGATCAACCGCATGATCCCGCGTTCGTGGGTCACCAGTCTGGGCGAAGGTCAGCGGATCGCACACGAGGCTTCAATCCCGCTCGGCGGTATCGCCATGGGGGGTGACTGCGGCGTGGCGCGGGTCGATGTGTCCACTGATGGCGGCCGCCACTGGTTCGCGACGAAGCTGGGTCCGGATCATGGCAAATACAGTTTCCGGCGGTGGGACGCGCAGGTTCCCTTGCCCGGCCCCGGACAGACTGCGCTCATGTCGCGCTGCTGGAACACTGCAGGCGTCGCACAGCCGATGGCGCCGATCTGGAACCCCGGCGGTTTTATGCGCGGCAATATCGAAACCACCACCATCGTGACGGCATAAGGAGCTCTGGCATGAAAGCGCCAACCCCAGGCATGCTGGCCGCCGGACTGCTCGGCGTCACTGTCTTCACCCTCATGATGGTGGGACCACCCGGCAGCTATTCCCCGCCGCCCGAGCCACAATCGACTGGCCCTGCGCCCAGCAGCATTTCCGTGAACGGCTTTACCCTGACCTCGGATACTGTCGATCTTCCTATCGATGAGCAGCAATATCCCGATGGCCCTCATGCCGATGTCATCAATGCGAACTGCACGTCCTGCCATTCGGCCAGCATGGCGATGACCCAGCCCGTGCTTTCAGCGGACCAGTGGAAGGCCACGGTCACCAAGATGAAGGATGTCTACAAGGCTCCCGTGGCGGACAAGGACATTCCGGCTATCGTCGATTATCTGACGGCAATGAGCGTCGCGCAGGATGGGCCGCCGACCGGAAAGGCTCAGGATACTGCTGCTAACGCTGCGCCGGACGCCTCCGGAGGGACCGGTTGAGGCGCCAAGCTGCGTAACGTCTGCTTTCGGGCGCAACCCTCGGAGCTTTGAGCGGCGGGAATGGGCGCCGAGCTGCCGTTTAAAGACTAACGGGTGTGCCATGTGGCACACCCTATCGGCCCCCGATCGAGCGCGACTTCTGCAATATCTGGTCTTGGGCCATCTCCCGCACTCGCTGATCCTGTCGAGCCTTCACCTCAACACCTGAGATTGTCTCCCCACGCCCGATGCGCGCAGCGACATCTTCCTTGCGTTCAGCGATGAACTCGTGCTGCCGCAATGGCTCGCTGGGAAAGCGTTCAATCGCTATGGCCATGGCGAGAGCAACATGGCTTTGGGCTTTACGCAATTCGGGGTCTTTGGCGTTCTGAACATCGGTTTGGCGACGAAAGCGCTCGGCAAGATCCCTGCGTGGGTCGGGCTGTTCATTGGTGTCCCGTGACTGGTTGGCAGTGCGAGGCGCCTGCGCGGTCGGGGCTGGCTTTCCTGCCTGACGCGCCAGTTCACGGTCTGCGGCAGCCTGCGTTTTGGAATCTGGTGAATAGTCGTCAATTTGCAGGCCTTGGGCAGAAGCGGCGAGAAACGCTGCACGTTTGAACTCTTCGTCGCCGCTGATCTTTAGGGATGTCCAACCGTTCTCCTTGGCGAGCCTGATGAGATCAGGAAGAGCGGCCTGATCCTTGGCCTTGATGCGATCGGCGGTAATGGTCGCGACCGGCTCCTTATCATGCGCGCTGCGATAGAGCTTGTCGCCGACACGTAGGAAACGGCTTTCCAAGTCAGCCGGTATTTCCATCTGCCGCCTGCGCCGATCGCCCTCGGCTTCAATATTGTCGGTCCGGTCCACCATGTTAATGCTCCTGTTCGATCACACCTACACGTTCGCTTCCGCGCTGCTCGGCCGCCACGTCGATGAGCATGTCGGGCAAGTCCTGGATGACGATGCAGTCCATTGCGAACTCCATCGGGTCGGGGTCGGTAAGCTGGTCGAACGTGGGTTCGACACAGCCGGGGAGATCCTCGTCATCATGTATGATCCGCGGGATCATCGCGACCTCTGGGGCTGCCATGACGCGGCTGCGGAATAGGCCATCTGCATAGTAGCGGATCTTATCGCCGTGGATGGGAGGGATGCCGCCTCGCAGCAGAATCAATTCTTCCTGCGGGAACTGCATCAGTTCCTGGGGGAGGAGCAGCGCGCGGCGCTGGTCGGACATGGACTT
Organism: Sphingobium sp. 3R8; assembly: GCF_020166615.1. NCBI lineage: Bacteria > Pseudomonadati > Pseudomonadota > Alphaproteobacteria > Sphingomonadales > Sphingobiaceae > Sphingobium > Sphingobium sp. 3R8. The sequence goes on along the minus strand of NZ_JAIQXR010000028.1, from coordinate 30,032 downwards.
AGAACGGTTCGCCAATATGCCATGTATCGTGAGCGATTTGGTGATTGCCTCCTGGCCCACATATCCAATCCGCTCAGACAGCTCGTTGGCGACCCGCAATTCCTTCGGCGTGAAAGCGACCTCCACACCGCAATTGGCTACGATTTCGTTCGCCACATGCTCGCCATAAACGGCGCGGAGCTGGGACCGTGACTGGATGACCGGAAGCAGGCGGATGCCGTAGCCCGCCACATAGGAGAATGCGCTGGCGATCACCTGAGCACGGCCGATACGCGCGAACTCGTCGAGAATGACCAGAACCTGATGCGGCGTGCTTGCGTCAGGCAGCGCGCGGACATTCAGGTCAATGAGCTGCTGGAACAGCAGATTATAGAGGGGGGCAACCCGATCCAGCTCATCCGGCGACACGCCTAGGTAGATCGACATCGGCTTTGTGCGCAGAGCGCGCAGGTCGAAATCGCACTCTTGGGTTGCCGCATCGACGCGCGGATTAAGCCAGAGGCTCAGTTTCGATGTCACGGTCTGCACGATGCCGGCAAAGGTATTGTCGGCGGCCGAAGTGAAGTCGGCCAGCGCGTTGCGGCAACCTTGGGAAAGCGTCAGCGACCGATCATCCAGCACACGGCGGAAGAAACCGCGCGTGTCGCCGTTTGTCATCAAACGGTAGATGCCGCCGATCGTGAACGTCTGATCGGCAACCGCGAGATATGCGCCTACGCCAACAAATGCGGTCCGCGCGGAATCCGTCCAGAAGGGTTCCCCGCGTTCAGGCGGTACGAACAACATGGTGGCGATCTTCTGAAGCTCGATCACGACCTGATCGGGATCACCCCGGTTGATGTAACCCAAGGGATTGTAACGCGCTGTCCGTCCCTCTGGATCGGTTGGATTAAACAGGTAAACGGCTTGGCCGTGCTTCTGCCTGAAGCCGGCTGTCGCATCCCAATTCTCTCTCTTCACGTCGAGAACGACGACGGAATCCTGCCATGAGAGCAAATTGGGAATGACAATGCCGACGCCCTTGCCGGAGCGGGTAGGGGCTTCAACGATCGCATGTTCGCTCCCGCCGAAGGTGAGGAATTTGCCTGCCCGCTTGCCAAGGACGATCCCATTGTCTGCGCGAAACCCCGCGCGGCGGATCTCGCTCTCCTTGGCGAAGCGTGCTGCGCCATGGAGGGGCGGCTTTCGTCGGGCGAGCCACCACAACATGATCCCGGCCAGAACCAGCCCGACGACCATGCCGGCACCCAGCGCCTTCAGGACGACTGGATCATGCCGATAATACCAGAAGAATGCCGGCATCCTGAAAGGGTCGAATTTTGCGCTTGGCAGATCGAGATAGAGCCAGGCCACGACCGACCCGATGGCAAAGGCCAGTATCAGTGCGAGCGGCACGCCGATGGCGAGGATCGCCTTTCTATTAGGCGGCATGGCGGCCTGCCGGATCATAATAGATTTCGGTCATGCGGAATTGGCCGTCGACCTTCTTCATCTGGACGACCACATCGACGAGGATCTTCAATAGCGAACGAATGTCCTCGCGAGCCAGATCGGAGCCTCCCTCGCTTTCTTTGACAAGCAGTGTCAGTTGCTCGAACGCCAGTTCGGCGGAGTCCGCATGGATTGTGGTGATCGACCCAGGATGTCCGCTGTTGACGTTGCGGAGATAGAAGAAGGCTGTTCCGTCGCGTAGCTCCTGAAGCAGAATGCGATCGGGCCGCATGCGCAAGGCGCTTTCCAGCAGCTCCTTGGCCGTCACCTTCGCCGTTCCAGTGCCATCCTTGCTGTAAATCATATGGACGACGTTCTTGTGAGGTACGACCAGCTCTCGGGTATCCTCGATCGTCAGAAGCCGTTCGTTTTCCGGGATCAGCTTGATGAGACCCTTGGAAAAGGTGGTCTTGCCCGAGCCGGTAGCACCCGAGATCAAGATATTGAGACGGCTCCGCACGGCCAGCTCGAAAAACTCGACATGCCTACCGGCGTGGAGGAGCCCCTGAAGCCGCTCTTCAACGCTGCTGACCCGCTTGCTTGCCACTTTCGTATCAGCGAACAGGCCGCTCGCCTCGAAATCGGCCATCGACATCGTTTTCGTGGATGGCTTGCGCACCGTGATCGATACTGTCCCGTCGGGAACTACAGGTGGAAGCACCAGCTGGACACGTTCGCCGGTTGGAAAAATGGTCGAGCAGATTGGGGTTTCGCGCGATACATCCTGCGATGTGAACGCTGCTGCTGCCCGAGCCAGTTGGTTGAGCGATTCAAGGGTCAATGCGCCTTCGCGCTCCCACGTCCATCCACCCCGGCGCTCGATGCCGATGATTTCCGGCTCATTGATGACGACTTCAGTTACATCGTCATCGTCGAGAAAGCGGCGGAGCGGGCGAACGGCGTGATCGAGGATCGCTGTGTTGCGGAACGCCGCCGAGGTCATTTGAGGCTCAGCCCATAGACCTGCGAGAAATCGAAGTCCTTGGCCACGGTGATGGCCAGTTCCGTCCCTTGGTTCACGCGTACGATCGGCCGTATCTGTTGGGTGTCCTGCAACACCTGCGATGTCGTGTCGCCGGGAGTGCGGAAGACGGTGGAGCCAGCGGGGCTGACGGCCTGGCCTGCAATCTGACCGCCAGCATCAAGCACACTGAAGAGCATCGCGGCACCGAAGCGTTGCCAGAAGAAGCGATCGATCTTGCCCGTGATGCCGGAACGGCCGACTGGATCGGAAGCAGGCGAGCCAATGTCGATGGCAACACCGCGCGGTGTCACTGCACGGGTCCACATGGCGAAGAGGCGATTTTGGCCGCGCTGCAATCCGCCTTGGTACTCGCCGAATACGCGCGTCCCCTTTTCGAGCAGCACGACACGGCCGTTGTCCGAATAGATGTCGCGCGGGATGATGCAGGTCGTATAGCCTGGCACGCTGCTATCCATCGCGGTCTGAAGAGTACACGGCAGGATGGCGCCAGCGGTAACGAGATAGTTGCGGTCCCCGATCATCCGCGCAGAGGCCGTGCTGATCGAGGAAGTTTGCTTCAGGCCGTCCAGCTTCGTGGCAGACGGTCGACTATTATCCGACCCGCCTGGGGATGGCGGCAAATCAGCGCGACCATCGTCTTGAGGGCGCGCCAAACTTTGATTGGCGTTGTAGGCAATTAGTGTCGACCGGCGCGCATTGTCGCTGAGCTGGCGTGCTTCATTGGCGCGGCGCTCAGCTTCGCCTGCCTGCCGACTTTGCTGTCCACCTGACGCGCCATAGGGCGTGATAGGTTGGCCGTCAGGTCCGATCGCCGGCACCTGATCGCCGGCTAGCTGGACCGGAGCATTGGGATCGCGTGGCGCTGTCGCCAGCGTGGGTGCAATGACCGTGTTAGGATCATAGGGGGCTTCTGCCGCAGCAGGGGGCGCCTTTCGTTTGGCTTGGATGGCTTGGTTGTTGCCACCCGAACCTGTGATGAGGGTCAGGATGGTGAAGATGGCCGCGCCTCCCAGCGCTGCGCCAACGATCATCTTCTTATTGTCCCACTGGACGGCGTTGAGGGAAGGAATGCGGTTCGGGCGATCGGCTGCCGGTGTGCGGTCGATTTCGTTCACGTCAGGCGTCGCATCGACGTCAAATCTTTTGTCCGTCACGTCAGTTCTCCGTCGTGCGCTCGACCACTTCCGATGCCGTGTCCGTTTTCGGATCACGGCCATAGAAGGTGGGATTTTCGTTGTAGATGCACAGGACGACCTTGCCCCGGCGCAGCCGCATTTCCTTGTAAACGCCGTGGATGACGACGAACTCGTCTCTCACGTCGAAAGGTGCGGTTGCCTCGCTCCCGTCAGGGTTAACGGTGAAGATGGCGGGAATCTCACGCTGGTTCGGGAAGCGTAGAACAGTGAATTGCCCGTTGTCGCTTATCTCCGACGGTTGGAGATCGGACGCGCCCTGCACCTGATAAGCGAGGTTGCGCTTGCCTTCGAGCACGCCAATGTCGAGGGCGGTCTTGATCGCCCCGTTCTGCATCTCCAGCGCCTTGGTAAGCTGAGCACGCTGGGCCGCAAGACGAGCTTCCTGCGCTTCAAATTCGGGATAGCGCAGGCGGACCTTGAAGAAGGTGCCTGCGGATCGAGCGCTCGCTACAGCCGCCAGCTCGAACGTGTAGTTACGCTTGGTTCCCTGAAAGTCAGTGACGACGATCAGGTTGGTAGCCCCAGCACGCTCACGCGGCTTCACGAACAGCGAATTTTCCGCCGGGGCCACTTCCCAGGAGACGGTATCGCCCATGGCCACGAACTTGATGACCTCGCCTGCGGCAAATTCGATTTGCGTTGCCGTGCGGAAGGCGCTGCGGATCGCGATCACATTGCCGTCGGTATAGTTGACCTCGCGGATACGCATGTCAGGGCCAAGTTGGCGCGGTGTCTGCTCGGCCATGGCCGGCAAGGATACGAACACGCTGATCGCGGTCGCCATGAGAAGCGTAGTTTTCATCGCGTCGGAACCTCCGCATCGGCCCGATAGGATCTAACCTGGAATCCTAGCGGGTTGGCATATCGTCCAGATTCCGTTTCCGGCTTCGACAGCACATCGAAAGTGATCGTCGCGATGGCGGGCGTCTCGATCACCTGCTGGTCGCGCTCTAGCCGTTTGACGAACCGTACTTGGGCGACGTTCGGCGAGATGAACGCTACCGAGCGGATCGCCACGAACACGGAGTCATTGGCCGTGAACTGGTTTTGCGGAGAGTCCGGGTTGTCTTTGCGATAGAAGGTCGTCCAGCGGGTCTGTTCCTCACGGTTCGATAGGGCCAGCACCTTACGGAAGAACTCTTCCCGCGCTTGAGGAATCCACCCTTCGCGATTGCGCACGTAGTCAGCGAGGAAATATTTGCGAACCGCCTCGTCATAGGTGATCGTCTTGTCGCCGCGCAGCTCCTGCGTGACGTCGGTTGCCCCCGTCGATCGGTCCACTGTCACGACGTAAGGCACGACGGTTTTGAGTGGCGACAAGGCCATCACCGATCCCACGCTGACGACAGCCAATGCCGACGCGACGCCGGCAACGATCCATGCCACCCGGCGCGACCGCGCAGCGGCAACGAACCTGTCCCGGTCCCAGCTTTCCGCTTCCGCGAAATATGCCTTCAGGTCTTCGTCCTGATCTCTTACGCCGATCGCCATATCAGCAGCTCGCAAATTTGGGAGGGAGCGCCGCCCTGGCGCTTGAGGAAGTCGTTACCGCACCGATCGCCGGTACTTTGTCAGTCCGCGACGTATCGGCTCCCAACGGGGGATTGGGCGGCGCATCAGACGGAAAGAGATTTGTCGCAGGCGGCGCCGACGAGTTTGGCTCACCCGGCGTTTGGGGTGTGCCATGTGGCACAGGTGGCCCTGCCGGACTGGCTGAGCGATCCGGGACCGTTGGCAGGACGCTTCCATAAGGGTTCGCTGGACGCCTATGCTTGCCGTTGCAGCGGGCCAGCTTTTCATCCTTCGCCGCGCTTGCTGGCATCGGAGATGTCAGGGATGCAATAGCGAGAACAGCAAAGGCAGATGTGATTTTCATTCCATCTCTCCGAGCTAGTTGGTGCGGCTAAGCGTGCCGCCAGTGGCACGGCTTCCTGAGCCGCCACGGCGGCCCGCGCGCCATGCGCGTGCAACAGCGTTCGATGGCGCGTTGGACATCGCGCGTCCGATCATGGGCCCAACATTGCCGGTGGCCGCATTCGCGAACTGCGTGGCGAGGGATGCGCCACCTCCTCCGAGACCGGCAGCGAGGCCCGGAATTTGGAGGAAAAAGAAGAATCCCAGCACATAAAATGCGATAGCTCTAATCGCGATGACCGGAATGTTTGTGTCCCCGGTGAAGGCTTGGCTCATGAAATCTTCGCCAGTGTTACGGATGAAGATTGTTAAGAGGAGTGCGAACGCAACCAGCATCACGTAGTTGATGACTGATCCAAGCCATGAAAAGAAAAAGGATCGGGTCGATTCGAATAGCAGTGCCGCAACGAATATCGGGCCAACCACTGCTAAGAGTGCCAATGAGAATAGCGCGAAGGCGCAAATGGTGAAGCCGAGTGCCGCTGATAGAATGGCGAGTACCATTAAAATGAGGCAGTAAATTCCGGTGAAAAATATCTCGACTATATTATTTGGTAGCCCAACGAGATTTTTCCCCGCAGCGGCTGTTCGGGCGTCCTGAATTTCTGTAATTTTGACTACGGTGTTGGATGCACCCCTGACGATCTGGTCGAAGAAGTCGCCAAGGCCATTAACGCTTGGCCCTCCAACCGCAGTCGCTACGTCACGCGGTAGCCCATCCATGGTGAAGAGGCTTACGGATGCGCCGTATAAGGTCGTGACAGCGAAAACGAGCGCCGCCAGTTTCATCCCACGATAGACAAATTCGCGGAACGGATATTCGACTGCCCCACGAAGGATCGCGAGGCCCAGCAAGATAATATAGATTGTCACGCCTACCCGAAGGGGGCCTGAAATCCAGCCCACCACACCGGCATAGGCAGCGATAACGCCAGCCAGTGCATCGTTTAGGTAAGTGAACATGGTCTGGAAGAGGTTTCCCACTATCCTACCCCTTACTCGGTGGTGTGCATGGAAACTGGGTCAGAGACCCATTCCTTTCTTGAAGTCGTCTCGGTCTTTTCGAGATTTCAGCAGCTCATTGGCGCTATCGACGTTGTTGCAGGTAGACACGACGATTGATGGCCAACTTGCAGGCGGCCGCTGTGAGGATTTCCACTGAGCACAGACCGTTTCCATCTCTCCGCGCTCGGGCCGATGGTCGGCATAAAATGCGACATCACGAAGGGGCATGTCCGACCGGAGGCCATCGCCAGCCTGTTTTTCCTCCGACTTCGTACAGCCAGCGATCGCCATGACGGCCAAAGCAATGCCCAAACACCGAATAGTCACAAGGGGCATCAATCGATTCCCATCCCAGCTTTGAAATCAGCACGGTCGGACTGCTGCAAAGCGACATATCGCTGGTAATCAGCCTCAGCCTTCGCACGGCGCTGAAGCTCCACTGCTTGTAACGCCATCTGGTCGTTCATCATCTGCGCCTGTTCCAGTTGGAGGCGAGCAGACATATCGGCTCGCTCTGCAGCCGATGTCGCACTGCCAAGGCGGCCGCGAAGCTCTTCCAGCCCTTCGCGGCGGCTTGTCACCGCATCGCCGACGTTGCTGGCAAGGCCGGTAGATACCGCCGCTTCGCGTGCGCCCTGCTCATAGGCGGCGCGTTCGCTTTCGGTGGAGGCTTGTGACGAACGCCCGATGAGATCCTGATAGACATCGTTCGCCTTGCCGCGCAGGCCGCCTACGACATCGACGTTGCCGCTCGTGTAGCCGTCAAGGCTGGACGACGAGACATCGCTTGTGCGCAGCATGTCGCTCTTGAGCTGGTTGGCAACATTGCTGATGTCGGTCGCCTTATTAAGATCGCGATACAGCGATTGCGCCTGCTCGATCTGCTGCTTGCCTTGGAGGATGGCCTGGCGGGCCTGCTCCAGTTGCTTGATTTGCTGCGCAAAGGCCCGTGGATCGAACACGATCCCGGTGCCAAGCTGGGCCTGCGCCGTCCCGGCGCACATGAGCGCTGACCCCGCCAGCGCGATGGTGACACCCTTCAAACGACGCATGTCATTTCTCCTTCAGCTTGGGCGGCGACGTTGGTGGAAGATCGGGAGCCAGGTCGCCGGGTCCGGCCCAAATTCGGCAGCGGTTTCGATCGCGATGGAGGTGGTTTCCGTGCGGCCCGACAGCACAGCCAATTCATCGTCGAGGCCGGTCAGGTCCAGCTCGACAACCACGCTGTCATGGCCCTGCTTCACTAGAAATTTGCGGGATTCCGGGGAAAGCTCATCGCGGATGAGCTGATATTCGGCGTCCGTCAGCGAGAACCCGTCAACATAATCGCGGCGTGCGCCCTTGGGATTTGGTAGCATCACCTGGGTCGCGACCTGTTCAAGAATTGAATGGGCAATATCGCTCTTGAGCGCGTCAGCCGGCGACTGCGTGGCAAACACCATCAGCGCGTTGCGCTTCCGGTAAGTTTTCAATCCGTCCTGAGCGAAGGAGCGAAATGCCTCGTCGCCCAACGCCTTCCAGAACTCGTCGACGGCGATGATCGTGCGCTCGCCCGTCAGCAGCTTGTCGATCCGGTGGAAGAGGTAAAGCATCACCGGCGCGCGGATTTCGCCATTATCGAGAAAGTCCGTCATGTCGAAGCCGATGAAGCGGGTATCGAGCGTCATTTCGTCGGCCGCATTGTCGAAGACCCACCCCATCGATCCCCGCGCCGTCCACTTCTCCAGACGCGCGCCGATCCCACTGGCGTCCGCCATGCCCAGCATGGTGCGCAAGGCGTCGAGTGATCGATCTTCACGCGGCAGCCTCATCACTGCCGCAATCCCCTCGTCGATCATCCGCTCTTCTTGAACAGAGATCGCGCGGCTCTCCGTGCGAACCAGCTGGCGCACGAACAGCGACAGCCAAGTCCGGTCTTCGGCAGTGTTCTCCAGTGCCTTTAGCGGTGCGAAGCCGGTGGGCGTCCCATTCGCCAAGGCGAGATATGTGCCCCCGGATGCCAGCACGAAAATCTGCGCGCCGCGATCCTTGTCGATGAATATCTGCCTCGCGCCCGTCTTTTCTGCCTGCGCCATCAGGAAATTGACGATGACAGTCTTGCCCCCTCCAGAGGGGCCGATGACCAAAGTGTGCCCCAAATCGCGCTTGTGGAAGCTGAAGAAATAGGGGCTGCGCGCACTCGTCTTCATGAGGGCGATGGCGTCGCCCCAATGATTGCCCGTGGCGAGGCCCGCTGGATAAGTGTGGAAGGGGGAGAAGGCAGCGAAGTTGAGCGAGGTGATGGGCGCTGGCCTTGCCCGCCAAGCGAAATTGCCGACAAGCTGGCTCCAATAGGCCGCCTCCAGCGCTGCCCCCTCACGGGCCGCTACCATGCCGGTATCGGCAAGAGCGGCGCGCGCGATCGACATATTATCGCGCAGGCCCTTCAGGCTGTCGGAATAGACTGCCAGCGTAAAATGATGGTCGCCCAGCACAAAGCGGTTCGACATCAGATCGTCGGCGGCGTCTTCGAGATCGAGCATCTGGCTGACGGCACGATCGTCGGCGTTTTCCATCTGCTTCTGGCGCAGCCGGAACCGCTCCGATGCGGCAGCACGGCCTAGGAACGTGAAGGATTGGGTGAGGACAAAGCCGAAGTCGACGGCGAGCAGCGATTCAAACTGGCGCGGTGTGGTGTAGGCCGGATATTCGCGAATGCCGAAGATGCCGCCAAACGCGCTGCGATCGGCATCGCGGACCTCTACTGTCTCGCCGCCGAAGATGACGCGCTGACGGTATAGCGCACTGCCAAGGTGCCCGCGAATGATCGGAACCCGGCGATGCCGACCCGTCATCACCATTTCCGCGACTTCCATGGTTTCGGAGAATTTCAGGCCGTTATGGCCGTAGATCGCCAGTCTGCGCGGCGAGCAGCGGTCCATCAGCTTTTCGAAATCACGCGCCTTGTCTTCCAACGCTTCGAGCAGATCGGCATCGATCGTATCTGCCTCTGCGCTCGCACGGGCTTTGCTCTTGAAGAGCTGGACCAGCTTGTCCGCGCCGTGGATGGCTGGGCGCAGCACCAGGGTTACGAAGAAGCGGTTGATGAACATCCGCTCCTTGTTCATCCGCGCAAAATAGGCGGCATCGAGATCGCGCGCAAAGCGGGAGCGGAAATTGCCGCCGGGATATTGTTCGACCCGCGCCCTAACCAGATGCGTCCAGATCGACAGCCGATCATCGTGCAGATTGCGCAGCATGCCATTGAGTTTGGCGTGCCAGTCATTGAGATCGCGCACGTCGGCGGTCTCGAAGGCACGCCCCTGTAACTCGAACGTCAGCATGATGGCGCCGGAATCGAGTGCGACCACCTCGTCAGTGACATGGCGCGCATAGGGCAGGAACTTGGTCGGCAGCACTTCCTTGAGCGCCACTTTCATAGGCACCTGGTCGGACAGGCGGCTCGCTTTAGGCATGGCGGCCGAACCCCTTGCGCTTGATGCCCTTGAGCGGGAGCGGCGTGTAGCTGGACCCGCCCCAGAAGGCGCGGTTGCGGTTCGCTGCCTTGGTGCGTCCCCACAGGAAGATCAGCCGGAACGCGTTGACGTCATGTCGCACGATCAGGCGCGAAATGCCGAACAGCACTGCGGCGATGACCGCTGCGTAAACCGGATTGTTGAACCCGATCAGCACGATCACCGAGGACAGGAGGATGACGACGGCTGCCTCGATCGGGATGCCAGCGAAGAGTGCAGGTCGCGTGACCGCCAGAAACAGCGGATTGCGGGCCATGATTTCCCGATCGTCATCCATGCCACGTCTCCACCTGATAGGGGTAGTGGCGGGGCACCCTCGCCCCGCCGTAGGATCAGCCGGCGTTGAGCTGATCGACGATCCAGGGCGCCGAGAAGATCAGCGCGATGCCGATGATGACCGTCACCAGCGCGCCCGTGTTTACCCGCCCTGTCAGCCAGCCAAATCCAGCGGCAATGATCGCCAGAATGGCGACCGTGCGCAGGAGGCCATTACTGAGCAGGTTCAGCACAGACTGGCCAAAACTTTCGAGGTTGGTTTGCGCCAGCGCCGGTTCTGCCGAAAGCAGCAATGCCAGTGCCACCAGGCCGATCATCGACAGGAAGCGCGCCAACTTGCGGTGGCGAGCCGACATCGCATCGATGCGAGCAGCGACGCGCGATCGGAATGGAAGCGTCGGCACGCCGAGCGACACAAGGTTCATCGGTTGTCTCCTTCTCCGGCGAGCCTCGCTCGCTCAAATTCCGCCTTCGCGAACACGTCCCACGATGGCGGCGGGGGGATGGGGGTGGCCTGCGCCTGCCCCGTGTCGGACGTGTTTTCCTCGACCAGTGCGGCCAGCATCGTCGCCGGGGTCGACCCGGCGGCATCAGGGGCACTGGAAACGGTCACAGGCTGCGCAGTGACGGGCATGGCCGTGTCGGCGATGCCGGCATTATCGACCACGCGGCCGACATAGCCATTGGCAAAGCCCCGCGATTGCGAGCCGGTGTTGTACATGGAAAGCGCGATGCGCAGCGCCCGTTGCGGATGATGGGCGCCCCTCACCTGCCGGTAATTGCCAGCGAGCACGGTGCCGGTGGCTGCGAGATTGGTGCAGGGTTCGAAGACGGTATCCCACGTGAGGCCAAGCGCCTTCATGTTTCGGGAGTTGATCTGCCCAAGCCCCAGGTCGACCGAGTAGCCCTTGGCGACATAGGCTCGCGATACCGCGATTGCCTGCGCCAGCGTTGTTGGCTGGGCAACCTTGCGCGCCAATCCGTTGACGTTGATCGCCAGTTCATAGCCCTGGCTTTCGGTCTGGACGATCGCCGCAATCGTCTCTGGGGCCACGTCAGGCGCGCATTGCGCGGCGAGACCCAGAATTGCTGCGGCGGAGAGCGTCACATCACCCCTCCCGCCGAGTCAAAGCGTCAGGACGGATGTATAGCCGCCTTGCTCCAACTGCGCTGGAAGCGAGGGGAAATTCGGCTGAACGTGCCGGGTGAACTGCACTCGACGCGCGATATGGCGCGATGCACAACACGAATGAACACAAGCGATTTGCCATGTTTTCACTCCATTTGTGAAAACAGGCTATGTTAAGAAATCTGCCTTGGCCACCCCGAAAGCGACAAAGGTTCATTCCGGATGGATCAATCTACCCCGCTAAAATGTCGCCTCGTCCCTCATGCCGGGATATGGGTGCAAGCTTATTACGCCTTCGTACCCATAGCCCATAATGATATGTCGGATCGCTGAAGAAGCGCGTTTATACAATCGGATGCGCTTCTTGTCGTATAGACCTACATGAAAGAGCGCGGTCCCGCGCCAGCTCACGCGGATATTGATATGCCACTTGCCGGTGTCATGCTGGCAGACGTGAACATCGGTGATCGTCCCACCTGGAGGGCGTTGCGTCGTGAGTTCGCGTTCCAAAAGTAGCTCTAATTCCATTATCGTCCTACAAGCGATTTATTATGTTTTCGCTGGTGTCACATATCGCACTGCGATACCGTGATGCCGCGCTTCAACGGAGGTCTCTTAAATGGCCCGACGGCATACCGCCACGATTGAGGATCAGGCAGATCGAATTGTTCGCCAGCTTGGCGGTCGGTGGACCGGCGATTTTGCGATGTGCAAATGCCCCGCCCATACCGATGGCAAGGCAAGTCTTTCCATCCGCGTTGGCGATCGGGCCGTGCTGTTCCATTGCTTCGCGGGATGCACGGCAGAGGCGATCATGACGGCCCTGCGGTCCGGCAAGATCCTCGCGCCTGCCAACCATGATCCGGGGCAGCGCCAGGAGGGCAAGGCAGATCTCAACAAGCTCGCACTCGCCGTTTGGCGTCACGCCGATCCGTTCCCCGGTACGCTGGCAGATCGCTATCTGCGCGCACGTGCGATCGTGCCGGCGGGGATCAACGTGCGCTTCGATCCGCGATGCCAATGCGGGGCGGGTGCCGCCAAAGCCTTCGCCCCCGCCCTGATCGTGCCGATAGAGGAAGACGCTGGCGTCGTCGCCATCCATCGCACGTTCCTCACCCCCGATGGCCGCTGGAAGGCCGATATGGACGAACCCAAGCGGATGCTTGGTCATCCCGGTGTCGGTGCGGTGCGGTGGGGCGGCATCCCAAGCGACGGCGTCCTGCGTCTCGCTGAAGGCGTCGAAGATGCCGCAAGTGTCATGAACCTGCTCGAACCGGGTCACTTCGTCTGGCCGGTATTGGGTATCGAGCGCTATCAGGGGATTTCCATCCCAGAGAGCATCCATACCGTTATCGTCTATAGCCAGCATGGCGTCGAGGCTGCGCGGGCGGTGGAGCGAGCGACGCCGAACCTGACTGGCAACGGTCGCCGACTGCTCACCAAGCTGCCGCCCCATAGGGGCGACTGGAACGACCTTCTGCGTGAGATACGTGCGGCATGAAGCTGTTCCCCGGTGTCCCGCCCTTCCAGCGCTGGATGATGGGCGCGGCCTTCGTGATCGTCGCGGTCTATTCCATTTCCCAGAATAAAGCGTCGCTCGTGGAGGCATCGCAGACCCAGCTATCCTCCCCTTCCCCGCGGATCATCGATGGTGACACGGTAGATTTTGCCAATGGGCGGGTGCGGATCGTTGGCATTGATGCTCCTGACGATGATCGTCCCCAGCTCAAGGCGATGGCCAGCGAGGCGTTGCGGGAGTTGGCACGGCGCGACGGCGGCATGACCTGTTCGGCATCGTTGTTCGACTATGCGCTGCGGCGCGAAGAGCAGTGCCGCACTACGGCCAAGAGTTACGGGCGGCTCAACCTGTCGTGCCGCTTCCCCGGCAACAAGGCGAGCGTCGGCGCCACGATGGTCGCACAAGGCTACGCCGTCGATTACCGCGTCTATTCAGGTGGCGCCTATGTCGATCTGATGCGTAAAGCGGCGGCGCAGCGTGCAGGTCTGTGGGGCGTCGATTATGAAGGCATGCGGCAGCTCGCGATCCAAAAGGCACAGGTGCCAGAGGGATGCGATGTCGGCACCCTCAAAAAGTAGCCGGCCCGCGCGGTCGGCAGTCCCTGTGGATGGCAGGGGCCGGTGATGCAGCGCGGTTCGGGATTCTGCGCGCTGGTGGGGCGCTGGGGCCTGGCGCTGTCACTGGTGATTGGCGCGGTCCTGCTCGGCCGCATCTTTCGGGATATGCCTTACCTGCTGCCCAATCGTCTCCCCGGCATCGTTCTTACGAAATGGGGCCTGGATTGCTGCTCGCCGTGGCGAGCGGGTGCGCCGTCGCGTTGACGCGCGGGCATTGTCGCGGATTGACAAGAGTGGTCCTGTTCACGCTCGCCGCCCTGGCCGCTGGCACTCTTGTCCTTGGCACTACGCATAGTGCTTCGCTTGCCGGGCAGTGGCTTTGATCGAGCAGGCAGGCGCCCTGCGGGGCGAGGCATCGGCGCCTTTGGCGGCCGTGGACCTCGCCCCGATCGGGCGCGCGGGTCATCCGAACAGTTCGCTGTGCGAACCGATACGGGCGAGGACCAGCGCCTCTTCGGTCTTGCGGTATATCAGCACCAGATCAGGTTTGACGTGGCAGTCCCGGTAGCCCTTCCAGTCACCGGAGAGCGGGTGGTCTGAAAGGTTCGTCGGCAGCACCTCGTCCATGACCAGCATGTCGAGTACAGGCTGCAGGACGGTATCAAGCGTGGCGTCGGATCGCTTCTCGCGCTTGTAATCGCGCTTGAAACGGCCCGTAATCTCTACGGGTCTCATTCCGCGCCTCCCGTGGTCGGCAGGTCCACCTTGGCCTTGGCTGCCGCGTCGATGACAGGCTGCGGAATGACCGGCGGCGCGCCATCAGGCGGAAACGGCGTCCACTCGACGGTCATATCGCCCGCGCCGATCTCCAGCGCCGTTTCCAGCAGGGCGGCATAGCTCGTGGCAGTCAGGCCCGGCGTCTTCACCGAATGATGCCAGCGCAGGATGAAGTGCGGGTTCCAGATGATCGCGTTGCCCATCGGCCCGGACTTGCCCGGCTTGATGTCGATGAACTTCAGTTCCTGAAGTTTCTTCATCCGGGTGGCCCAGGTATGTTCACCGCGCTGACCGCCGAAACCCGAGGCATTGGCCATGTCGCTATGCTTGTTCAGGATGACATACGAGTTGTCCCACGTATGGCACCACAAGGTCAGGTAGGTCGACGATACCGGCGCCCCCTTGGTCATCTCGTCCATGATCTTGAGGATCAACGGCATCGTTTTGGGGATCGTTGCAAACCCCTTGTTAGCCTTGCGATTCCACAGCCAGGTTTCCATACCCGGCCAGTGCAGTTCGCGCATGGCGAGCTGCTTTTTCGTAATCGCACTCGCCTCCCTGGTCGTCGCCATTCGATTTACTCCATAGTGTCGCGGCCCTGTTGCGGCGACAAACAGGTTATGCGAGATTTATTGTCGTTTTTCAATGACTTAGGTATTGACTCGCGCAACATAGGATGTGCGCTCGTTGCAACTACGGTATGATTATTTGCGCAAGTTAATGCAACTAAAATCATTCTGTGCAACATATGTTTCAGAGAGACCCGTTTTTTCGGCTTGTTTTCAACGGGTTACAGGCGCCTTTATCTGTGCTCGAATGTGCTTATGTCCTCCCACGTGCTCTCCGTTCTCCACGTGCTCCCGGGAGAGTGCAGAGAGGGGTAGTGGTTGACTCTGTGCCGTTAAGAAGCCATTTACGCTTTGTAGCTACAATGTGGCTCAGATGATTTCAATGGGGTGATTAAAGTGGCAGCGGCCGACGTAGTACGTGCTCGGATTGATTCCGATTTGAAGAAGGAAGCCAGCGCAGTGCTTGCCGGGATGGGCCTGTCTGTGTCCGACGCTATCCGCCTGATGCTGGTACGCGTCGCCTCCGACAAGAACCTGCCCTTCGACATCCGCGTCCCTAACGCCACCACCCAGGCCGCACTTCGCGATGCGTCCGAAGGGCGCGTGGAGCGCTTCGCCAGTGTTTCCGATCTCATGGGCGCACTCAATGCCGATGATGACGAGGATCAGGACTGACCTTCCCCTACCGCTTCGCCGGGCAGCAGATCCGCGCTGAAGCTGAAACTTGCATGTGGTGGGTGACGGGAAACGTGGTCGCATTCCGGCCCGCCACCCGCGATGGCGCATAGCGCCAGCCTATCTTCGGTCAAGGTAAGAGGCGGGGCACGACCCTTGCGGGTACGGCTCTATCGGCCCCTACGGCGCCGACCGAGCCGCCGATGGCGTCTCGGCCCATCCGGGTCACGATCCTCGCGCTGGTGCCCCTGTGGCGCACCCAGCAGAGCTCGCGCGCATGGTTTGACGCGCCGCAGCCCTCCCCCGGAGGCCATCGACACATGGGGAACACCAAGGGCTACTGCCCTTTCGTTCCCGAACGACAATCGTGCCCCCCGTGTAATCCGCCAAGCACGGCACCCGACGCCTTGCAGCCGTCGGCCGCGCTAGGGCGGCTCGCCCGCGCCAGGAGCAAGATTCTCGCCCTCCCTCCCCATCCCGTTCCTCGCCGGAAAGGCAGAGCCGTATGCCGCAGAGCAAGCGGCTTTCAGCCTCAAGTGGAAAGGACGAAATCATGGGACGCATCACCGACAACCGGGCCGACGTCTATCAGGAAATCACCGACCAGATGATCGCCATGATCGAGGCTGGCACTCGGCCTTGGTCGAAATCGTGGAACGGCAGCAATGCGCCCACCATCCCGCTGCGCTCTACCGGCGTGCCCTATCGTGGCATCAACGTCCTGACCTTGTGGGTCGCTTCCATGACCAAAGGTTTTGCCTCCCCCCATTGGCTGACCTTCAAACAGGCGCTCGCGCTGGGCGGCTGTGTCCGCAAAGGCGAGAAGGGATCAACCGTGGTCTATGCCAACAAGATCATGGTGGGGGATGGCAGCCACGGTGAAGCCAACGGCGAAGCGGGTGAAGGGGGGCAGCGGCAGGTTGCTTTCCTAAAACGCTACACGGTGTTCAACGCCGAGCAGATCGATGGCATCGAGGCGCAATATCCCACCCCCGTGCCGATCATCACCGCCACCAATCCCGATGACCGCGACGCCGAGCTTGATGCGCTCTTTGGCCGGGTGCCCGTCACGGTGCGCCATCACGGTGCGCAGCCCTATTACCGGCCGAGCGCGGATCATGTCGTCATGCCGCATTTTGCCGATTTCCATACCAGCGACGACTATTATTCGACCCTTGCCCACGAACTATGCCACGCCAGCGGCCATCAGGACCGGCTTGCCCGTCCCACCCTCCTTTCCACGAAGAGAGAGGACTACGCACGGGAGGAATTGGTGGCCGAGCTGGGCGCCGCATTCGTCAGCGGCGCGATCGGCATCAAACTTCATGATCGCGAAGACCATGCCGCCTACCTGTCGAGCTGGTTGCAGGCGTTGCGCAATGACAAGCGGTGCATCTTCACTGCCGCGCGCCAAGCACAAGACGCCGCAGACTGGCTATTGAGCCATATGGGCGCAGAGCAAGCCGCAACGCTGGAGGAGGCAGCCTGACGGCCATGCGGTCCCGGCCCTACGCGGGCCGGGGCTGATCGGGAAAATTCGCGCGCCGCACTCCCGCAAGCGGGCGCGCGGCGCAGGTCGTTCGATCACGACCGGGATTGTGACGCCAGTGCGGTGTGGTTGGCCTCAGCGTACCCCATCATGATGCCTTGCTTCAAAAAGGTGGTCATTGATCAGCTTCTGAAGCTTCTCGCTGAACACCGCGTCAGAGTAGTTTCCCTGCCGATAGGAAACGCCATCGGTCGAGCGGAAATCAGGCTTTTCACGGTTGGGCTGAACAGACGATATTTCCAGATGGTCGCCCGATATTGCCTTGTTCATGTGCAGCGCGCGCTTGCGTCCGTTGCCGTGAACCAACGTGACGCCAATGCCCGTCGCCCCGGTTGAGACCTGCATAGTGATCCCGCGGGTTGCCAGTTGCGCCTTGTAGGTCTCGGCGATCGCGGCTGCATCTTTCACAGCCTGCTCGATGAAGGCTGCTTTAGCAGGAGCTGCAGCTTCAGCCTCAGCGGCATCCGCCTTCTGCTCGGCAAGCGTCGCATCGACCTTGGCAAAGAAATCATCGAACGAAGCGGGTTCGGACACGAGCAAACTCCATCATATTATGTCCTGGCAAGGACTTGGGTTTGATCGACTAATCGATGCGCCTACAAGCCGCAATCTCGCACCCTGCATTTGCAGCAATGATCCTGCCCGGTGGTACGATCGGCACTTTCGCCTTAACCGCTTTAGCGCGCGCTACTATGTAGCGCATTGCGCACAACTACGCTGGGGGCAAACTTGGTCGATTTCCATGTCACAGTAGCCCAAGCGGCTGCCGATAGCAGCAGTGCATGGAAAGACTACGGCGTCCCGTTTGCTACAGCTATCCTGGGCGCGCTGCTGGCCTACGTACCGTCGCGGCTGCTCGCCGGTCGCGCCACGAAGGAACTGGTCGCGCGTGACGAGAAGGCACGCCGGGAAGCAGAGGTCGTGGCTGCGCGCCGCGTGTTCATTAAGCTCAGTGTCCTGGTCAATGCGATCCTCGACTATCATAATGAGATCGAAGGAAGGATCGCTCAGGCTGAGCAGGCCGGTAATAGCGAAATGACGATAGCCCAACGACTTTCCGCGTTCGTGGGCGTTAACCGAGAACCCTCCGTATCGTTTTCGGTTGACGAACTGGAAGTGTTCATCGCGGCGAAAAGGCCCGATTACGTCGACAATCTTGTGCTCCTTTCCCGCCGCCATGGTGCGATGTTGTCCATGCTGGCAGCCTTCGGTCAGATGAAAACAGACCTTCATTACGAACTAGCCAAGCACGGGCATACCAGCAGGGATAGCGATCAGGTTTCAACCACCGCGGCACGTATGCCAGCATCGCTGGGCAACTATTTTCGCGTTCAAATGGACGAATTGAACCTCTTTGCGGTTTCGATGCGCCAGACGATTGCTGCCTTTGCGGCCTTCGCGCGCGAGGTAGCGCAGGATTATGGGCCTATTACGCGGGCCTATCTTGGCGCTGATGCGACATTGGATCTTGCTGAAGGGCCAGCGGAACCTTCTAGGGACCAGTAACAAGCGGGGCGCGACCCTGTCGGGCACGGCTCTATCGGCGCACGCGCCGACCAAGCCACCGTGCCGGCGTCTCGGCCCATTCGGGTGACGATCCTCGCGTGAGGGGGTGTGCCATGTGGCACACCCCTACAGCCGCGCTGTAGCGCGCGGTGGCGTTCGTAGGGCGTCCACGGCCCCCCCCCGGAGGCCCGCTGCCTTGGGGGAACACCAAGGGCTGCTGCCCTTTCGTTCCCGAAGCAAAATCGACAGCCCCGTGTGGTCCGCCAAGCGCGGCACCCGTCGCCCCATTCGGGGCGTCGGCCGCGCTAGGGCGGCCTGCCCGCGCCAGGCCATCGATTTTCCCCCTCCCTCCCCATCCCGCTCCTCGCCGGAGGGGCAGAGCCGCATGCCGCAGAGCAAGCGGCTTTCAGCCCAAGGAAAGGAGACAAGGACAATGGCTTACACCCGATACAAGGGCGATCCCTACTGGAAGCGGGCCAAGGTGGACGGGACCAGTCAGGACGGCACCCCCTATCGCAAGGGCGAGCGGGTGTTCTTCTACCCCCGAACCGGCGCGACCTACGCAGGCGATGCCGCAACGCGCGCCTCTGCCGAATTTGACGAACTTGCAGCCCTTGAAGGCTGACCTCCCCCATTCCCGACATTACAGATCAGGAGCTTTCATCATGGCTATCATCACCCCCAAGCTGTCGCAGCTTCGCCTTTCCCCGCTCAATCAGCGCCGCATCAAGCCCGCCGCCATCGACTCCATGGCCGACGACATCCACGCACACGGCCTGCTGCAGAACCTTGTCGCCTATGAGGAAGACGGCCTGTTCTGGGTCTTCGCAGGGGGGCGTCGCTATCGCGGCCTCAAGGAACTGGTGAAGCGCAAAAAGGTCAGGAACAGCGACCTCATCCCCGTCGAAGTCCGCACCAAGGAAGAGGCCATCGAACTGTCGCTGGCAGAGAATTTCCAGCGTGAGGACATGCACCCGGCAGACAGCATCCGCGCCTTCGCCGCCTTGCGCGATACCGGCATGGACGCCGAGGAAATCGCGGCCCGCTTCGGTCAGGCGGTCAGCTTCGTCTATAAGATGCTGCGCCTTTCTGCGCTGGCTCCGGTGCTGATCGAGCTGATCGCAAAGGATCAATTGTCGCTCGAAGCAGCGCGCGCGCTCACCCTTACCGACGATCATGATTTCCAGATCAAGGTCTGCAAGGCTGCGAACGGCCACGCCCACACCATCCGCAGGATGCTCACCACCGAAAAGGTCGAGACGACCAGCGGCCTGTTCCTGTTCGTTGGGCGCGAAGCCTATGAGGCCAAGGGCGGCACGATCACCGTGGACCTGTTCAGCCAAGGCGACGAAGGTTTTGCCGACACCCCCGAACTGGTGGAGGAACTGGCAGAGGAAAAGCTGGAAGCCATTGCCGCCGAGTATCGCAGCATCGGGTGGTATGAAGTGTGTGCGCAGATCACGCAGCCTTATGACCTCTACATGAAAGGCAGCATGTATCCCGCTACCCGCGAACCGACCGAGGCTGAAAGCGAGCGCCTTGCTGTCCTTGCCGCCGAGATCGAGGCCATTGCCGACGATGAAGGCGAAGACAGCGAACGGATCGAACCGCTGGTGGACGAGCAGGATGCCATCATGGACGGCCAGCGGGTATTCACGCCCGAGCAGATCGCCGTTGGCGGCGTAGCGCTGTGGATTTCGCGGGACGGGACGCTGGGCAAGAGCATCTATCGCGCAAAGGCCGAACCCAAGCCCAAGGCAAGCCATGACGGGCCAACCCCGCTCTATAGCAATGCCCTGTTCGCGGACCTCTCGCGGATCAAGACGCGGATCGTGCAGGAAGCCGTCGCCGCCGACCCGGCGCTGGCGCTCGACATCATGCTGGACAGCCTCGCAGGCCAGTTGCTGCACGGCGCACACAGCTATCAGATGGCGGCAGAGGTTCAGGCCAAGATGGTCCCGACCGATGTGGCTGACGAACTAATGTCGACCAGCGATGTGCAGGCGGTAGAGGAAGTGATGGCAACTCGCTTTGCCGCCATCCCTGAACAGGGCCGGTTCGACGCGATCCGGGCTATGACAGGTGACGACAAGATGGCGCTGCTGGCGGGTCTTGTCGCGATGACGGTGGACGGCACCGTGTTTTCGGGCGGTTCGCCGGGGCAGCGGCATCACCAGTTCGAGCAGATCGCCCGTGCCAGCGGCGTGGACATCGCGGCGCGGTGGAAGGCTCCCATCGCCCTGTTCGACAAGATGCGCCGTGCTGCGCTGATCGATGTGCTGCGCGAGGAGGTGGGCGCGCCCAGCGCCGAGAATTGCGCTACCATCAAGAAGAAGGCCGACCTTGCCGTCAACGTATCAGAACGGTTGCCCGCTGGCTGGCTACCCGCGCCCATGAAGATCGGCGCGTTCGATCAGGCCGATACCGGGATGGAGCAGGACAGCGACATCATGGACGAAGAGGGTATGACCGAGAACGAGGACGCCTGACGGCTTGGGGGCTGGTGCGAACCGGCCCCCTTCCCTTTTGCCCGCGATTAGGTGTGATGCGGCCCGTCGCCCCCAGCGCGCCCGCCCTGCCACGGCAGGACGGGCGCTTGCGCTGTTCCTGGCGAAACCGCGCGGCGCCGCGCGACCAAGGCCGCGCGGCGCATGGGCATAAGTTTGACGATCATTGATATAAAACTGAGATCTAGTGCCATAACATCGGCAATGTATATTGATACCTTGTCTAAGGTATGTCAGATACCGTTTCAACGAATCAGGGAGGTATCAATGAGCGACATTATAGCTGTCTTCACGTCCAAGTCCGTCGAAACGATCCTGTCGGACGGTGGCTCTCAATCTTGGGCGCTCGATCGGGTTCGCGCATCGCGTTGCGATTATCTGGTGATGTGCCGGAATACGAACGATGAGCCTGAAGGACCGGAACCGCATGGTTCGGCGTTTCTTGTCGGGAAGATTTCGGACGTCGTTGCCTCGACCGAAACCCCCGGAAGGTTCAAGATCAACATCAGCCACTTCGCGCATGTCGATTGGGAAGATGAATGGACCGGCGCGCGCAATCCGGTCGCTTACTGGAAGGACAGCGATTACACCGATGGAAACGGCGGCGTCCGCGACTTTAAGGCGCTTGAGTTTCATAGCGTAGAAGAATTCGCGGTGAAGCGCAGGGCCGAAGAGGCCACGTCTGGACTGACGATCGCCGCCGCCAAAGCGGGGCTGGCCGCGAGCTTCAACGTACCGGAATCCTCGATCGAGATCATCATTCGCGCTTAAATCGAGGCTGCCGCGCGCGTGCGAGAACCGCTTGGCCGGACCGATGATGTCGGTGCGCCAAGCCGGGGTCGCCCCGTGCGCCGGACAGCAAACTTTCATGGGATGTTACCATGCCGGATGATGCGCCGCTGTGGAAGGATCAGCAACGCCATTACACTGACCCCTATCGGGGGCGACTGCCTGAACTTGAGCGCTGCATGATCCGGCATCGTGCCTTGCAAATGATCCTGGTCCTCTACCATGCGGAGGAATTGAAGCGTTCCGTCGTTGAGGCCGTTGAAACGCAGGCACGCTGGAAGCAGATCCGGGACGGCGCGGCGGAGGCCGCGCCAGCGGTATCGGAAGGCAAGAAGGTGAAGCGTGCCTTTGACTTCTTGGTGCAGGATGGGGTGCTGACGCCAGATGAGCGCGCAGAAATGGTCACGCTGATCGGCAGGCGTAACAGCATCGCGCACCATCTCGATCAGGTCACTGCCGACCTTAGCACGGACAGTTGGGTACGCGATCACCTCGCTTTCATGCCTGATCGGCAGCAATATGATTATGAGGCGCTGGATCGCCTTCAAGCGCTGCGCCGACTGCTGGAGCAACGCACGATCGAGAAGCGCTATGTTGGCATGATAAATATGCGCAGCCTGTTCTTTGACGCGACCGAGCGCGCATTGCGCGATGATCTGAAGCGTCTCGATCGGCGCATCCGCAAACTCGTCCGCCAGCGTATTGGCGCGATCAAGGCGGTAAATGGTGAACTGTCGCTTGAGGGTAGTGAATTGGTCGGGATTTTCGACCCTCGCTGGCCCGATAACCGCTATCACAGTGGCTGTCTGACGCCGCGTGGCGTCGAGATCTGCTACCGTCTCTTCGATATGGGTAAGTCTGCGATGGCGGTGGCCCATCTGATGGATTTGTCGCTGGCATCAGCGCGCGCGCGTGAAAGACAATGGCAGGGCCTGGGCGGCGGCAATCGGAGCCGCAAAAACCTTCAGGACATTCCTGCTGCCAAAATTCGTCTCAGGTACGAAGACATGCGGTGAAGACAGGCTTGGGCGCGACCCTTCCGGGTACAGCTCTATCGCTGCCTCTGGCACCGACCAAGCCACCCTGCGGGCGTCTCGGCCCATTCGGGTGACGATCCTCGCGCGGGGTGCGCCACGTGGCACACCCCTGTCGGGACTTCGCTTGGAGGGAACACCAAGGGCGCTGCCCTTTCGTTCCCGCACGACAATCGGCCGCCCGTGTAATCCGCCAAGCGCAGCACCCGAAGCCCTGCGGTCTATCGGCCGCGCTAGGACGGCTCGCCCGCGCCAGCGGCAGATTCTCGCCCTCCCTCCCCATCCCGTTCCTCGCCGGAACGGCAGGGTTGCCCGGCCCAACGGCCTTGCAGCCCATGCCAGATGAAAGGAATAGGAAATGCAGACCCCTGAACAGACCGAGGCCATCCGTCGCCTCAACGACGCTGCGCGCGCTATTCCCGGCGTGTCATGCCTTGCCAGCGCGACGATGGGATTTCAGGCCCTCCCCGATCATGACCGTTCCGCCGCATTGGCGTTGATCGCGGCGTTCTCGAAATTTGACGACAACAATGACCCCTATGGTGAGCATGATTTCGGGGCAATCTATCGCCTCGTTTCGGGCGCATGGACGCAGGACCAGCCCGATGACGATCAGGCGATAGAGGTGACGGTGTTCTGGAAGATTGACTATTACGAGCCAACTCTCACCTCCGGCAGTGAAGCACCATGGGATGCGCAACGCACCAAACGCGTTATGACTGTCATGTTATCCAATGAATACTGATGCTTATCGGTTTCAAAGTGCGACCGAACGGATGAGGCATTCGTTCGGTCGAACCGCGCTTGGCTCAAGTGATTTGTTGAGGAATCACGATGGATTGCGTAAGGTAAAGCGGGAAGGGACAGACCAGATGGCGCATATCGACCTTGAAGCATTTCGCGAGCGTGTGCGAGCCATGGCGTTCGAGCGCGGTACGCCCGATCAGGTCGCGCTTTGGCGCGAGGATGTTGCCGACGCCCGCGCCAATCTGGTCATTGAGGACATGACGCCCAGCAACGACGACGATGCGATGTTCAGCATAATGCTCGACGAGGGCGTGCCGCCCTCGCTGATGGCCTCGATCATTCTCGGCCTCTACGAGCCGGGATCATCTCCCCCAGCAGCCTGACAGTGGCTGACGACCCCTACACCTATCCCGGCACCGACATCCTGCGGAACCGGCTTGGGATTACCGATGATGCGCTGCTCAACGAAGCTGAGCGACGGCTGACGCTGGCGCGCGGCGCACACGCCGCGCGCCTTGTCTTTCCCGGTACGGCTGAGGGATACCGCGCCCTTCACAAGCACCTGTTCCAAGACCTCTATGATTGGGCCGGGCAAGATCGCAGCGTCAGCATCGCCAAGGGCGGTTCCAGCTTCGCCGCGCCCCCCTATATCGCCCGCGAAATGGACAAGGTGTTCTCGGACATGGCCGCGAGAAATGACCTGCGCGGGCTTCCACGTGATGAGTTTTTCGATCGGCTTGGAAACCACATCAACGAACTCAACGCCATTCATTCCTTCCGCGAAGGCAATGGCCGCACCATGCGCCATCATGCAGCACAGGTTGCGCGCGAGGCCGGACACCCGATCCGCATCGCCTCGATCGACAAGACAGCTTGGATGGAAGCGTCGCGCCACGGTTTCCTGAGCGGCGACCATCGTGTGATGGTCGCCGTTCTGGCTGGCGCTGCCGTTCAGCGTGATGCAGCCCCGGAAGCGCGCATCGGCGCGCATGGCATTGCGTTGCTTCCGCAACGCGCACCGCCAACAGGCCAGCGCTACCGCGTGACCTTGAACAAGGTGCGCGATGAGTTGGAACGCTATCTTCCGACCGCGCGACAGCAGGCGAACGAGCGCTTGAGGGCATTGGTTGCTGACGACGCGCCTTCAGCCCAAATCGCTAATGCCCGCACCGAATTGGCTTATGTTCGCCACGCTAAAGGGCCGGTCTATCAATCGCACCTCCTGACCTATCTCGGGGTGCGGCAAGTCGATGCGGTCATTTCGGCCGAACAGACGCCTCTGGAGCGTGTCCGTGAGATTGGTGCGGCGCTGGGTGTCCAAATCAATGCTCAGCAGTCCGTACAGCTTCAGCGGGCTGTGCGGGCGCTGGAACGCCCTATCCTTCCTCCTGGCCATGCGCCCGGGCAGGAGCGGCTAGCCGCCACGTTCCTGAAGAACTCACCTGAGAATAATTTAGCCGATACCCGGTTGGTCGCAGCGCAAGGCATTGTTGATGCTGCCATGCACACCGCTCGCGAGCGGGGGGAAAGCGCCCGCATGGTAACATCCATTGGGGAATCGACGCGCCAGCTCGTCGCTGATCGCATCAGGAGTGGTGGCGTACTAGAAGCCGATCTTCACCAGGCTTGGGAGAAACCAGCGCGATCTGACAAAGACCGTTCGCGCTAACCTCCTGCGTAGTCTGCCTACGGCGCTGCCTTTCAAGCTTTCCGAACGATCTTCTGGGAAGCGACGTCGTAACGGTAGAGATGCAGCTGGCCTTGCTGGATCAATTCCGCTGCTTGGGCTACGTGCTCAGGCAGCACATAGAACCATTCCCGGGGGGACACCTTTTTTCCGAACCTGTCGGTGATGAATAACTCTGCTGGGCGCGCAACATCAAAAAATCGATGGAGTAGGCTTTCTACTTTTTGGCGTGAAAGATTTTGGAGATGATAAGTCGCGAGAATCTCCACAGGGGCTAAGAGAAATGTCGGATCGTTGCGCGCATCGGCGATACGGCGGTGAACATCCTGACTTGTCACGCCGATCTTGTGCAGGATCATCCGCTGTTCTTTGATCGCAGGATCATCGGAGCGTGAACGAGCTACGTAGATCGTGCCAGATAGCTCCAATTGGTCGGATTCCCACTCGGGATCGAGCGGACCAGTCCCGATCTTCTGGACAATTCGCGCAGTCTTGTCGTCGTTCAACGATTTGCGGAAGGACGACATTAGAGGATCACTCTCCGTGCCATTGGAAAAGATTACTCGTAGCCGATGATCGCGTGAGCCGCCCCTCGCGGTCATTTCTGACTTTTCAGCGATCATGGCGAGAAGCCCATTCCTGATGAAGAAGTCCCCCTCGATCGGTTCGATAACAGACCACTTTTTTACCGGCTTTGCGCTGCGCTCGCCGCTTTCCAGCCCTCGCTGTACGGTCTCAAAGCGCTCCTGAAACCTCTCAAAATCTGGGCAATGTACAAATTCCGCTCGGTGGTCTGGCATGTGTCGGTCAGCAGACGGTGTCGTGTGCTTCAACTCGGTCAGAGAAAGATCCACTGTAAGATCATCATCGTCGAAGATGTCATCGAGGCTTTCCGGAACATCCATGTCCGAGGGTTCGTCACGCCACGATCTAATGGGCGCAGACACAGGCATGATTGCATTCAGCAGCCCGAGGCTGTCTGCGGCACGCATCTGATCGGTCGGTGCTTCCCGAATTTTATGCCAGATCGCGCCCAATCGCATTTCATCGTGATCCAATGCATCTGGATCAGGCAGGCGCCTATGTTTTTCGGTAAAAGCTGCGACCTCTCGCAGACCTGCAACCCCTCGGTCATGAGATGGGTCTAAGCGCGAGTTGCGGGATTTTACCTCCAGAAGCCCATATTCATCGTTCTCAGCAAAGATGTCGTCCAGGCTCGGGCGCATCACAGAGCACCTTCGCGAAGGCGCTTTGCTTTCTCAGCCTTCAGCCAAGCCTGTGCTTCGGCCATGCGTTTTTCGAGTGGATCTGCCGAATGCACGTTTGGCTCTCGGCCTTCGGCGACACGAAATGCTTTTATTCGTGGCCAGAGGGTTCGGGCCTCATCACCTGTCATATTGATGCGGAGCGCAACCATAGCGGACTGCACGTGTGCCAAAAGTTCGGCGTTAAGCGATTTCGATGCCACCTCGAAACGCTCTTGGAAAGTGTTAACGCTGTCGATCAATTCCACGTCAATATCGCGGACATTGATAAATTTTCTTACCATCTCAAGCAATGTGTTGGGGGCGGTGCCCAGCCCCTCTTCATCACTCACGTCGCTGACGAGCCGGGCAGAGGTTCCATTGAGCGGTGATTGCCCTTCCGCGAAACTTCGCTCCGCTTCCTTGCGAGCCAGCGTTAGCACGTTCATTTGTGCTGCAAGATGTTGCCGAATGGACTCGGCTTCTTCAGGATCGAGGGTCTCATAGCGTCGCTCGATAATGTCGGAGAGCACCATCTGGGTCGCTACCTCAGGTGCTGTGTCTGGAACGAGCACGCGGCGGTCCATTTCCTGATACGCCGTCGCCATCAGGTCTTGCATATCCTTTTCGCAAATTTCCCGAGCGCGATCGGTAGGAGGCTCTATCAAGCCCCTGATTCCGATCGTCACATTGCCTTCGCTGTCAGTGCCGATTGGGGCGCGCACATCACCATCTTCCCGGCGATAAAATTTGAAATTCGGTGCCAGAACCTGCTCCATCAAAAGCGAACCAGAAATCGCTTTGAGCATGTCGTTCACAGCATCGGTTACGATACCTGTCTCGACGCCAGGTTCGGCCACGAGATTTGTGAACAGTGCCTTTGGCTTGCCGGGAGCATCGCGTGTAGCCCGCCCGATAATTTGGACAATCTCGGTCAACGAGGATCGATAGCCGATCGTCAGAGCGTGTTCGCACCACACCCAGTCAAAGCCTTCCTTTGCCATGCCTAGAGCAATGATAATATCGACCTTGGCACGATCCGCAGCATCATCACGACGTCCATCCGACCCTTTAATCTCGCGGGTGAGGGAAGCCTTTACGATGTCTCGCCCAGGTCCATCGTCAACAAGATCGGCAACTTTGAGAATACGACCGTCCGGCCGACGCACTAAATCAAAACCAGTTTCGGGATCTCGTCCTTCGTGCTTTCCCAAAAAATCGATGATTTTGCCAACTTCATTGTATTTGTCGTCGAACGCTTCGGACGCTCCGCGGTGCGGGATATGAACAATGGTTTTTTGGTCGGAGTTGAGTACCCCCGGCAGCCCGTTAATGTATTTTCCTTTGTAAAATTCGTAGTTAATCCCGAGAGCCTTGAGAAACTCATAGCCTTCAAGCTGTTCGTAGTAGCTGTAAGTGATCTTTGTGAAGCGATCCTCATCTTCAGCCCGTAAGACCGGATCGGCGTCACCACGGAAATAGCTGCCGGTCATCGCCATCACATGGCATTCGGCGCGGATTATCAGGCTGCGGAGGATCACGCCAAGACGATTATTGTCGGACGCTGATACGTGATGAAACTCGTCAATGGCGATAAAGCAGCTATCGAAAGCCTCTATCCCGATATTCCGCACCACTTCGTCAAAACCAAAGCGGAACGTGGCATGTGTGCAGACTAGCACCTTGGCATCACTGTTCATGAAGGCTGCGAACGCCTTCACTTTCTGTTTGTCTGCATCTTCGCCAGTTAGGCACAGGTTCCATCGATCATCGACTTCCCAATCGGCTTCAAAGCCGTCGCGGGCTAGATCAGTAGATCGGAAAGACCCGCCGATAGACGTCTCAGGAACGCAGACGATAGTTTTTGCCAGGCCTTGGTGGCGCATCTTGTCAAGGGCGACAAACATCAGAGCACGGCTTTTGCCAGCAGCCGGAGGCGCTTTCAGCAGCAGAAATTGCGCCGCTCGGGCCTCATAGGTGCGAGCTTGCATCGGTCGCTGGCCCAAGGCGTTAGTCTTCGCCGTGGACTTGCCATACGTGACATTGAGCATCTCAACCATTCGTCAGACCCCCTTTTTCTGCGAGGCTTGTTTGTCCAACGATTTCGTTTTGGCTGCATAAAGCTTGAAGAGCTTTTCCAGCCTTTCGGTGTCGTTGCGGAATGGGCGGCCGATATACATCGTTTCGAGCAGCTCGTCGTTTTCGCGGTGAGCCTCCCTCAAGTCATGAGGCATTTTATCCGGATCATATAACTCTGCGATCGTAGCCGGATAATGAGAATAACGGCATTTTAGGATGCGACGGGCAGAAGCTGACAGATCCTCTAGCTGTCCCTCGCTAAATTTCGGCACAGGGAAGGTGTTCCAACCAAGGGTGTTTGAGTAGCGGAAATCGGATTTCAATTTGCCGCATACGGTGGCGATCCAAGTGAGATGCAGGCGCGATGCGATGATTGCGATGCACCATTCAGGTGCATCGTACAAAACCTGATTGAGGTTGGAAGCAATGACATCAGCGCCCACCCTTTCAACTGGGAGATAAGGTCGTCGTTCAGAAGTCACACTTGGAATCAAGATCGCATGATGCCTTGAAGAAATATGCTCTCTGAATTGATGAGGTCTTTCTGCCAAGGCTATGCCGGCGTCATCCTTCATTTCCAACCTAGCTATTCGCGTCTTCTCGACACGGTCTGCAATCACAGGAATATTAAGCGCTTCACTAGCGTCATTGTCAGAGATCCATAGGCAATATCGTTCAATGCCTTTGACTACCTCTTGCGACCCCATGAGTTTGCGAATGAACTTTTCCGACTCTGGATAACTGGATATGAACTCAAACTTTTCCTCTGGAGATAAAATGAGATTTCCAGCGTCATATGGCATGCAGCCAAAAGACATATGGGGGAGTCCAAATAGACTTTTGTTGGATGCGCTCACTAGCACATCTTCATAGTTAACCAAATATGGATTGATATGATCGACGGAAGTTTCGATATTTTCATCGAATAGGCGTTTTTTTGAATTAGATACATTTCTAATTCCGGTAATTACGCAAATCACCGCTGCATTTTTCGCTGCGCTATTTCTCCATTTAAAAGATCGATGCGCAAAATGAATCTCTAATTCGTTGGTAAGAACCGATGGCCATAGTAGAGGCACTGAAGCGCCTTGGCATAGAGAATTAGTCGAAACGAGTGCAGCGGCAGCATTCCGTCCACGAATATACTCTGCAGATTTGAAAGTCCAACCGGCAACGAAATCCAAAGCCTTAAAAGTCTTCAGTTTTCCCGAGAAAACATAATCTCTATCGGACTTTTGGTCATCGTCTTGTTTAGCTTTTCCCAAAAATGGGGGGTTTCCAG
>NZ_JAIQXR010000027.1:0-58150 GCF_020166615.1 Sphingobium sp. 3R8 | reverse complement strand
CAACTTGACGGGACACGGCCGCCAATTCTGGGCTTGGACTGCGATCGTGGTCGAACGCCACTGGGCATGATTTGCCCTTTATAATTTCCCTCATTGTACCGTCTGCTCTATCTCGCACTTGGGATTGCTTGGCATATTATGACCTGCTCCGAAAGGTCTCGCTCTATCTCGACAGCCGCTTGACCCAGTCCATGCGGGACATTCGCCTCCGATATGTAGTCTCGCCTATCTTCGTCGATCAGCGCGAAGAGCACTGTTGTTCTTGGGCCCGACCGGGCCCAAGAACCTTATCAATGTCACTTCTTTTTTGGCAATGCATAAGCCATGAGATAGTCCGACTGACCGTTTTTCATCTGCGGATGCCCCGATGCGGGGATGATGATGAACTGTCGTCCGCTCCGCTTCGAATAGTAGGACATGGGTCCCGAATGACCGCCGGCAGGCAGACGGTCCTGCCAGAGCAGATTACCGTTACGCATGTCGAAGGCGCGAAACGTCCGCTCCTGCGTTGCAGCGATGAACATCAGGCCGGAGCGCGTGACCAAAGGTCCACCGAGCGCGGGAACGCCCATAGGAAGCGGCAGCATCGATGGAATACCCAATGGGCCGGTGTCGCGGCCCGTTCCAAGAGGCTGACGCCACACGGTCTTGCGCGTCTTTAGATCGACCACCGCAACCTCGCCATAGGGCGGCTGGATGCAGGGTGTGTCCAGCGGCGAAAGGAAACCGCCCGTGCGGGTCGCATAAGGCGTGCCTTCCTGCGGCCAGGCCTTCAGGTTGATCGGAACCGAGCCGGCCAGATAGGATTTCACATTGTCCTTGCGCGCCTGCTCGCGGGTTATCATCTGGTTATACATGGCGAAATGGTTGACGTTGAGCGCCATCAGCTTGCGCTCTGGATCGACCGCGACGCCGGCCCATTCCGATCCGCCCAGATAGCCCGGATATACGATCGTTGGCTTCATCCCGATGGGCGTGAAATCGCCATCATAACGGGCCTGGCGGAACTTGATGCGGCACCACAGTTGGTCGAACGGACTGATGCCCCACATATGGGCCTCGGTCAGCTTTTCGCCGCCGAAACTGGGCATGCCCACCGGGTAGGGTTGCGTGGGCGACAATTTTTCGCCTGGCACCGGGTTCTGCGGAACAGGCACTTCGACCGTTTTGACCAGCGGTTCGCCGGTTCGCCGGTCGAGTACGAAGAATACGCCACGTTTCGTCGGCTGGATCAGCGCCTGCCGCATGCCCTTGCTGGTCGGCAGGTCGATGAGGGTAGCAGGGGACGCGATGTCATAATCCCACACGTCCCGATGGGTCGTCTGATAATGCCAGCGCAACGATCCGGTATCGACATCGATCGCTACGACGGAACTGGTATATTTGTTCATGACGTCGCTACGATGCGCCGCCACATAATCGGGGGTGGCATTGCCCAGCGGCACGTAGACCATCCCCAGGTCGGAGTCTCCCGTCAGCGGCGCCCAGGCGTTGGGCGTGCCGAGCGTAAAGGTTTTTCCTGGCGGTGGCAGGCCATGATCATCGGGCCGTCCCATGTCCCATGCCCAGGCAAACTTGCCCGTTACCGCGTCAAAGCCTCGGATGACGCCGGAAGGTTCGAGCGTCGACTGGCCGTCCAGGACGGAGCCGCCGACGATGACCTTGCCACGAACAATCACCGGACCCGAGGTCAGATAATAATAGCCCTTCTTTACTGCGCCCATGGCCTGGGTCATGTCGACTTCGCCGTTGCGCCCGAAGCCGGCGCAGCGCCGGCCGCTGCCGGCGTCAATGGCGAACATCCTGGCATCGCGCGAAAAGCTGATAATGCGTTCGGCGCAGGGGCCAGTGGCATCAGGCACCTTGTAATAGGCAACGCCGCGGCACACGCCCATTGCGACCGTCGAGAGATCCAACTTGGGGTCGAACCGCCATTTGATCGCTCCGGTCTCGATGTCGAGCGCGATGACCTGATTGATGACGTTGCAGGTGTACAAAGTATCGTTGATCATCAATGGCGTCGCCTGGATAGCCCCGACGACGCCCGCCGGGGGCATGCCCAGACGCGTTTTCCATGCGACCTGCAG
This sequence comes from Sphingobium sp. 3R8, assembly GCF_020166615.1. NCBI lineage: Bacteria > Pseudomonadati > Pseudomonadota > Alphaproteobacteria > Sphingomonadales > Sphingobiaceae > Sphingobium > Sphingobium sp. 3R8. The sequence goes on along the minus strand of NZ_JAIQXR010000027.1, from coordinate 56,063 downwards.
ATGCTCCACATTGACGGGCGTGATCTGCTCCAGTGCCGAGTAGCGGTCGGAACGGCTGCTCCCGTTGGAGAAGGGCCAGATGGATGCTGCGGGTGAGGGGGCCGGGCCGTCCGCGATTTCCAGCGGGCCTTCGCGATCCGACAGTGCATAGGCGGCAACGGCCACTGACAGGATGCCGAGGGCGGCAATGACAGCCCAGCGCCGCCGGCCGGACTGCATGCCGACGCTGCGCGCGCGGGAGCGACGAAGCCGATGGGCGAGCGTGACCAGTGCGCCCAGCAGGACGAAAATGCCCAGGCGGGGGAACAAGGCCCAGCCGTTCAGGCCGACTTCCCAAAGCGCCCAAGCCAGCGTTCCCGCCGCAGTGGCGGCGAAAATCCATGTCCCGGTGGCACTTCCCTTCCAGAGGAACATGCCGGCGGCGACCAGGGCGACGCCGCATAGAAGATAGTAGGAGGATCCGCCCAGCGTCGCCAGCTGAACACCCGGAATGGCGAAACCAAATCCCGTCAGGATGAGGATGAACCCGACCAGTTTCGAGACAAGTGGAGGCCATCTTCTCTTGCGGTCGGTGTGCAGCACCATCTGCGTCTCTGCCCCGCCGTTGCTCCCACTAGCTGTCATCCATTCTCTCCATCCCGACGCCGCGTGTTATCGCGCTTCGATTGATATGCTTCGTTCGATTTTCCATGGATCGCCCTTTTGGAACGGCCCGCTGGCGGTTGCCCCGTTACGTCATAGCTGGTGTCGCTCGGTTACGCCTGCCCGCTTCGAACACGATCATGACGAACAACAAGCAAGACAATGCCAGAGCAGCTGCGCAGGATGCGAATGGCAAGGCGTAGCTTCTGCTGGTTTCAAACAATAGCGCCGCCAGCGGTGCGAACGCGAAAAGGAACGGCAGCTTGATTGCGTAGCTCAGCCCTATCGCCCGGCTAATGCTAGACACGGGTACGAGCGCACCCAAAGCTGCTCCATGCAATGTCATCATCGGAACCGCGCTCATGCCCATCAGCGCTGCCACCAGATAAAGAGAGGTGCCTTTGACCATCAGCAGCGCGCAGAACAGCAGCATCTGACACAGGCTTGTCAGCACCAGAACCTGAGGGGCGCCGATCCGGTCAGCAAGACGGCCGACTATCAGAACGCCGATAAGGCCCGATGCGGCATGCACTGACAGCAATTTTGAGGCAGTCTGGATCGTCATGCCCTGACCGACGCCAAACGGAACGATGTGAACGACAAAAACAATTCCGCATCCCGCCATGATGCCGATCGCGATTGAAACCAACCAGAAAGGTCGGCTCCGCAATATGTCGCCGGTGGACATCGGCGCGGCAACGCCGGCGTCGGCTGGTGAGGCCGCATTGGTAACGCCGTTGCCTGTTCGCAGGGTCTGGGAGGGATAGTCGCGCAGGAACAATAGCAGTAACGGAACTAAGACCAGAAAAAACGCTGCGGCCCACATCAGAATGAGCGAACGGCCAAATTGTGGTAATAGCTCGCCCACCAAATAGGGGGTCGTCAATAGTGCCACGGGCAGATTAACGATCGACAATATGGTCGCGCGACCGGTCGTAAACCATCGACTGATCATGGTAAGCGGACCAATCACCCCGGTAAGAGACATGCCTGAGCCGACAAGAACGAACATCACGAGGCCGATGGGATAGACGGTGATGGTGGCCAAGCCAAAATATCCCACCGCGCTCAACACTGCCCCCAACGCCATCGCATAGCGCACAGGGATACGCTGCATTAGCCCGCCCAGAAAAGGCGCAAGGCCTCCCAAGGCCAGATTGATGAGACTCATGCCCATACTGGCACCCGCACGGCTGACACCAAAATGCGATTCGGTGGCGGCCAGCAATGGGCCGAAGGAGCCGAACGCGAAGCCAATCGCCAGATTTTGCGACAGGAAGCATAGCCCCACTATCAGCCATTTTGTTACCGGCGAGTCTGCGCGCATGCGTCCGAATCCTTGTTCATCATTGTCGAAAGCCTGCGCAACAGGTCAAGGTGCCGCGCAAACATATAGTGGGACGGCCGGCACGAGCTATCGCTACACCTGCAATCTTAAATGCCTGTCACGGCATGCTCGGCCGATTCAGCGCTGCGGCGGGCTAAGGCCATGATGTCTCTATTCAGTGCGTAGCAGGCGTTGCCGGAGTCTTCCGCAGCAGACGTCTTTCATGTAGTCGACTGAGATAACGACATACTACTAATCGCGTGAATCCAAAGTTCGTCGGATAAAGTCTGCTCGATTTTCTGGCAGAAGCGCTTCACTGAGGCTTGGATTTGGTCCATCGATATGGCGTGGAGTTTTCCTTATGCCGGTCGATGATGGTGAGGATGTTTGCCTCCAGTTGGCCGCTTATACGATGGACGTCGAGCCCGTCGAGTGCCGCTCGGTCGATCTGCTTGAGAAAGTCAGGGAACTCTGTTTCCCGGATTCTCCTGCAGCATTTGACGATGAAGCAGCTCAAAGCGATGTCAAGTGCTGCAAATATAGATGTCGGCCTATGCTCTACATGGCTGTGGGTCCGGCGTTAGGGGGATGTCCGGCATCATTAACAGCACTGGCTGTTTGCGGTCGAGCGTCTGGACCTGATCCTTCTCATCGACGCTAAAGACGATCGCGGGGGTTGACGGCGACAGGTAAAGTTCAAAGATTTATGGCATGTCGCCCGCCGACCTCGCCAATTATCATTGTCCCTTGCTGGTCTCCTCATTCATTTGAAGGCAGGCTTCGTCGACATGAAGGCCCTTATGCGACCGCTCAATTGACTACCACGGAATGCCGTATTTGCCAAAATTGACGGCACCGATGTACATTCCAGTGAACCGTGCCGCTGCAAAAGCGAAGGGGGACGACGGAGCTAACTCCGCCGTCTCCGATCTTTCTCAGCTACCGAATTTGTACGTCGCGCGGATCATGACTTCCCGTCCCCGGCTGATGACAGCAAACTGATCTTCCAGGGGATTGCCCGCTGTGAAGTTACCGGTAAGGGGGACGCCCTGTGAGGTTGCCCAATAATGCTGATCGGTAAGATTGCGACCGATCAGCGCCAGTTCCCAACGATCGTCCTGTGCGCCGATCCTCAAAGTAGCGTCAAGAAGGGCGCGCCGCGGTGAGACAGCGTGGGGCGTAGACTTGGCATCGGTGATTTCACTGCTGGTATAATTCAGATCAGTGGAGAAACCGAGTTTCAGATCGCTGCCGATCGGCGCTTCATAACCCATGCCCAGGGAGCCGCTAAGCTTCGGGGCGTTACGGAGAGTGGTGCCGCCGAGATCCTGTACCGGCGCGCCTCCGCTATTGACCATATCGCATCCCAAGGCCGGCGTTTGTCCGGTATAGCAAGGCGCCAAATATTCATCATATCGACCCCGGTTATAGGCAATCGCACCACGCAGCGTGAAGCCATCGATCGGCGTGCGATAGTTGAAGTCGAATTCGGCGCCCTTGACGCTGACCTTGCCGGCATTGCGGATCGTTCCGACGGTGCCGGCAAAGCTCGTGATCTGCAATCCCAGGATGTCATAGCTGTAAGCGGCGAAGTTCACACGCAGGGCTCGATCGAACAGAGCGGCTTTCAACCCCGCTTCAAATCCGCGAACCTTCTGTGGCCCATAATTTATCGGCAAGGATACATCTGCGGAGGAGCCGTTATATCCGCCTGACAGGAAGCCACGCTTGTACGACCCGAAGATGGTGAGATCATTGGTAGGACGATAGGAGAGGGTAACCTCCGGCGAGAAGTCATTGAAGCTGACTTTACCCGGATTGACGGGAATAACCGTTCCGGGGGACACAGTCGGGTTGCCAGTGACGTCAGCGATCAGGAGGGGAAGCCGCTTTTCCTCATGAGAATAGCGTCCACCGCCTGACAATTCGAGCGTCGGCAGGATATCCCAGTTCAGTTGTCCGAAAAACGAATAGGCCTTGCCCTTCTGCTTGAATAAATATTCATTGAACTCGATCGGAGTGACCGGATTGGCGAAGGTATGTGCGCCGGTAGTTGCAAGCGTGTCCTGGTAAAGACCTCCGAGCGTGAAATTGATCGGGCCGTCAAAGTCGCTTTGAAGGCGCAATTCTTCCGTGATCTCCCGGTCATAATATGTGATCAGGGAAGGCAGCATCGGAAGGCCCAGCCCGTAATTGACTTCCTGGGTCGCGATTCCTGTCGTGAAATGCGATGATGTCAAATAGTTTATGCGGTAATATCCGGTGACTGATGTCAGCCTCAGTTGATCCGTCAGATCGTAGTTGAGTTCCAATCCACCCAGTTGCTGGTTCACGCGAGCATAAGGCGTTCCATCGCCAAACGCAGGTTCGAATTGGGTGAAGTTGGGACCAATATTTGCGTGGGAAACCTTGTTGTTCGCACGACATTCATCATTAACGCCGACAAATTGTGGAACGCCACCATAGGGGCAATGAATATACTGGAAATTATAGGAACTGTCAGCACCACGACCACGGCCATATGTGAATTTAAGCTTTGCACTAAAGCGATCGCTCGGTTCGAACAGCAGCGTCCCGCGCACGCCCCATTCGTGGTTCTTGGGTCCATATTCTCGATTGGGCGACAGGATGTTGCCCTGGGTCTGGAAGGACAGATTCTTGACCCAGCCGCGCATATCGGATGTGTAGAAGGCAATCCTCGCGCCGAGCGTGTCCGTAACCGGTCCTGCAATATACCCTTCCGTCCGCCATTCATGCGCGTTGACTTCGTACCCGACGGATAGCTTGGCCGACAGCGACGCCGTCGGATCGGCCGTCCTCATCGAGATCACGCCGCCGGGGCTGTTCTTGCCAAAGAAAAGTGTCTGCGGACCCTTGAGAACTTCTACCTGAGCGATGTCGAAATTACCGAGCCGCCGGACGGAGGCCTTGGCGACTTGAACACTGTCGATATTGAAGGAAACGGCCTGATCGCCCAGGGGATTGGTATCAGGACCCGCGATGCCGCGCAGCGTGATGGTCCCGCCCTGAACAGTCCCCCCGCCCTCCGCGATGTTCAAAGAGGGAACAAGCCGTGCGATCCCGTCCAGGTTACTGATCCCGCGACGGTTGAGTTCGCCGCCGCTGACGGCGGTGATGACGACCGGCACCGCGATGGCGTTTTCCTCGCGCTTGCGTGCGGTGACGATGATGTCGTCTTCGCCGCGCGTGGTGGCCACCGGAGCCGATTGAGCATAAACTTGGGCCGCAGGCAGCAGGGCCGAAACGGCTACACTCGCCAAGAGCGCGGCGCATGGGCGTTTGTTCATATATCCTCCCCTTTTTCTTCCAATACCGGACCGGCAATCTCGACTGCTGCCAACTCCAGAAGATACAACCTGCGCAACTCGCCGGGGCAAAGCAACAGATCGACCAATAGCTGCGGTGCAAGGCTCATATCTCTTCATGTGAAGACTTGAGTTTTGCAGTGGAGATATATCCCTGACAGGGTGCTGAGGCGCCCGGTGTTTTGAGGAGGCTCCAATTTGTGAGACGGAGCATCCGTTATGCGCAAGACAACCAACAAATTTTCACCTGAAGTCCGGGAACGGGCGGTTCGTATGGTGGTGGAGCAGCGGGCCGAGTACGGCTCGGAATGGGAAGTGATGAAGTCGATCGCGGCGAAGATCGGCTGCTCGCTGGCGACCGATGGCCGGGAGCGTCTGAGATTGCTGGAGCGCGAAGTGAAGGAACTACGCCGGGCCAACGAGATTTTGCGCAAGGCATCTGCGTATTTTGCGATGGCGGAGTTCGACCGCCCCGGGAGATGATGATGGCGTTCATCGACGTCCATCGCGAGGATTTGGGGATCGAGCCGATCTGCCGGGAACTGGCAATCGCCCCCTCATCCTGCCATGAACACTCCGCGCGTCGTGCCGATCCCGGCAAGCGTCCAGCCCGTGCGCAGCGCGATGACGAGATCAGGGAGCAGATCAAGCGGGTACATGATACCAGCTTTGGTCTCTATGGCGCACGCAAGGTCTGGCACCAGATGCGCCGTGAAGGCATCATGGTGGCGAAATGCACCGCGGAACGATTGATGCGAGCTATGGGGCTGGCGGGCGTCAGGCGTGGCAAGAAGACGATCACCACCGTCAGCAGCCCGAAGGCACCGTGTCCGCAGGACAAGGTCAATCGGGCATTTCACGTCAGCCGGCCAAACGCCCTGTGGGTCGTCGATTTAGCTGCGCTGCCCTTCGGGTCACCTACGTGCGTAGTTGGGCAGGCTTCGTCTATGTCGCCTTCGTGATTGATGCTTTTGCCCGGCGGATCGTTGGATGGAAGGTCAGTACGTCAGCCACTGCCAGCTTCGTTTCGGATGCCCTGGAGCAGGCGATCCATGCGCGTCGGCCGGGTCCAGAGGATCAGTTGATCCATCACAGCGACAGGGGAGTTCAATACCTTGCCATGAATTATACCCACCGCCTCGCCGAAGCCAAGCTCATCCCCTCGGTCGGCAGCGTTGGCGATTCCTACGACAACGCCTTAGCCGAGACAATCAACGGCCCTTCGGCCTCATCGGGCACATCCCGCCCGCTGAGGCCGAAGACAATTACTATGCAGCCCTCAAGAACCTCGACATGGCTGCATAGCCTAAAGAATACCGCCTCCTGAAAACACGGGCCGCTTCAGGAACTGGCTGGGCGGGTCTTGCGATCCTCAGGAGTTTGGCGTTACCGCCACCTGGCCACGGTCTTCGGGTTGATCCCGTCGCGCCTGGCCAGAGCCCTCAGCCTCTCTTGACTATCTTGTATTGCTCGACGGAATGCCGCTGTCGTGCGGGCGCTCCCGTGGAGAACCTGGCCCGTAGTGCATCCTTCCATTCCAGGCCGAAAATGCACCATCAAATCCCGGGACCAAACATCTAGGTAGCCGGTGTCATCCCAACGGGGCGACCTCTCTGGCTGTAAGAACCCCGACGCACGTCTTCGATCAGATCAAACTGAGTTGGCTCCCAGCCCAGTTCACGACGGCTGCGAACCGCGCGCGACCGACTGCTCACACCAAAAAACGGGTCTGCATAAATACCCCAGATTTCGCGGGCTTCTTCGAACGTCACGGAGCGGGTCGAACACTGCATCACCTCTGCGACGGCTTCGGCGACCGTTCGCCAAGCAACTTCGCCCGCAACCGCGTGATAGAGCGCACCGGGAACACCCTTATCTATGGCCAGCCTAAACATGCGCGCCAGATCGTCGACATGCACATGTGTGTAGAGGTTCAGTCCGGCGCCAACATAGCATGCGCTGCCGGTCTTCTCGACGGATTCGAAGATCGCGGGAATTTGAGCGCTGCCGTTACGACCCCATATCTGCGGTGGCCGCATCACGATGGCCCGGATGCCTCGCTCACTTGCCCGCCGAACCATGTTCTCGGTTTCGACGCGCAACTTCAGCCAGTGCTGGCCTTCATAAGCATCGTCCTCCGAATAGCTCTCTTGCCGCCATTCGCCCATCCGCGTCTTGATCGAAAGAACGCCGGTACCTGAGGTGTAGAGCAATGCCTTATTCGTTCCCTCGTAGGCGTCCAACAGGGCCTCAAGCGCGGGGACTTCCTCCTCAAACGGAACCACCGGCGCAAACACAATCGCGTCGGACCATGCCGCAGCCTCGCGAAGCACATCCAGATCGGTCAGCGTGCCGCTGATCGGCATGATCCCTTTCTGTTTGAGAGCTTCGGTCGATTCGGCATTGCGCGCCAAGGCGCCGACCTCATGACCATGCTCCTGGAGCTCCTTGGCGACATTGCTTGCAATATAACCATTCGCGCCAAATATGAATGTCTTCACCTATTATCTCCAATATATTGCAACGCATAGATTATCGAACAACTCGCAAATGTATTTGTTCGCAGCTCTTAAAAAGAAACGAAAACAAAAATTTCATTCTGACTATATTATAATAAAAACTTCGATCTATTCAGTGACGCACATGGCTTATCGGCGGCCCGAATATTCACTATGATGGATCGCAACAGACGATCTAATCTTGCGGGCGAACCCGCGTAGAAGATTGCCCATATTTACTGCTTTCGTAGATGATGCACCATCAGACCGGGACCAACCGCGACAAGAAAGTCATCCTTGGCGACTCAGATATGCATGCCGCCGCTCGCCTCCAGAACTTGACCGGTGACCCAGCGACCATCGTCGGACGCAAGGAACGCTACAACCGCTGCGATATCGTCTGGCTGGCCAATGCGGTTGAGTGCGGCCTGCGCGGCATAATATCGGGTAAGTTCGGGGTCCTCCAGCAGCTTCGCAATGAAATCGGTGTCGGTGGCACCGGGCGCGACAGCGTTAACAGTGACGCCCCTCTTGCCGAGATCGGCGGCGAGCGAGCGTGTGAAACTGTTTACCGCTGCTTTTGTAAGCGCATAGGCGATCGTGCCTGGATAGGCGGCGAGGCCTACCATCGATGATATGTTGATGATGCGTCCACCATCAGGGATGCGCGACACAGCTTTCTGGGTGACGAGGAACGTTCCTTTCACGTTAGTGGCGAGCAGATCGTCGAGATAGGCCTCGCTTACCTCGTTGAGGCTACCGCCTCCTCCAACGCCGGCATTGTTGACCAGAATGTCGAGAGGACGGTCGGCAAGGATATGGTCGACCTCGGCGAACAGCTTGTCGATCTCGCTGCTGTCGCGAACATCACCACCGAGCACCGCCGCCTTGCCACCGGACTCAACGATTTTGGCGACGGTTGCCTCTGCGCCCTCGCGGCCTTGCCTATAATGGCAAAGCACGAACGCACCATCCCGCGCGAGACGCTTCGCAATCGCCTTGCCAATACCACGTGAAGCGCCAGTCACCAGCGCGGTCTTGCCCTCCAGTGCACCCATCATTGGTCGTCCACTTCAAATTTATTACGTGTACCGCCGAAGCACATGATGATGTCGATATCGACACATCGCGATCACCGGCAGAAAAAGGCTGCGCGATGATGCGGCTTAGCTAGGAAGCGTTGAAACAACCTCGTCGCACGTGAATACGCGGAATTCGGCGCGATCCATGAAGTTCTTCTCGTCTTCCTCGAAAATCTTCCCGATAACGGGATCGGACATAATCCGCTGCGCTTCCTCAAAGGCTGCGCGATCGCGATAGCGGAGCTCTGTTATGGCGTCATAGGGGCTCTGGAAGGCAGTGGGAGTGTCGCTTGACCGGGCACCATATTCGACAAATTTGGGATAGTTACGTCGGTAGTCAAGAAACAGATGCCCCAAATATTTGTGGGCCAGCTCGGCGTGAACTGTCTCGTAGTGATGACGAAACTGTTCATGCGTAATGTCTGATCGACGCTTGAGTAAAACGATAGCTTTCATAACAAAAGTCCTTCGGTGCTAAGCTTAGGTGGGCGAGGCCTGCAAATTTGGCATGGCATGTGGTTGGATGGGAAGATAAATGGGATTACCCTATTCCGATCATTCGCCACCAAACTCTTGCGTGAGGAAGATACTTATTATCTCCGCCCTTCCCTTGCATTTCAAGCACGCATTCAAAAGAGATCAAGGAGCTATGCAGCAGTGGTCAACCATGGGTGGCTGAATCGAATTGGACAGCAGCACAATTGAGTGGTCGATCAGGCCCATCGCGATGCGTAGCTCACTATGCACTCGCCCTTCAGCGGTCTGTGATCATTGGAAGCGTGCTCGCCTCACCGTTGCGGCACGGGCGAACTTTCGGTCTGCAACTGGTTTGACGACCGCCGTGGTCAAGTCGACCAACTTGCCAAGATGGCGGGACCACCTTACGGCTTTCCTTCCAACCGCCATGTCCTGACTCGAAATTGTGCGCGCCGATTGGCATTTCGCTACGAACTTTGGGTTGCTGAAAAATATTTTAGCGGCACCAGGATGAGTTCCATCGAGTCGTGATTTGCGGATGCGGTTTTATTTCCTGATGAGCGTAGCTGTATCATGTCAAAGGCGAGGTATTATGAGCGCAATTATCGATAATGATGGTCGTGCCGTCCACTGCACTATCGAAGGAAGCATAGGATGGCTTCGGATCGACAATCCCAAGCGTATGAATGCACTCTCGATTTCAATGGCCGTTGCTCTGGCAGACGGTGTGAGCCATTTGGCAGCCGATGAGGCGGTGCGTGTCATTATTATCGCGGGTGCCGGTAATAAGGCATTTTGTGCAGGCGGCGATCTCGATGAGATTGTGAGCAGCGGCAGTGCAGCAGGCAGCACGGATTTTGCATCGGTGCTCAGTCGCGCGGTGGAGAGCATACAACGTGCGCTCAAGCCGACGATCGCGATGATACACGGCCATTGTGTGGGGGGCGGAGTGAGTATCGCCACGGCATGCAATCTGCGCATTGCAGCGAATGAATCAAGCCTGTCGATACCTATAGCCAAGCGTGGCCTGGCCCATGATGTCGCCGGCCTTCAGCGACTGGTACAGTTGATAGGTCCTTCGCGCACACGGCTGATGCTGTACACAGGTCGCAAGTTTGGGGCCGTTGAAGCCTATGCTATTGGCCTTGTTGACGAGCACGTCCCCGCCATCGAACTGCAAGACCATACAATCTCGCTGGCACAATCCATCGCCGCTAATGCACCGCTCTCGATCTACGCAACTCGGGTCGCGATTGACTACCTGTTAGCAGACCCAATTGACCGCAACCTTGACGCCTGCGAGAGAGCAATCGAAGCGTGCCTCATCAGCGAAGACCTAGCGGAATCTGCACGCGCCTCCCTCGATAAGCGGCCACCGGTCTTCAAGGGTAGATAGGATTCCGAATCGATCAGAGCCAGAAGGCGACGGCGGTGGCGAGTATGATTGCTGACCGATAGTTACGGGCGAACCTGTCGTAACGGGTGAAGACACGCACGAAATCCTTGCCGATAAATTTGCACTTTACAAGCCAGCGGTCGCGAAATGGCGCACGTCATCTGACAGATATGCCAAGATTCCAACTACCCACGGGTGGTTTGGAAAGGCTGGCACCAACTTCAATATCCATAAGAGGCTGTCTCGAAATGCGCGGAAGAGCGCATTTCGGTTGCCGCACCAGCCCTCACCCCCACCCGACCTCCCACAGAGTGTATCCTGAATGGGAGGTCGGGTGGGGGTGTGGGCCGGTGCGGATGCGCCGGAGGCGCATTTCGAGACAAACTCTAAGTTGGACCATCCTCGCCAGTTGACGAGATTGCCAAAAGGCTAATTATTGGGCTACTTTTCGTTTCGTGACAGCAATAGCGAACGTCGATCTGCCTTGAGGGTGACAAAGGCACGGTAAATTGCGGATCGAAATGCCTCCTTGTATCGCCTTTGCTGGTGCTCAGTCCAAACGCGTTGGCCATGATTGAGCATGCAAGGATCGCCTATTCTCTGCCGCATGGCGGGAATGTTACAGAACAGCTGAATTTCAGGCGGAATAGCGCACATGCCATACTGGCCGCAGATCCGCCGCCGAGCGATGCGCCGGTGCCGGCTTATCAAGCGTAGTTGGCGAGTTTCAATCCTGCACGGGGCCAACGGACCTTCGCGAGCTTTCCGGTCGTCGACATCGTCACCCATGCGTCCTGCATATCCTCTCCGCCAAAGCAGATGTTGGTCGTCAATACATCGGGGAAAGGATAATTGGTCACCACACCCGTCGCCGGATCGACCGATCCGATCCCGGCACCGTTCAGGCATGTCGCGACACAGATATGGCCCGCTTCGTCCACCGCCAGGGAATCAAGCAACTGGCGTGCCGCGAATTGCGCGACCACATGCCCCGAACCGAGGCCCGCGATCGGCTCCAACTTTCCTTCGCCCACGATGTCGAACCCGACCAGCAGCGATTCGAACGATAGCGCACCATAGACGGTTTTGCGGTCAGGCGAGAGCCCGATGCCGTTAACATTGATACGGTCGACCGCACGTGTGATGAACGATCCATCCGGTTTGGCGAAAAAAATGCCGCCATTGAGCGTCGCGTTGCCGACATACTTACCAAGGTCGCTGAACCAAATATTGCCTTCATAATCGAACACAATGTCATTGGGACCGGCAAGGCGCTGACCGTCGCAGCTGCTGTACAGCCGTTCAACCTTGCCGCTGACCGGATCGATACGGTCGATCCAGCCGCCTTCATAGTCTTCGGGGCATTCACCAGTGGTCAGGGTCAGCCCATGCTGCTGATAGGTGATCATTCCGCCATTATTGCACACATAAAGCATGCCATCCGGCCCGACCGCGATGCCGTTAGGTCCACCGCCGCACTCGGCCACGGTTTCCTTGGAGCCGTCGGGTAGAATGCGGGTCAGTTTTCCAGCTCCCGTTTCGACGAGAATGATCGAACCGTCCTTCATCCAGACAGGTCCTTCAGGAAAGGAAAGGCCTTCGGCAACGATTTGAATGTCCATCTCATCCTGTCCCTTAACTAGAGCGTGATCGGCCGTTGTGGAGTTGGCTCTTGCCCGTGAGTCTTTCGTTTCGCAGGCGAGTGGCAGGCGGTCAGCGCGCATATCAGAATGGCCAGCCTACCCGCATCCAAGGACATCTGCCCGTTCTGCGGATGCCTTCAAACGATCGGGCGTTCGGCCACGATGGCCAAGCCATAGCCACTGATGCCGACCGGGTGCTGATGTGAGTTAGTTAGGAGCACCATGTCGCGGACGCCAATTTCGGCGAGTATCTGTGCGCCGATGCCATAATCGCGCAAATTGCCCAGATCCGCGATCGAACCCGCCCCCCCCCGCATGCGCAGCACCTGCGAAAGTACATTAGGGGTGAAACGGTTGATAAGCACGACGAGGCCGCTGCCTTCCTCGCCGATCATTCGCATAGAGCGCCCCAGCAGGCCGGACCGGCTGCCGCTTTCGCCCAGCGTGTCCTGGAAGACATTCAGATTATGCATTCGGACCAGAGTGGGGCGCGAAGGGTCGATACTACCCTTCTGCAGCACCATAATCTCGTCTCCACTAATCTTGTTGCGGTAGGAGATGATCTTCCAATCTCCACCGAAATCGCTCTGGAACATAGTTTCGGCCAGACGCTCGACCAGATGGTCATGTTTACGGCGATATTCGATCAAAGATCGGATCGTGCCCACTTTCAATCCATGTTCGCGTGCCGCGGCCAGCAGATCGGGCAGGCGGGCCATGGTGCCGTCAGCGTTCATGATCTCGCAAATGACCCCAGAGGGATTGAGACCCGCGAGACGCGAAATATCGACCGCCGCCTCTGTATGCCCCGCCCGCACAAGGACGCCGCCATCCCGCGCAACCAGTGGAAACACATGACCTGGCGAGACGATTTCCTCATGGCCTTTGCCCGCATCAATGGCCACCGCGATGGTGCGCGCCCTGTCTGCCGCCGAAATGCCTGTGGTGACCCCGTCGCGCGCCTCGATCGAAACGGTGAAAGCCGTTTCATGATGGGATTCATTGACTGTGGCCTGCAGGGCTAGCTGGAGCTGCTCAGCACGCTGCCGGGTTATCGCAAGGCAGATCAGGCCCCGCCCATATCTGGCCATGAAATTGATGGCGTCCGGGGTCGCCATCTGCCCCGGGATGATCAGATCGCCCTCATTTTCCCGATCTTCATCATCGACCAGTATGAACATCCGTCCATTGCGAGCGTCATCGACGATCGCCTCGATCGATGAAAGCCCCAACGTCCCGTCATCGCCATTTAGTCCCATGTCGTTGGCGATCATTGGTCAACCCACTGAACGACATCGGACAGTGCTGAACGCTTTGACCGGAAATTATTGGCGGGATGGTCGGGCGCAGGATAACCGAATGAGGCACCCATCACGATCATCCGGCTGTCGGGAATGCCGAAATATTCGTGCATCAGCGGTGTGTAAGTCGCCAGGGCCGCCTGCGGGATGATGCCAAGGCCCAGGCTTTCTGCTGCCAGCAGCATCGATCCCATGTACAGGCCGCAGTCGATAGCGCCATAAGGCCCCAAATCCCGTTCCGACGTGATCACCATGACGTGCGGCGCGCCGAAAAAGCGATAATTCTCAAGGGCCTGCTTGCCCGATGCGACGCGGTCGCCATAGGTCACGCCGACGCTTTCATAAAGCTGCCAGCCTACCTCGCGCTGGCGATCCTTGTATATGCCGCGATAGGCGGTGGGAAAGTCGAAATCGGGCTGCATGCGGGGAACGCCGCCGTTAGAGGCGTGATCGGCGACCGCATGATCGTACAGCGCCTTGCGGAACCGCTCCGTTCCCGCCCCTTCTGTGACGATCGTCTGCCAGGGCTGGGAATTGCACCAAGAGGCGCTGAGTTGGGCCAAACCGAGCATACGTTCGATGACGACGCGCGGAACCTGGTCCGGTTTGTAGCCCCGGCAGCTGAACCGCGCCTTGAGCAGGTCGCCGAGGACATTCGACGCTTCGGGCCACTCCCCCGCCCGGCCTTCCTGCTCGAGTACGTCCCGGCTCACACTTTCCATCGCAATCACTCCGTCATTGTCAAGCGATGCATTGCATCCACTACGCCGCATATTGCCCACTCCGATCAACACTCGATAATCCGGGCCGAAACGCCGCCTCTTTGGGTCAGAGTTAGTGCGCGAGCCAGCCTTCCGCAATCAGCGGACAAGAAGTGGCTTTTGCCTCCCCGCGCACTGCACTTTGAAACACCGAACATAGCAGAGCGGGCTATAGGATAGCGGGCTGTCAACCAGCCCCGCTATCCCATAGCATCAGCCGCCATAGCGAGCCGTCAGCCGCAGCATGATCTGCCGGCCGCGATTGACCGATCCTTGCGTGTCCGCCAGCACGCCGGTCAAACCGCCGGGCGCCGACCCGCCGAGGGGCGAGTCGAGCGTGCGCTGCACATAATATTTGTCGGTCAGATTACGACCGATCAGCGCGATTTCGTAGCGATCGTCAGCGGTGGCGAGCCGGATGTTCGCATCCAGCATGCCATAATTGTCCTGCCAGCTGGCGGGCTTGTTCGTGGCATCCGAGAAATAGCCGCTCGAGAAGCTGGTGTCGACATTGGCGCCGAAGCGCAGCGTGTCGTTGATCGTGGTTTCGTATCCCACGCCGGCCGAGCCCGTCCATTTCGGTGCCTTGACTAGGCGAGCGCCGTCGAGATTCTGCGTCGAATAGATACCCGCTGCGGACGGTGCCCCGGCATTGCAACCCAGCGCCTGCGTCTGGCCGCGATAGCAACCGATCGAGAAGCGGTCGTAGGTGCCGTCATTATAGGCGACCGCGCCCCGTAATGTAAGGCCCACGCGGGTCCGCAGCGTAGCGTCGAATTCGAAGCCCTTTACACTGACCTTGCCCGCATTGGTGACGCGCTGGATATTGCCGTTGTCGGTCGTTTCGCTCGTCGTGATCTGCAAGCCTGCGACCTTGTAGGAATAGGCCGACAAATTGGTCCGCAGCATCCCGTCGAGGAGTGACGCTTTGATACCGCTCTCGAAGCCTTTGATCAGTTGTTGATCGAAGCGCAGGTCGCTGTTGAAGTTCGTAGAGCCCGCGTTGAAACCGCCCGACAGGAAGCCCTTCTTGTAGGAGGCAAAGACGGTGAGCTTGTCGGTCGGCCGATAGCTGACCGTGAATTCCGGCGAAAAGTTGTTCCATTTATCCTTACGCGGAAAGAGCGGATTGATCGGCACCGCAGGTGGCTCGCCCAAACCGAGTCCGGAATTGACAACCGGCAACGCCTTCTTCTCATGGGAATAACGCCCGCCGACGCTGATTTCGATCACATCGATGGGCTTGATCATGGCTTGGCCGAAAACGGAAAACGCCTCTCCGTTCTGGCGCAGGAAATAATTGTTGATTTGCCTCGGCGTGACGAGGCCGATGAAAGACTCGGCCCCGGAATAAGTCTTGGACTTCTGGTAGAAACCTCCGACCATGAAATTGACCATGCCGTCAAAATCGCTGGTGAGGCGTAGCTCCTCACTGAACTCGCTGGTCCCAAAGCCTATGGTGGCGGCCAGGGCGGCATTGCGGTCATATGCCAGATTGAAATCATCGGCGAAACGTGCTTTCAACCAATAATAGCCCGTCACCGACGTCAGCGAGAGCGTGTCGGTCAGATCATAGTTCATCTCGTGCGAAACGAGGACCTGGCGCTGGCGGAAATAGGGTTCGCCATTGCCAAATTCGGGAGCCAGTGTGCCCAGCACCGGGCCAAGGTTTAGCCTTGCCATATGTCCGTTGGGCCTGCAGTCCTCCGGACCGCCGCCCTGTGCCGGTCCGCCGCCGGGGCAGTCGATCTTCTCCTGGCTCGACAGCAGGCCCGTGTCGTTGACGCGCGCATACGAGACCTTCAATTGCGCATTGAACCGGTCGTTGGGTTCCCATTTCAAGGTGCCGCGCGTCGCGAAATCGCGCGACCGCGGGAGATGTTTGCTATCAGGAGCGTAGGGCGCATAGATGCCGGTCGCTCCAGAGGCTTCATTGTCCATCCAGCCACGCATCCCCGAGGCATAGACCGCAAGGCGCGCACCAAGGGTGTCGGTGAGCGGCCCGGAGACAAATCCTTCGCCTCGCAGTTCGCGCGCATTGAATTCATAGCCGAGCGAAGCCTTTGCCTGGAACGTGGCGGTCGGATCGGCGCTGCGGATCGAAATGATGCCGCTGGGACTGTTTTTGCCGAAGAACAGAGCCTGCGGCCCCTTGAGCACCTCAATCTGGGCGGTGTCCATTTCCGCCATGCGGCGGATGTTGGCGCGCGCAACCTGGACGCCATCCACGTTGAATGAAACTGCCTGGTCCGCGAATGGATTTGAGTCCGCGCCTGCAAGGCCGCGAATGACCACATTGCCGCCCTGAACCGACCCGCCGGTGCTACCGATCATCAGCGCCGGCACGATGGTGGCCAGACCATCGAGCGACGCGATGCCGCGCTGCTGAAGCTCTGCTCCACCTACTGCAGAGACCACCACAGGCACAGAAAGCGAGGTTTCGTCGCGCTTGCGCGCGGTGACAACAATATCACCGGCAGATACCGCATCATGCGTACCTCCCCCCTGCGCGGCCGCTGGCGCGACAGAGACGAGACCAACACATGATATGATTGCGCTTGTTCCACGCAAAGCCGACGTCAAAGTGAGCGGTTCTTTGGTGCCAGACATGGTAAACTCCCCTTGAATTTTTTTGAAGCACATGAAAACGCGCGGATAATGTTGCGAGCTTCCATAATCTAACCTTCGTCGGCTCTATCGAACGCAAGTGAACCCGACACCGCCAATCCTTCGCGTCTGTGCGCTATACCGTCAATCTTCGTACACTATGAGTGTCACTGGGATTTCTTCTGTTATCATTTCAAGACAAGAAGGATCGATCTTTCTATAAGATTTGCCTACTGATGTGACCGCTGCACTCTGCAGGTGAAGGATTCGAAAAATAGCTTGACGATTTCACCCCTTGCATTGCGACACAACAGCGTTCTACTGGATGGACCTTCGACACACCCGGTCATACTATGTGCCTGATTCATATTTATCCGATGATATTTCATGGTCTTTCGATGCGAGAGGCTATGAACAGCGATGCGGTTGCTTATGCGATGGCCTGCTCAAAGTCCTTGGCAAGGCGGCGTTTGCGGTTTAGCCAAGCCTGTGTTCGCGCCCCTACCCAGCGGCGCGGGCGCACCACGAAGCCCTTTGCAACATCGGATCGCTTGACGATCGCGACGGCCCATTTGCCGATACGCCAGAGTGCAGCCCGCAGCTTGTCTCCAGCATAGCCGCCAGCCGCATCAGCTTTACGGGCAAGCGACACTGCACCAGAGGACCATGGCGGGGCCACGCTTTTGCCATAGAGCGACCTGAACTAAAGGACATGAGGCAAGGACAGGAATTATGGCGACAGGACCGTTGGTAGGAGTCAAAGTTCTGGAGTTTGCTGGACTCGGGCCGGGTCCGCTTGCCGGGACATTCCTGTCTGATCTGGGTGCCGACGTGCTGCGCATAGAACGCATAGGCGCTGGCGACCCCCCGGCGACCCAGATCGACTCCCGTGGACGCAGGGCGATCATGGTTGACCTGAAATCGCCTGATGGAATCGCTCTGTGCCTCGATCTTATCGAAAATGCTGACATCCTTTTCGAAGGCAACCGCCCTGGTGTCATGGAACGGCTCGGCCTTGGGCCAGACGTCGCGCTCGCGCGCAACCCGCAGCTCGTTTACGGTCGCATGACCGGATGGGGGCAGTTCGGCCCCTATTCCGCGGTGGCCGGACACGACATCAACTATCTTGCGCTGACCGGTGGATTACATGCCATCGGCACCAAGGAGCGGCCCGTGCCTCCATTGAATCTGGCTTCGGACTATGGTGGAGGTGCGATGTTCCTCATCAGCGGGGTTCTGGCCGCATTGTTGCACGCAAGATCCAGCGGACAGGGACAAGTCGTGGATGTCGCCATGACCGATGGAACAGCATATCTCATGTCCATCTTCTACGGCATGCTCGCGTCGGGCTACTGGAAGGATGAACGGGCATCGAACCTGCTTGATGGCGCGGCACCCTTCTATGACGTCTATGAGTGCGCCGATGGCAAATGGATCTCGATCGGTTCAATGGAGCCGCAGTTCTACGCCCTGCTGCTTGAGAAGACCGGAGCCGGACCAGTAATGGACAAACCCCAGATGTCGCAAGCGGACTGGCCTGAAATGAAGTCTGCCTTGCAAGACGTGCTGCGAACCAAGTCACGCGACGAATGGTGCGAGATCATGGAGTTCACGGACGTCTGTTTTGCGCCGGTGCTGTCCATGGAGGAGGCACCCAACCATCCCCACAACGTGGCGCGAAAGACCTTCATCGACGTTGACGGGGTGGTGCAACCAGCGCCTGCCCCGCGCTTTTCCGCAACGCCCGCTGCGGTCCAGTGGGGCCCCGCGCCGATCGACCGCGACGGCATCGATGCCATGATCCAGTGGGGATTGCCCGAAGCCAAGGCGCGCCGCTCAGCCCTGAAGGACGACGCTCGATGAACGTGAATCAGGGTGTCGCCATTGCCGCCAGCTTCGAATTGAAGCCCGGTCGTTTCCCCGATCTAAGTCCCAACGACCTGTACAGGCATCTGGCAATCAGTGCGATCCAGCAATGGGGCATCAAACCCAGTGATGTGGGGGGCTTGCTGACCGTACCATCGGGTCAGGGCGTAGGTGAAATCGACATCTACACGCACGAGAAATTCGGGGCCGAACTCGGGCTGACGCCGTCGTTCTCCGAAACATTGAACGCCGGTGGCGCCAGCTTTGCCATAATGGTGAACCGCGCCGCCAGCGCCATCCGCTCCGGGCTCACCGACAGCGTGCTGTGCCTGGGAGCCGGCAAGTTTACCAAACCCGCAAGCGGCGGAGCGGAAGTCATGGCGCGCATGATCAGCGAGCCCGATTTCGAGGTCGGTTACGGGCCTTTCATCCCGGCACTTTACGCGCTTATCGCGTCGCGATTCATGACCGAACGTGGCGCGACGTCCGAGGATCTCGCGCGTGTTGCAGTTTCCGCGCGACAATGGGCGCTGCGCAATCCTCGCGCACTGATGCATTCCAAGGGCGCGATCACGATCGAGGACGTGCTGGAATCGCGCATGATCGCCGAGCCCTTTCATTATCTCGACTGCTCCGTGCCTTGTGATGGTGGCGGCGCGATCCTGGTAACGACAGCGGACAAAGCCCGAGACATGGTGACACAGCCGGCGTACCTGCTGGGCTATGGCGAGGCTCACAGCCACAACTCCTTGAGCGCGGCTGGCGACAGGCTGATCGACACGCTGGCCATCCGTACAGGTGACGAGGCCTTTCGCCAGGCCGGACTTGGCAGGGACGAACTGGACATGGCCATGCTCTATGATGCTTTTTCGGCCACACCTTTGATCCTTCTGGAAAACCTCGGCTTGTGCGACGAGGGCCGATCGGGTGCATTCGTGCACAGTGGAGCGATCGATCCGGGCGGCAGCCTTCCGGTCAACACCAACGGAGGCCTCATGTCGTTCGGACACACCGGTGAGTCATCGGGAATGTCGCTGATCGTCGAGGCTGCGCGGCAGGTCATGGGGCAAGCCGGAGACAACCAGCTCGACAAGGCTCGCACGGCGCTGGTCCATGTATACGGAGGCATGATGTACGAGCACGCGACGATGATCCTGGGGCAATCGCTATGACCAATGGCCCAATCCCTGACGTTACGCCGACAAATCAGCTGTTCTGGGACGGTACGGCTCTGGGTGAACTGCGGCTGCGCAGTTGCAATCCCTGCGGCCACCATTTTCGCTTCGTCAGCAACTGGTGTCCCAAATGCTGGTCGACCGATCTTTCGTGGATCAAATGCACCGGTCGCGGCCGGGTGAGAGCGCACACCGTCGTGCACATTGCCCCTTATGAGTCGATGTCGGCGCGCACGCCATACAGCATCGCACTGATCGAACTTGAGGAAGGGCCGACGATGATGAGCAACATCCTCGATTGCGACCCCGCGACGATCAAGAACGGAATGGCCGTGGAGGTCATTTTCGAGGACAGGGGCGACCTTCGATTGCCGCAGTTCCGTCCTGCCTGAACCGTCACGGACTTTTGAATTTCCAAAGCATCATCGCCGCGACACGCGGGCACAAGCAGCAGTGGCGGCGACCCTTACAGGCTGGAGGCGCTTAGCGCGTTACGTTGCCCGACAAAGGCAGTGCATCGCCACAATAGGAGAAACGACCGACATTTACATATTTGGACGTGTCTTGTTGCTCCTCAAGCGACGCACGAAGACCCGTCCGGCAGGCTTCGACCGTCGCATGGGAAAAATCGGCATAGGCGTCCATCGGGACGACGCCTTCCGACCAGGACATGACTTCCTCCACCATGTTCTGCTCGTATTTCGTTACCGCAGTTTGCGCTCGGAGTGCAATGGCGGCGTGCCGCTCGTAACGGCGAGATACGTCCTTTTTCGGAATGGCAGGGTTCCACCGGATCGCACAGACGCTGGTGATTTCCGGCCGTACCCCGTTCGGTCCTGCTTCTGCGATGCGGGGATCCAGCATCAGGCGTGGAACGACGTGGTAACTTGCATAGCGCAGCCCCTCATGCGCGAGTTGCCTCTCCAGAGGTAGAACTTCCCTGCGGAAATCTTCGGCAGAGCTGAACCAACTTTCGATCAACACATCGAAGCAGCCGAAGTTTGCGTCGATACTATCATCAAATTGGTCGAAAAAGGTGCCAGGGGACGGCCGTGACAACCGATAGACAGCGCCGCGCAGGCTCGACGCATTGGCCTGGAGCGAAGGAAGATATGTCTGGGCCACCCAGTCGCAAGAAACTTGCGGGTCCGCATCGCGAGCATCAATGAAGGTTGCGAATTTCATGATTTCCTCTCCTGTTTCTATCGGTGATGACGGGCACCGGGGGCCGCCATTCAGCGCGCCCCGGCACCCGCCTCGCGACTATGAATCTTTAGGCGTGAAGAGATCGCGAACAGGACGATCGGCGACCAAAGGCCGGGCATAGGATATGTCGTCCTTGTCCCAGCGACCGAGGATGAACAGATCGAACGGCGGGATGTTGCTGCTAGCGGCGAGTTCCCCCGCCCATTCGAGGACGCAGACTCGGTCGGTAATTGCCCAAACATCGTCGCGCTTTTCCAGCCTGTCGACATAGCGGCTTCCAGCCATGTCGATAGTACCGTCCGCCCTGACGAGATTGACGATGATGTAGGACTCGCAATGGGCGGAGTCACCGTCCACTTCGATGATCTGGTTCGTCATATGGTGCTGATGACGGACCCAGTTCTTGGCATGCAGGGCATTGTTCGCGCGCGCGAAATCCTCACGATTGCCGATAAAGCCGCCGTGATCGTCTCGTGCGTCGGGATGATAGGCCGAGACGAGCAATTCAGTATCGTGACGATCGAGACCGCGCGAGTAACGCAGCGTGGCATCACGTATTTCTTCGCGATCAATCAGAAGCTGCAATTTAATAGGGTCCGGGCTCACAATACTCTCCTGTTATTTTCTGTATCCGCTGAACCAAATAAAGGCTCTTCGTAAATCTTGCGTTGGGTACTGGCGTCCTTCAGCATGATGCTGATTTTCCAGTCATTCGACGCGCGGATCAGTGCGCCCGGACTATCGAGCCGACGCGATCACCAGCCACGACGTCGACCTTCCGACCAACCATCTCTTCACTTTCGAACAGGGCGAGAAGATCCTGATCGACGATTTGGACATGACATCGGGCATCATTGGGCAAATCACATATCGCGGCACCGTGCGAAGCCGCACCATCCCGATCGTACATCACCGTATAGGCCGCAATCCTGGCTGTCCCGGAATAGGCATCAACGATCACGCACGTCGGTTCACGATCAACCTCCGCCTGGACCGCAGGCTGATCCGGCTGGCGCACATGAGCGCCGGGCGGCGTGGTCGAGTAGGTGGCGAAAACATGGTTGGACATCATCATGCCCACCCCACTCACCATCCCGAACTCCGCTGGGTCCGCTCTCAGGCAAGCGGCCATCCGGGCTATCGAGGTAAGCATGTAACTGCTTCCCGGTCCACCGGCATAGGGTAGCCCGCCGGTGACAGTTATGCGATTTCCGGGCCGATCCGGGATGCCCAGCGCATCACGCGCAAAGTTCACGGCCGAAGGAAAGCAACTGTAAAGGTCGATATACTTCACATCCGCGATTGTAATGCCTGCGGCCGAAAGCGCGGCCTCGCCCGCCGCCGCCATAGCGGGCGAACACCAGATTTTGCGGCGCACGGCCAGATAGACAGGGTCTTCCGCATAGCAGCTTGTCCAGGGATAGACCCGCCTCTCCTGTCCGATCCCATGACTGTCGGCCCATTCTTCGCTGCAAAGCATCACGGCCGCGGAAATGTCCACCTCGAGCATGGCTACCATGTGCTTTGTATAGGGATAAGCCACAAGGCGGTTCTCCGCACGCGGCTCGATCAGGAAATCCTCCTCGCGCGCTTGGGAGAACCAAGCGGAGGGATTGGCCGCCGCAATCTCGGTCATCCCGGCCAGTGTCTGACCCAGCTGCCGCCGATAGTCTTTGGGCGCAATGCCCAGATGGGCTCGCCGGGCAATATCCCGCAGCGCGAAATTATAGACCGCGCCCACGCCTTCGGTCAGGCCGATCGCTGCCTCGCCGGGATGCTGTTGTTCGTCCAGATCAAAGGCGAACTCCGGTCCTTCCGGATGCGGAAAGCTCCACGCGGGCTGCTCGCCCTGCTTGCGATACGCCCTCAATGAAGCGAGCGCTTCGCCGCCGCATACAAGCGCGACGCTAGCCTCCCCGCGTCTAATCCGATTTGCCGCCAGATTGACCAACGTCTGGCCGGAAGTTCCGCTGGGCGGGCCAATATGGCGGAACGAAGCCGATGCACCGAGCCGCTCGGCCAGTCGTGCCGCAGGATCATCATACCGCCAGCTCATGCAATCGGTGAGGAGCAGGGCATCGACTTCGGACAGGGAACGAGCATCTAGCCCTGCATCGGACATGGCATCCCGGCAGACGATTTCCCAGGCCGACAGCGGTTCCGGCCCGGGAAGTTCCTGGCGCTTCACAGTATGCTGTGCGATTCCCACCAGGACGGGCGTTCTGGGATCAACGCCGTTCATTGCACCACTCCATCGGTCATGATTAAGCGCCTGGCATCGTCAGCGACGTCTGACTTGGATTCCTGCACTCTCACGGTCCCAGGTCTGAGCGGTGACACCTTCGTCGCGCAGGCTGTACTTCAAGATTTTGCCGGTTGGGTTCTTGGGCAGTTCCGAACGGAATTCGACATATCGCGGAACGGCAAAATGCGGAAGATTATCAATCGACCAGCGGCACAGATCCTCTTCAGTTGTCCCGCAGTTTTCCCGCATCACCGCGGTAATCTTGACCTCGTCGTCGGCAGCTTTCATGCCAACGGCATGGACTGCAACCTCAAGGACATCGGGGTGGCTGATGAACGTGCTTTCCACCTCGAAACTGGAGATGTTCTCGCCTCGGCTGCGCAGATAATCCTTCTTGCGGTCGCAGAAGTAGAGGTAGGGCCCTTCCAACTTGCCGAGGTCGCCCGTGTGCATCCACATATTGCGCCACACTTTAAGGGTTTCCTCTGGACGTCGCCAATAACCCTCGAACATCACATGCGGCTCACGCGGACGGTACACGATCTCGCCGATCTGGCCGTCCGCCAACGGCCGGTCTTCATCGTCGAAGATCATGACCTCAAACTGGCAGGCGACACGCCCCGCCGATCCCTCGGGCGGTTCGGGGTCACCGATATTGTAGGTCGACAGGCGGCAGCCTTCGGTCTGGCCATATTGGAACGTGCTCATGCTCTTGACGCCAAAGCGCTCCATCCAGATACGCTTGACCTCCGGAGAGATTGGAACGCCCTGAACCACTTGAAGTTGCCCATAACACCGCTTCATTTCCTCGCTATCGGGCGCTTTCGCCACGAGCGGGAAAATGGACGCCATGAGGATGGCACTGGTTGGACGTGTGAGTTCGATCTCCTTCCAGAAGTTCGAAAGAGAGAAGCGCGCTGCCAGTGCAACACCGGTCTGGGCTAGAAGCCCGCCCATAACAACGTTGAGTGCCGACATGTGAAACAGCGGAAGGCAGGTCCAGGTCCGGTCGTTGGGGCCCTGCGGCACCGCATCAATGTGCTGCCGCCCCAGCATACAGAACAGGTTATGGCTGAGCATGCAGCCCTTTGACGGGCCAGTTGTCCCGGACGTGTAGACAAGAAGCGCGAGGTCGCCTGGCACCACCGAGATAGGGATGTCGGTTTCGTCGGTCCCGCGAAACCTGTCGAACGGCTCGACACGAAGCCCCTCGATCGTTTCATCGACCCAGTCACGGCACAGCACCAGTTCCACATCATTGAGACCTGGGGCGATCTCCGATATATATTCCAGATACTTATTATCGCAAATGACGATCTTGGCGGCAGAGTCGTTGACCTGGTGACGCAGGAATTCATGCCGATATGAGAGGTTTAGCGGAACCCAGATCGCACCGATCTTGTTGACCGCGAACCAGATGGTAAAAACGTCGAGATGGGTTTCCAATAGGCTGACAACCGTTTGGCCCTTTACCACCCCCAGATCCGCGAGCGAATGAGCAAGCCGGGTCGAGGCGCGATCCAGTTCCCGGAAGGTGAACTTCTCTCCGGAAAGATCCGCGAAAATCCCGTCAGGCTTGTCGTGGACTGCACGCTGCAAGGCGTGAAGCGGGGTGTCAGGATCGCCCAATGTGTAGTTCACCGTCATCACATTCTCCAAAATTCAACTTGGCGCTTACCGGCAGTCCTAAGGAACGGGAGGCCCAACTTTGACGGCACATCTTGCCGAGCAATGGCAAGCCGACGGACCAAGGCCTGTCGGTTGAACGCGCACCGCGCGAGCGCCGTATATTGCAAGCATAGCAAGTCGTGGAGCAGCGGTCTTATCCTTGGATGTCCGACGAATTGTCGCGCTGCGAAAATTGCGCATGACCGCCTGCCCACGTGCGTGCGCAGCTAGGCCGAATTGCACCCAGAACAGCAGCGCTCTAACCTCAAATAGCGGCATTCAGAAAGCCGGCAGGCCTGAGCCATTCGGTGCAAAAGATGAAACTGGGAGGCGGATATGCGGCAGGAGAATCGGTCGAAGCAAAAGCGTTGGCTTCATCGTGCTCATCTGTTTCCATGCGCAAAATACCGGCATCGTTGCCGGCATTCTGGCCGCCGTCCGTTGGCGTCGGAATGATTGCGGAATCCGGCACAGGCTTCGCTGTGGATATCGTTCCTTTTGCGTGCCGACGAATTGGGCCAACACTCGCCGCTGATCGTCTGCGACGACTGTGGACGCGACCATAACGATAAAACTGGCCACAAGCGGATAGGGTGCTTCAACCTCATCATTAATCGTAACACCCTACTTCGCGCTACCATCCAGTTATTCTGCCGCCATTTCGATCGACCCCCGATGCACCATCAACCCACGGACAGCAGCTCGCTCGGTGCTACCGTCCAGGCGGTCCTTGAAGAACCTGCCGCCCGTCATCACAACGTCGAGATTGCGTAACGGGTCGGTAAGAACCGAAATGTCAGCAACCGGGTCACCATTCACCACGATCAGATCTGCGCGCTTGCCAACCTCGATCGTGCCGCTCTCGTCACCTTCGAGCGCAAGCTCAGCCCCGTTCCTGGTTGCCCAGCACAGAACGTCGGCGGCCGGAATGCCGAATTCCTTCACATAAATCTCCAGCTCGGTTCCGTAGATGCCCACTTCATGCTCCATGCCCAGAGAGCCATAGTCATCGCCAGGGACCAGCTTAACGCCAGCGGCATTGGCTTTGGGCAGCATGATCTTCATGTTTGCCCATGCCGTCATGATGGGATCGATCGTCGGGCTTGGTTCATCCGTGGCAAAACCAGTCATCATTTTCGAGAATGCTAGGCTTGGCACAAAGAAGGTGCCCTGCTTTGCCATCCGGTCGATCACTTCCTCGTCGAGGAAGTCACCATGATCGACGATATCGAGGCCAAGATCGAGGCACTCCATGATCATCGCTTTGCCAGTTGCATGTGCACGCACGCGCACACCGCGATCGTGCGCGGTTTCGATCGCTGCACGCAACTCGGCGTGGCTGAGATTACGGCCATCCTCGTTATAGTGGAACCCATGTCCACCCGAAGGAAGGAGCTTAATTATTTCGGCACCGCGAAGAATTTCCTGACGCACCGCTTTCGCTACCTGGTCCGCGCCATCCACGAAAACGTTGGCACCCAAACGGCGTATGCCGTTGATGTACTTTTCCTCATGCTGCCACCACAAGCCGCGATCCTCGCCGTCGCCGGTGGTAACGATGTGGCGGCTGCACGGGGTGATGCGCGCACCGTCGATCAACCCTTGATCGAGCGCCGCCTGAAGTTGCGCATCAACGTCGTGCGCGGCCGCAGCCGACACGACCCGGGTGACGCCAGATGTGAGAGCAGTCCGCAATGCCGCCGCCGCCTGCAAGGCCAGAATAACCGGTGGCTTCTCTGTGCCTAGAAACGTACCGCTGCGGCCTGCGTAGAAAAGTGGCGGGCCGATGCTTACATACTCGCCATGCCAATGACCAACCGTCATGCCGGGCATGAGGGTCTTGCCTGCCAACGGAATGACCCGACCGTCGCGCGGCCCGCCTTCATCCTCGCAAACATCGACAATACGGTCGGCTTGCACCGCCACCGTCATACCATCCTGAACCGAGCCCGTACCGTCGAACAACCTGGCCCCGGTAAAGATAACGCGCTCGCTCATATTCATCTCCAATCCTTTGTTATGCCGCCTCTGCGGTTCAAATTCTTTGCGTTAAGAATAAGCTTGATCGAGTGCGCCTACCACTCGTTGAAACCTCATCTCGTGGTTTCGGTCCTTCAGCTTGGCACTTTTCTCCGACCCATGCCGCAGATAGTACTGCGCCCCATCACGCCACGTTACTCCGCCACGCCTTTGAAACATTTGCATTTGCAGATGTCATTGATCGGGATACGGGCCAAATCTCCTGCAAATGTCGGACCTTCCTCTCGTTATGATTATAACGCTGCTCAGAACGTCAAACCAGATGCGCAAAGATGTTAGCAGGCAGGGCCGGACTTCACTTCACTTGTAGACAAGTCTATTCACTTCAAAAGCTCGAGTAATGTAGGCATCGCCATTATCGAGACGTCTGTCATGTCAACGCGCATTGATCAGAACCCATGCGCCCATTGGCATAGCTCTTCGGTAGCGAAGCTGATCGGTTGCGCGCTCACAAACAGCGCTGTAGCAACCCAGGCGAGGCTCCAAGGGGAATGCGCACGATCGCGCCCTCAAAATCCACGATGATCGCCGATCCGATTCATGGCCACTGGATCGGTGGCTCTTACCCGTCCCGCCATTCTTCAATCGGCGATTTGATAGACCCGCTTGGCGGTCTCGCTAAACAGGTTCGTTCGTTCCTGCGCGGAGAGATCATGGGTGATAGTCTTGAACGCATTCCATAGGACCGTGTACGATATGTAGTGCATGTCCACTGGGAAGTTGCTTTCGAACATACATCGTTCCGACCCGAACAGGTCGATTGTCGTCAAGATGTGATCTCGCTGCCGCAAAGCAGTCTGTTCGGAGGTGAATGGCTTTTCTTCGTCGACCGGCACCATCCCGGTCAACGCCATGTTCAACGCTCCGAGCTTTACCGAGACGTTTGGCATTGCGGCGAGCGCGCCCATGTTCGCTTTCCATTGGGCGAAACTCTCATCCCGGCGCTCACCATAAGGGCCGACGCCAATGCAGCCACCTATGTGATCAAGGACGATCCTGGCTTCGGGAAATTCCTGCGCCAGTTCGATAAGTTCGGGAAGCTGCGGAAAGAACATCCACGCGTCGAAAGTAAGATCGCGGCGGACGAGTTCTGCAAATCCCTTTCGGAACTCTGGCCGGGCCATGATCTCAGGCTCGGTTGCCCCATATACCGGGGGAAGCGCGCTATCAAAGGCGGTCATATAGCGAATGCCACGAAAAACCGGTGAGGCGGCGATGTGAGCGTCCAGGACTTCGCCGACCTTTTCACCCTGCAGCAGGTCAGCGTGCCCGCAGATGGCAGCGCAGATACCGGCCGCCTTGCCGCCGATCCGAAGTCCCTCGAGCCGTACCTCCTCGGCATATTCCGTTTCGCCGACCAAGCGCAGGTGTTCGGGGCCATGATCACGATAATTGTAATGAGAGTCGGTATAGATCGTGGCGACGATGTTGTGGCCGGAATTTGCCACGTCGTCTATGAGTTCAACTGGACCGTACGTCTCCCAAGCCGGAAAAGGGCTTGGCGTCCACAAATGGTGATGCGAATCGACGATTGGGAGCTCCGGCTCGATTGCCGCTTCAACCACCTGCTCGCGCCATTGTTTACGGTTCACTTTACTTCCTCTTCCTCAAAATGGCTTTGTCTCGCGCAACAGTCAGATCAATAAATGAGCAACCCAATCGGCAAACCATTTATCAAATCTACGGCTGGGGCGGCATATCGCTATTGTGACCAAGCTCTGGGGTTGCCGCGCGCGCAGCGATGTCGTTTGCGGCGATGAAGCCATAAACCATGGCCGGGCCGATCGTCGCGCCGGCGCCCGGATAGCAGTTGCCGAATGGGCTGCCAGACGCGTTGCCAGCCGCATAGAGGCCCGGAATCGGACGATCCTGCTCATCCAGCACCCTGCCCGAAGAGTCGGCCTTCAGCCCTCCCTTGGTTCCCAGATCGCCCATGTTGATCGACACGGCGTAGAACGGAGCCTTGTCGATTGGGCCAAGGCAAGGATTGGGCTTCACCGACGGATCACCAAACGTCCGATCATATTCGTCATTGCCACGACCAAATTCGACATCCACGCCTGTCCGGGCATATTCGTTCATATTCGCGACGGCCCGGTTGAGCCTCGCTGCATCGACGTCGATCTTTGCAGCAAGCGCAGTGACGCTATCTGCCTTGAAGATATAGTGATCAAACCAGTCAGGCGGGATGGCACGGTCGGGCATGATCGCTGTGGGCATAAACCCGCCTGCGGTGAATTTCTGGCGGAAGGTGGCGTCGAAGATCAACCAGCAGGGTGCGTTGGCCCCGGTCTTCAACTGATCGCTCAGCATGGCGTTGCCAAGCCGATCATATCCCGCAGCCTCGTTCGCGAAACGATCGCCGTTACGATTGACGAGAAAGCCATGAGGGCGTCCGACATCGAATACGGCCTGATGGATTTCCTCGAAATTCGACACGCCCTTGATCGGCATGAACATCGTGGGAACCATCCAGCCTGTCTCGGTAAACTCGGTCGCTGCGCCGATAGCAAGGCCTGCCTTGAGCACCCGCCCGTCGTTCGCATTCGGTGGCGTGCATGACCAACGGGTTGACCCCGGAACTGTCAGGAATTTGTCACGCAGTTCCTGACTCCATTCAAAACCGCCCGCGCATACGATAACCGCCTGGTTCGCCGCGATGTCATACCGTCGGCCAAACCTGCTTACGCTCACGCCGACGACCTTGCCGTCGCTGGTGATCAGTTCTTC
Organism: Sphingobium sp. 3R8; assembly: GCF_020166615.1. Lineage (NCBI taxonomy): Bacteria > Pseudomonadati > Pseudomonadota > Alphaproteobacteria > Sphingomonadales > Sphingobiaceae > Sphingobium > Sphingobium sp. 3R8. The sequence continues at coordinate 26,073 of NZ_JAIQXR010000027.1, read as the reverse complement.
GACACTTGTATCGAGCCTGATTTCGACCTTCCGGTCGATCAGCCGTTCGACAAGAGGCGCAACAAGGGCGCCGCCAAGCGACAAATTGCGATCCCGGCGCGTCTTGAGGCGCGTGCCGACATCCAGCCAGTAGCGACCCAGTACCTTTGCCAGTTTGACTAGCCAGCCTTTGCCACGCACGGAAATCACGCCCGCCTCAGCAAAGTCCATAGTGTAGCGGTTCAGCAGCTTGAAACGCGTGAACTGCTCGCGCATGTGCATGAAATATGAACCCAGGCGTTTCCCGTCATACATCGGAAAGACGATCGACCGATCACTGCGTGCACCGGGTGCCTCGGGAAAATAATCCGACCAAGGCATAACATTGAAAGGGATATTCAGCGTCCGGAGGTAATCAAGGAGGGGTTGGCTCCCATCTACCAGCGCTTCGATCCGTTCGCGTCGCACCGGCCCCTCCGATACGAACGTCAGATATTTGAGCGACTCTTCGCGCGTGTCATCTCCTGAAATACCATGATGAGGAAGCCAGATCACGCCACCGGAAGTGGCCGTGGTCCCCCCATATTTGCTGGCTTTCTCAACGATCAGGACGCTCAGTCCGTGATCCTTAGCGCGCAGCGCTGCCATTAGCCCGGCTCCGCCCGATCCCACCACGATCACATCGTAACGCTCAGTCATTGATCCTCTTTCATGTCTAAGGCAGGCCTTGTTTCCGACCCGGTGCCTTCTTCGAATGCCCGAACCCGCTCTCGCTACTTGTCGGCGCTCGGCGCTTGCTGCCAAGTTACCTGCTGCTCTTGCTCCACGGGTCCGAAGTTCAGCAAGAAAACGAGCCTATCCAGCGAGACAGCACCGATCGCCTCATCGGCGGCCACCATTGCTCGAAGAAACGCTCCGTGAACACCGCCGGGTGTCACCAGGACAGTCCAATCTTGCCGAAATGAGACTTGGCTTCCTGATAGCGGAATGCCTCAACGATCTCTTGGAAAGAAAAGACACGATCGACCGCCGGACACAAACAGTTGGCGGCAATCGCATTTGTCATGTTCTCCTGGTCGGAGCGACTGCCGACGGTCATGCCCGTCACCGAACGATTGCCGACAATTGCGAACATCGAGGCATAGCTGATTGGCTTGCGGCTCAGGGCACCGATCAAAGAAGTTCGGCCACCGAACTTCTGTGCCTTGAGCGTTTGCGTGAGATCGCCGCCCACAACCTCAGTCACGAGATCGGCACCGCGTCCCCCTGTCAATGCCAGCACGGCCGATCCCCACTCCGGCTGCTCGGCATAATTCACGACATGGGAAGCCCCGAGAGACTTCAACCGCTCCAGCTTTTCCGGCGTCGATGAAAGCGCGATCACATTTGCGCCAGCCATGCGGGCAAACTGCAATACAAAAATGGAAACTCCGCCGGTGCCCTGAACGACCACCGTATCTCCTGGCTTGGTCGCCGCCTCCACGAACAGAGCGCGCCATGCCGTCACTGCCGCGCACGGCAGGGTCGCTGCCTCGACATCGGTCAACCCGGCAGGAGCAAGCGTTATCCCTTCGGCGCTGACCACGACATACTCCGCGGCAAAGCCATCTACGTGATCGCCGCGCATCTGGGCGGTCTTTTCGGGTGTGGCGGGCCCGTCTAACCAGTTCGGAAAGAAGCATCCCATCACGCGGTCGCCGATGCTGACCCGGCTAACGCCCACGCCGGTTTCTACCACCTCTCCCACGCCGTCGGACAATGGCACCCTGCCCTCCGCCGCAGGCAGAACACCGGTCACCACAAGATAGTCGTGAAAATTAAGCGAACTGGCGCTTACCTTTATCAGAACCTCACCTATGCCCGGCCTGGGAACATCACGTTCGACCAGCCGCAGCGACTCGATGGTCGCCGGTTTCGCTAGTTCGATAACCTTCAATGGACATCCTCCGAACGGCGGCGACCCATGGACGCCAACCCTTCCCCCGCCATTTCATCCGGGAAGGGTTGACGTCGTAAATGGCTACCGCCGTCGACATGGATTGTCTCGCCTGTGATCGAGCGTGCATCGGTAGCCAGCCAGACAATCATGCGCCCAAGTTCAGCGGGTTCGACCGGTGCACCAAGCGGGATTTCCTTCAGGAATGTGTTGAACATGCTGGACTTGCGCCAGCGGCGCGCCTGCGGTCCTTCGAGCATTCCCGCCTTGAGCGCATTCACGCGAATACCGCGCGGCGCATATTCGACGGCAGCGTAACGGGTGAACGTGTTGAGCGCTCCCTTCGCAACCGAATAGGCGACGCTGCCCGGCAGGACATCGGTCGACACGATGCTGGAAAAGAGGGTGACCGAGCCGCCTTCCTTCATATGGCGCGCCGCATATCGCACGAACTGAAAAGGGCCGTAGAAGTTGACGGCCATCGCTTCGTTCAGCATTGCCTGAGAGGTCTCATCGATCGAACCCATCGATCCGAGCCCCACTGCTGCAACCAACACATCGATATGTCCCGTCATCGCTGCTGCCGCGGCCACGAAATCTGCCACTTCCTGCTCGTTGCTCGCGTCGCATCGCAGGGCAGTCCCGCCAATCTCGTCCGCCAGTTCCTGAACCTTTTCAAGCCGCCGCGCTGCGACAAACACATGCGCACCTTCGGCGGCAAGCGTTTCTGCCACCGTCCAGCCTGAGCCACCGCGCTGGGATGCACCAAGCACGATCGCAATCTTTCCATCCAGCAGACCCAAATCAATTCTCCATCAGCGGTTCAGCAACTGCCACTAATGTGTAGCCGGTTCCCCGGCTCAATCAGGATAATGGCAGCGACTATCAGAAGACATGCAGATAAAATTTGCATGTATGCGCGGGAGGCAGCACAGGCGCGGAAGTTACCTTCCGCGCCTGTTTGATTTAGGCAAATTTGCTCTTGTCAATCTTGAAGAGCCGTACTGCGTTCTCACCAAGGACCTTCGCCCGCTGGGTGTCAGTCAACCCCTGCATCTCACGCTCGATGCTGAGCTTTGAGTGAGGATAGGACCCCTCGTGATGCGGATAGTCGCTGGACCAGAGAATATTGTTTTCAAGGCCCAGGTTCATCAGGATTTCGAGCATGCCGGGGTGCTCGAGCGACGAGACGAAGCAGTTTTTGCGGAAATAGTGGCTTGGAAGCTCAGGTATCACGGGCCGCACCCACATGTGGTGCGCGCGATAGGAGTGATCCATCGAATTGAGTACCCAGGGAACCCAACCGGTGCCCGCCTCAATCACGCCCGCACGCAGGTTCGGGAAACGCTCGAACACGCCCGAGGCAATCAACGTCACCAGCGGATCGATACCCGAGCCCATGGCAGCATGGAAATTGATGATCGCGCCGCCCTTGCCGCCAACAGCGCGCGGATCTTCGCCATTACCAACGTGGAAAACCAGCGGAAGTCCGGTTTCTTCGATCGCAGCCCATAGCGGCTCAAACATCTTGTCGTTATATTCGACACGGCTGCGCGGTTGATCAAGCGTGGTGAAGATCGGGCGGTTCGAGACCATGAAGCCGTGAAAACCGTTGCTGGCGGCCCACTGAACTTCCTTTATCGCATTCTCAACGTCGCCGGCAGCGATGAGCGCCATCGGCATAATGCGATGAAATTCATCCTTGAAGGTATCGAGGGCCCAGCGGTTCCACGCGCGGGTCATAACGCCCGCGAAAACCGGATCTGGCGTCGCAAAGCCAAGAATGCCCTTTTGCGGAAACACTACCTCGGCGTCGACGCCTTCACCCGCATTATGCTCAAGACGCTGCGCTACGCTACGTCCGGATGCACTGCGAAGCACATCCTGATCTTCCATGCGATCGGTATATGGTGCCAGCACTTCGAAGCTCTCGAACGATTCCTGCTCAGGCAGCAGGTCACGACGGTTCGAAGGCACGCTAACGCGTTGAGGAGCCCAGCCGTCGGTGTGAAGCCACTGCACACCATCGGCATCAACCTTCACATGAGGAAGACGATCCTTATATTGCGGATCGGTGACTCGCGATGTGAGAAAGTCGAGCGGCTCATTCGCATGACTGTCCGCACTGACGATGAAATATTTGTCCTTGCTGCCCGTAACCAGGCGATCACCCCACGAGGTGGGACCCACGCTCTGCAGGCGCCAAGCATTACGATCCGTAGACGCAACCATAAATACTCCTGTTGACCTAAAAGGGGGTGCTTTTCCGTCGATGCGCTAAAAATGGCGCGTCCACGAGTCAACGACTCACCCTTCGTAAATTTCTATTGTAACCACCACGAACGCGCCGGTCGTACCCTGCCTTGCAAACGCAATTGTCTTCGCGCGCACTCCAGACGATCAAGGGCTGTAGGGCGTCTTGACCATGACCTGCAGCGTTTCAGTGTTCATAAAATCGGGCAGCAGTGCCAGCTGCTCGCCAAGAACAGGATCGGAAAAGACAGCGGCAAGGCCATCCGGCACGGCGTCCAAGGTCTCTACCTCCCAAATATGGACAACCTCGGTCAACTTGCCGATGACAGGCTGCAACCCATAAATCAGGGTCCAACCATGTTTGCTCAAAAACAGTTTCAAATGTTCGAGTACTTTATTGAAGCCTGCATTTTGACCAAATTTCAGATCAACTCGGGTATGAACGATATAGGTCATAGATTGTCCTCAAACTGTACCATCGCGAAGATTGTGCCAAACTTGTAGGGTTCTGCATTCGAACGTCGGCCCAATCACGCGAAATGAAGCCGACGGTACTTACCTCTGAAATAAAGCAGCGGGTCCCGACTGGGCTCGAAGGTTGCGCTAACGACGCGTCCCACCAGGATAAGATGGTCACCTCCATCGTGCACAGCATGGCGAGAACACTCGAAAATGCCTAACGAGCCAGTCAGGATAGGGACGCCCGTACTGCCGGTCTTCCACGGGGTGTCGGCAAACCGATCGCCAACCCGGCTGGCAAATTTGTTGGAGGCGGGTTGCTGTCCGATCTGAAGCACATTAACCGCAAAATGACCTGCCGCTTCAAGCGCCGCCGCACTTCCCGCGCTTCGGGCGATACATACGAGCAGCAGCGGCGGGTCGAGCGATACCGAAGTGAACGAGTTGGCGGTAAGGCCGATCGGCTGGCCATCGACACCCATAGCAGTAACGATGGTGATCCCTGTTGCAAAACATCCCAGTGCGTCGCGTAGGGTGCGCGGGTCCGATCCGGCGCGATATTCGCCTGGCGTACGCGGGGCTCGACGCTCGATGAAGTCCAGCAGGACGGCGTTGAATGCGTCAGACTGTTCGGTAGGCACGCCAGAATCGTCGCGTTCGATTTCGACATATTCGGCATTGGCTATGCAGCGCACGAACGCTTCGGCAGAGCCCTGATCGATCACCGCATTCTCTGCGCCGCGCACGAACAAGACCGGGAGAGCCAGCTTGCCCGCAGCTTGATTTAACCGAGGCGTCACGTCCGCCGGGTCGATGGCTGTCATGACACGGACATCCCAATCGGGCTTCTGCACCATTTTTGCTACACGCCGCTGCATGGCATCGACAATAACCTTGCCCGCAGCTTCGTCGAGTTCAGGTGGCGCGTTGACGAGCACGAGGCCGGATGCAAGCTGGCTACCGTCTTCGCCCAAGGCGAGCGTCGCCACCCAGCCGCTCAGAGACGTTGCAACGATGACCGGACGGGCAGACATCTGGGCGAGGACTGCGCGCAAATCCGCCACGAATGCGTCGATATCGTAGCGACCGTCTTGAGACCAATCGCTTTGTCCATGTCCGCGCAAGTCGAGGTTCAGGACCTGGCGACCAGCCTGCACAAGAGCTGCAGCGGCGCCTTCCCAGTACAAGCGACTTTGTCCCACCCCATGCAACAGCAGCACAGGGGGCGCATCGGCATCTCCCGTCAGGTAGCCACGTAAAGTGAGCCCGGCAAACCCCTGAAACTTAGTAACAGCCATGAACCATCTCCGTAGTCCCATCGCGGGCGTGACCAGAGTTGCGGCCAGTCTTCACCTGAAATATCTCACCCGACCGTTTGAACCAAAGCGCTTCGACAGGGCTGGTCGGGTATGCGACTTATTCGCGACTATTGCCGGGCAAGCGCCCGGGACATGATGCTGGAAGCCACACGATCGCGTATCTTCTCAGGTGGACCGCCAATCATTTCGTTCATCAATGCGCGCTTCAGAAAGATGTGTGCATCATGCTCCCAGGTAAAGCCTATGCCGCCGTGAAACTGTACCGATTCCTCGGCGATGGCCCGAAACGCATCCACCGCCAGCAGTCTGGCCTGTCCGGCGAGCGTACTCCAGTCATCACGACGAGCCGAGAAGGCCGTTGTCGCGTGTTCGGTCAGTGCCCGTGCGATCTCCAGCTTCACCTTCAGGTCGGCAGCGCGGTGCTTCAACGCCTGGAACGATCCGATCGGCCGGCCGAACTGCTGGCGCGTCCCCATATATTCGACAGCCTCGTCGAGTGCCTGACGGCCGCCTCCAACTGAGTCCCACGCAATGGCGAGATCGGCATGTCCGCGTACGACGCGAGATGCCTCTTCGACGGTGAGCGACAGCGCAACCGAAGCAACGCCTGTCAGATGCACGTCGCCATAGCGCCTGCTGCGGTCCCAGGTAAGAGCGTTCTCCACGGTGACGCCCGGTTGCGCCATGTCGATTATGAGAACCTGTGCGTGCGCGTCGCTGGGCAGTAAAAGTGCCGTAGTTGCTTTACAAGCTTCCGGGACGGTCTGCATCGGCAGATCGCCTTCGAGCACGATGACCCGCGCCGACCCTTCGGCTATCCGATCGAGCAAAGCCGTGGCATCCGTCCCTCCATCGGCAACCAATATATCGATAGCTGCCATGGTCTGCGAAATCTGAAGCGGCGATAGCGCCCTGCCCATTTCTTCATATATCGGAGCGAGTGCCGCAAAGTTCTGGCCCAGCCCGCCATTCTCGGCCGGAACCGTCAGCATGAACCACCCTAGGTTGGCCATCTCGCCATAAAGGTCATCGGGCGACTTGGCCGTTTCTTCTTCGCTCCAGGGAGCACGACGATCGACCTTGTCTGCTAGCAAACGCGCTGCGCTGCTGCGCAGCTCTTCGGGCTCGATCAATTCAACCGGCATGTTTTCGGATGTCATGCCAATTTCTCCCGCGGCATCATCAGAACACGCTCCGAAACGATGTTACGCTGAATCTCGTTTGATCCTCCGGCGATGTTCCACTGATAGGAATTCATGAAGTCGAACATCCAGTTGCTGGTTTCATATCCGGCACCCAGAACATAGTCCATCTCCCGCATGGCGGACATGCCGCGCAGCCGCAGGCCAAGTGCCGTGAAGTCGCGCAAGATGCGTGCATACCCAAGCTTGATGATCGATGCGTCTCCGACGGCTTCCATGCCGGCGATGCGGCGCACTGTCAGCAACGAGATCAGCGCGCGCAGCCCCTCGATCCGCGATGCTATGTCGACAATCTGACGCCGTGCCTCATCATCGAGCCGGTCTGTTTCCAGACCCTCTGCCGTGACCAGGCTAACCAGACGCCAGAGTGAACGGGCCAAGCGCTCGGTCAGTTCGACAGCCGTCAGGCCGCGTTCCGATGACAATGTGGCCTGAGCCACGCGCCAACCTTCATTTTCTTCGCCAACGCGATTTTCGACAGGAATTTCAACGGAATCAAGGAATATCTCGGCGAATTCCTCGTCACCCGTGATCTGCTTGATCGGCCGGCATTCGACACCCTTGGACTTCATGTCCATCAACAGGAACGTGATTCCGGCCTGTTTCGGACCGCTCGAATCGGTGCGCACGAGCAGCAGGCACCAGTCGGCGAATTGCCCCATCGTCGACCATGTCTTCTGGCCGCTGACAACATAATGGTCGCCACGGCGCTCGGCCTTGCAACGCAGAGATGCCAGATCTGACCCGGCGTTCGGCTCGGAAAAGCCCTGACACCAGATCTCGCCTTTGAGAATTGCGGGCAGATGGCGTGCCTTCTGCTCTTCCGTTCCGCATTCCATCAATGTCATTGCAGCATGGTAAAGCGACACGAAGAAAAGGCTCATCCGTGGTGCGTCCGCGCGCGCGATTTCCTCGAAAATCGCAACCTGCTCGCCCAGCAAGCGGCCACCGCCGGGCCATTCCTTCGGCCAGTGCGGCGTGGCATATCCGCCGGCCACCAACTTGCTAAGCCACTCTCGCTGGGAAGCTAGAAACCCCTCGACGTCGTCGCCGGACTGGCGATCACGCCAGTCCGGCGGAACATTATCGGCCAGCCACCCGCGCAGTTCTTCGCGCAGTTGTGTGATGCCCTGATCCTTGCTCATGCGACCATCCTTTACTTGCCTGTAAACCGCGGCGATCGCTTCGCGAGAAAAGCTGAGACTGCTTCGGCATGATCCTCGGTACTATGACACAAGGCCTGCGCGGCCGCAGACGCTTCGAGTATGCCGGAGAGGCTGTCCGTCTGCCCCTGGCGCAGCAAACGCTTGGTCATTCGCACAGCGTGTGGCGGATTGGCGGCAATACGCGAAGCCACCGATCTGGCCTGCCCCATCAGCATGTCATCCGGCACCACCTGGGAAACAAGACCGCATGCCAACGCTTCCGTGGCGCTCAATAAATCTCCCGTAAGAGCCATTTCAGTAGCCTTGGAAAAGCCCACCACCCGAGGTAGCAGCCATGCGCCACCATCGCCCGGCACGATCCCAAGTTTCACGAAACTCTCCGCAAACTTCGCACTTTCGCCAGCAATACGAATATCGCACATGCAGGCAAGGTCGCACCCCGCTCCGATTGCAGGCCCATTAACGGCCGCGATGACGGGAACCTCAAGCGATTGGAACAACAGCGGCAACCGCTGAATCCCGTTGCGGTAGTTGCGTCGCGTGTTCGCACCCAGGGGATCGTTCAGTCCGCCCCCGATCTTCATCGCATCGATGTTACCGCCGGTGGAGAACGCCTTTCCTCGGCCCGTGAGAATGACGACCCGCACCGCAATATCCCGATCGGCAGCTTCGATATGAGAAATCAGTGCTTCGATCACCTCGGGATCCGAGATTGGGTTGCGCTGATCGGGCCGATTCAGCGTCAAAGTGACTATCCCACCCTGTTCCTCGCGGATTATGGCATCTGTCATTTTGGCAACTCACTAAGAATGCGCAGCGTCGCGGCCCGGAATGCTAGATCGTGGAGCGTCATATCATCTTTCGGCTTCAAAACGGCCATTTGACCGATGATGGGCAAACAGCGCTGTATGTCATCCAAAATGCAAACGCATCGCCATTCGGCTGTTAGTCAATTTACCCTTCGCGCAAGGTCAAAAGCCCTGATGACGCTTGCCATAGCGACCTTTTAGTTTTGGTGCCTCTCACTGCGAACCGAATGAACCGGTTTGTCAGCGGTATGTTGCTCTGGACGTAGACGTGAGACGTTTGGCATGTCTCCGATACCAAGGAGGTTGCCGCGACGCGCTGGCCGACTGGAGACGGTGGCTGGCCCCTAAACGCCGGGCCGACCCGCCCCAAAAAATAGAGAACATTCATTTGACACGTAAGCGCCGACGGAAGGTGACGTTGACGCGGCCTTTCAGGCTTTGCGGCGTGTCCGCGGCGCCCATTTTTTCGCGAGCGCTTCCAGCCTTGCCTGGATCAGGGGGATATCGGGCTGGGCGTTGGGATCATGGTCGTCGCCGAGGGTATCGAGCGCTTCTTCATGATATTCATGCCGGGGGTCGCCGAGCGCTTCGAGCTTTTCGGCATAGCCCCATGGCCCGCCACTGTCCTCCGGCGGCCGCATGCCCATTGCATCGAGGATGAGCGGATATGTCAGGTGCGGGCTGGCCGCGCTGACGCGCTCGATCTTGACGCTATGCTCCCAGGCGTCGCCAAAGTCGTAGAGATATCGGAAGGTCTTGCGCCTCGTATCCGCCAGGACCTGGGCGAGAGTGGCCTTACGGGCGTCGAGCGGCCCGTCGAAGCCATATTCAGGATCAGGGATGCCGAAGCCGGTCTGCCCGAAGCTCATTTCCCACAGATGAGAGTCCGTCCACGAGAAGGCGGTCTGGATGACGGTGTGCAGACGGTCGAGGCGGATATTGAGCGGCACCTCCAGCGTTCGGCTCACGGTCGGTGTCACATCGTCCAGCGTAATCTTCATCCGCACGATAGTGCTGTTGCTCACGCAGCCTTCTCCAGATCGTTGGTCAGCTTTGATGCCTGCCATTTCCACGGCAGGAAGTCATCGATCTGATTGATCGGGTGGTTGCCGATGCGCTCAATGACGTCGGTGAACCACGCCTCGGGCTCGACGCCGTTGAGCCGGCATGTGCCGGCCAGGGCGTAGAAGAGCGCCGCCGCTTCTCCCCCTTTCATGGAGCCGACGAACATCCAGTTCCGACGCCCGAGCGCGACCCCGCGCAGGGCGTTCTCCACCAGATTGTTGCTGATCTCGAGCCGACCGTCATCGCAGTAGCGGATCATGGCATGCCAGCGGTTGAGCGGATAGCGACACGCACGCGCCAGATTGCTGTCGGAAGACAGGCCACGGTTCTGTGTTTCGAGCCAGACGCGCAAAGCCTCCAGTTTCGACACCGCCTTGATCTGGCGGATGCGTTTCCGCTCATCGGGTGGCCCACCCTTGATATCGCGCTCGATGGCGAAGAGTTCGGCGATCCGCACGACCGCCTCCGCCGCGATCGGTGACGGGCTCTTTTCCAGTATGTCGGTAACCCGTACAAGCGCTCCGCCATCTCCGCGACCGCTCATACGAGGCTCGTTTGACTGCTCGATGTCCATGCTCACGCCTCCTCAAGGCTTTTTATGAGTTTACGGCCTAACTCCCCGGTCACCAAGGATCATGGTGTGAAGTCGACAGCGGGGGCGTACCGCGTGTCGTTCCCCGGGGGAAAGGCCGCGAGCTTTCCTATTCCGGTGCCGGCAACAAGGCCGCCTTCCGTCGGCGCTTACTTTGACACAGCCAAAATGCGAACTCATCAGCGATGCCGCCGACGAACATTCTGGCTGTGCCTGGTCCATCGTTCAGTTTTGCCGACGAAGCCCACCCATCCAACGGATTTCGCTCGCGTCACTCGACGAAGTCGCGGAATGGCTTGACCGCTAAGGATGTAGCCGCCACGCGGCAGGCCTGCCGCGTGGCGGAGTTATCAGACGACCGGCACTAGAGCCCGCACCGCCGCTGCCTGAGCAGGCGCTTCCAAAGCAGCGAGCAGCGCGGCGCGGCGCGCTTCATATTCCTCAACCGATGCGTCTTTTACCGGACCGTAACCCCGGATATCATAAGCCGCGCCAGCAAGTTCGATAGCAATCGACAGCTTCGACTGTTGCACTTGCTCCACAAGCTGGCGAGCCAATGCCTTATAATCGGCGATCTGACGGCGCTCCATGCGCCGTTCGGCCGTGTAGCCGAACGGATCGAAAGGAGTCCCGCGCAGCTTCTTGAAGTGCTGCAATACGCGAAACACCGGAAGCATCCAGCCGCCGAATTCACGCTTCCTGGGCCGACCCGATGCATCACGGCCCGGCAGCATCGGTGGCGCAAGGTGGAACTTTATCTTGAAGTCCCCATCGAACTGTTCACGCAGCAGCGCCATGAATTTAGGGTCGGCATGCAGGCGGGCAACCTCATATTCGTCCTTGTACGTCATCAGGCGAGCGAGTGTCAGAGCCACTTCCCGAACGAGCAGCTCACCACCATCGAGGTTCTTGGCACTGACCGCGCGCTCTATCTCTCGCACGAAATCGACATATTCGGCTGCGTAGGAGGCGTCCTGAAAGTCGGTCAGCAACCGAACCCGGCTTTCGAGCAGTTGCTCGAGTGTGTCGAGCGGAACCTGCTTGGTTTTCCCGGCAAGAACCCGCGACAGAGCCTCTGGCGCGTGCGCGGCAAGCCGACCAAGCGCGAATGTCCGCAAGTTGCCTTTTACGAAGGTGCCGTTGAGCCGGATCGCTTCTTCAATCGATGCCACGGAAACCGGGAGCAGCCCCTGCTGAGATGCATAACCCATCATGAACACGTTAGTCGCGATGCTGTCGCCTGTCAGATCAGTGGCAAGCCGCGTCCCGTGGACGGGCAGGAACTTGCCCCCGCCCAAGGCGTCGCGGATTGTCTCCTCGAGCTGATCGCCGCCGAGGTCCATCTTGCGATTGGTCTGGAACTCACCGGTCGGGGTCACGTCGCTATTCACGATTGCCACCGTCCTGCCTGGCTTGACGGTCTTCAAGACATCGGCTCCGCTGGCGACGATCATATCACAGGCCAGGATCAGATCGGCCGACCCAATGCCCAAACGCGAAGTGAAGATGCTGTCGGGCCGGGGCCCAGTCCGGATATGACCAGTAACGGCACCGCCCTTTTGCGCCATTCCCGTCACGTCGAGGACGGTGCAGCCTTTGCCTTCAAGATGCGCTGCCATGCCCAGAAGCGCGCCCACGGTCAAAACGCCCGTGCCACCGATCCCGGCAACCAGTAGATTATGGCCTGCCTCTCCGATCTCCACCACATCGGGCAGCGGAAGATCGTCGATCATCTTGTTCAGGACAGTAGGATCGCCAACGCTGCGGGTCGCGATTTTCGCGCCGGTGACCGTTACAAACGACGGGCAGAAGCCCTTTATGCAGCTGTAATCCTTGTTGCACGTCGACTGATCGATATGACGCTTGCGCCCGAATTCGGTCTCCAGTGGCGTGATCGAGATACAATTTGATTGGGTGGAACAGTCTCCGCAACCCTCGCAGACATCCGGGTTGATGAATACGCGCTTGTCCGGATCCTCAAGCAAACCACGTTTGCGGCGGCGGCGCTTTTCCGTCGCGCAAGTCTGCTCATAGACGATCGCCGAAACGCCATCCAGTTCGCGCAGGTTCCGCTGAATAGTATCCAGCTCATCTCGATGACGGACCGCGACGCCTGCGGGCATCCGGCTCGCGAATTTATCGGGATCGTCAGATACAAAGATCACAGGCTTCACCTGCTCGGCAAGCAGTTGCTTGACGACGTCATCGGGCCCAAGATGCATTTCGACCGGCTGGCCGCCAGTCATGGCAACCGCGTCGTTATAGAGGATCTTAAAGGTCATATTGACCTTTGATGCAACCGCAGCGCGGATCGCCAATATCCCGGAGTGCGAATAGGTGCCATCACCCATGTTCTGGAAGATGTGCTGCCGATCAACCAAGGGAGCCACGGACACCCATGGCATGCCGTCTGCGCCCATCCCGACAGGCTGCATGGTTCGCCGTTCGGGCATGACGTAGGCGGCCAGTCCGTGACACCCAACCGCAGCGACAGCAATGCTTCCGTCGGGAATCTTCGTACTCGTGTTGTGGGGGCAGCCCGAACAATAAAAGGCAGGGCGATACTTCGACCCGCCTACCGTCAAGGCCCGACCTTCCATGTCGTGGAAATGGGCGAAGCGCTGCTGGACGTCGTCATTTGCCAAGTCAATCTGCTTTAGCGCCGCCCAAATCGCCTTGCGAACCAGCGCCGGCGTCAGTTCGCCAACCGATGGAAGGATCGTTTGGCCCGTCAGGTCACGCTTGCCCATCAGGTCGGGACGTTCGTCGGCGGCAATCCCGTAGAGAAGCCGCGCCAGCTGATCTTCGACAACAGGTCGCTTTTCTTCGACGATCAGCAGGGCGCGATGCCCGCGTGCGAAAGTCTTTGCGCCTTCGGGCTCAAGCGGCCAGATCATCGCCGGCTTATAAAGGCGGATGCCCATCTCAAGGCAACGAGCGTCGTCCAGGCCCAGATCGAACAGCGCTTGCCGAACATCGAGATAGGCCTTGCCCGCGGCCACAATCCCGAGCGTGCGGCGCGGTGAATCGATCGCGACACGATCGAGCGGATTGGCCCTTACCCACGCTTCGGCGGCGGGCAGCCGCTTGTTGACGACCCAGTCCTCCATCATCAAAGGTGAAAGATTGCGCCGCAGGTGCAGCCCTTCAGGCGGAAGCTTCCAATCAGGCCGCACAAACAGTCGGTGCGGGTCTGGCAACTCAACCGACGCGCTCAGATCAAGCGTGTCGGTTATGCATTTAAGCCCTACATACAGGCCACTGTACCGCGACAGCGCCCAGCCATATAGGCCATATTCGAGTATCTCAGCGGTGTTGGAAGGATAAAGAACCGGAATAAATCCCGCAATCAAGGTATGCTCGGACTGATGGGCAGTGGCCGAAGACTTGCCGCCATGATCGTCACCCGCGACAACAAGATATCCACCATGTGCGGAGGTGCCTTCCATATTGCCAAGCTTCAGCGCCTCACACGCGCGATCGACACCGACGCCCTTGCCATACCACAGGCCGAACACCCCTTGGAATCGGGACTTGCCAAACCATTCGAGCTCCTGAGTCCCTCGAATGGCGGTGGCTGCAAGTTCCTCGTTGAGGCCAGGCTCGAAGCGAATATCGTGCTCTGCTAGCAGTTCTGGCACTCCCCAGAGCGCCGCGTCGTAGACGCCGAGCGGTGAACCGCGATATCCCGATATATACCCGGACGTCACCAGGCCGGCCGCTCGATCGCGCCTCGCCTGATCGAGTGGCAGCCTCACAAGGGCTTGATTCGACGACATGAACACTCGGCCCGAGGGCTGCACATACTTGTCATCAAGCGTGGTAACAGTTTTGGTCAAGAGCTCACCTTCGTCCTGTAGGACCGCTCCACGTGGGCCTGGTGGCCGCGAAGCGATTACCGCCCGCTCCACGGGCAAGTATCATGTTATGACATAGCACCCAGATAGCCAGGTTACTTGTCTACACATGTTCCGCGATTTGAGCCTGCCCGATATTCAACTCCATTGCCTGGCCATGCTGCAGCCGACCGGCAAGGCGCGCCCCCCCAAAAAATAATTTCGCCAAGCTGATCGTAGTTTGATTCATTGCGTCAGACGGGATTGTTTGAACTATCGGACTATCCGAAGCGGCTGTCGGCCCATGGCGATCCGCTGGAGGGCTGGGCTGGATCGTTGGTTTCGAGGCGTCGTCTGACGCTGGTCGCGGCACTGGCATATGGCGAGGGGCGGTCACGGTGCCCCATATTAGTCGAAAAGTGCCCTAAACAGTAAGGAGTCGCGAGCAGGCCCAGCGTTTCACCTTCAGCAGGTCACTACCAACCGCCTCCACTTTCGCGTGATCATCTTCATCGGAAAACATGATACCGGAAAGACCATGGCTCACCGTGCCGTTCATGTCTCTTATGGCCACGGAAACCGTCGTAACACCCTTGGCGAAATTGTTCCTGTCAATCGCATATCCGCGGGTCCGCGCGTCCGCCAGTTGAGCGCAATATTCATCGAATGAAATCGGTACCTTCCAACGCAGCAAATCAAACTCCCGCTTGAGTTCTCTTTCCGGCATATCCAGCTCGGCTGCGATCGCTCGCCCCACGGCACCCATAAGTATAGGAAGCCGCTGCCCGATCGACATCTGAATGCGCATGCGGCTGTTGCACTGAACTGAACCCGTTAGTGAAATGCGGGAGTCGGATATGCGGCGCCACAGACAGAGCGTAACACTATGTTCGATCGAAATCTGTTCCATCCGGCGACGAAGAAGAGTGAACGCCTTGGCGGGGTCGAGCGCGCCTTGCGCAATGGCAATTGCTCCGTTCCCTAGGGAGTAGAGCTTCAACTCAGGGTCAAAATCGGCAAAGTCTTCATTCTGAAGTTGTTTTAGAATTCGGAAACAGGAACTCGGTGGTAAAGAGAGTTCACGAGCAATTGCATTGACCCCCATCGGAAACCGCGCCGCAGCCAGCAAACGAAGAATTGCCAAGGTCATCGATACGGCCCCGGTCCGCTGTGCATTGGGCTCTTCGGCTAAAAGGCTAACATTCGAATCGGTTGCAAGCTCGCTCGGTTGCGCTCCGTTTGCCCGTGATCGAGATACCGATGCCGTCATTTTACATGCCTTGTCTTGCCCCATGGGCCATACATTTAGCAACCGACCCTATATGAATAACGTGGTGTCGCAACTGACTAAAGGTTCTCATA
This sequence comes from Sphingobium sp. 3R8, assembly GCF_020166615.1. NCBI lineage: Bacteria > Pseudomonadati > Pseudomonadota > Alphaproteobacteria > Sphingomonadales > Sphingobiaceae > Sphingobium > Sphingobium sp. 3R8. The sequence continues at coordinate 10,095 of NZ_JAIQXR010000027.1, read as the reverse complement.
GCTTGCATAGACCATTGGGAGTGCATCGCTGGATGACGCAGATCGTAACCAATCATCCTAGATTGGCTGACGCAATGGGGCTTTCAAGTGACCAGTCTTTTCGATCGATTTTTGCCCACGCGGATGCTGGCGGATGCAGAACGTCTTCGCGGGTACGCCAATCTTTCTTGGCAGACCAGAACCCACGACATCCTGCCGAGGCCCGCGCGCGCTACGGGTTCGGCCCGAACGCCTGCCACTCTGGGCCGGATCGCTATCACGCTGCGTGAAACCTGCTGCGGGAGTCTATCCAAACTCCGAGTGATCCCTTCTCTGTCGCCAGGTAGCACGAGGGAATTCCTTAGAAGCAATGACTGCACATAGCTTGGAGCCAAGATAATTATGGACATGGACAACGAACTCATCGCGCCCTTTACTCGGCTGCTTGAAGAGGTTTCGCCGTTAGAACGCGTCAGGGAGTTGGAAAACGGAACGGCGCACCAACTCGTCTGGGACGAGATTCTCGCGTCAGGCTTCCTCGACGCCCTGGTGCCCGAGGAACGCGACGGATTTGGCCTCACCCCTACCCAGATGGCTCCCCTGCTCATTGCCTGCGGTCGTCATCTGTTGCCGACGCCTTTCGGCGATACGCTCGTGGCTCGCGCTTTGGCGCCAGAGGGGCTGCCTGTCGAAACCGGAATCCTGCTTTGGCCTACCGGGCCGAGTGGGCGATTACGCTCGCTTGTGCCGCCAGTTGCGCAAGGCGCAACGCACGCACTTGTTCAGCAGGGCGAAAACATCGAACTGCGTGCGCTCCTTCCACAGGGTGTTCCGCATAGCAAAGCCGATGGATTCGGGTTTATGGAAGCGGCCCTTGATGAAACGGCCGATCCCCTGCTTGAGTTCAAGCTTCCACAAGACACGCTGTTCAATTGGGCGGCGGTGATAACGGCCGCGTCCATGGCTGGCGCCATGGCGCATATGCTGGATATGACAGTCACATACGTAAATGAACGCCAGCAATTCGGCCGTGCATTGGCAAAATTCCAAGCTATTCAACAGCAGATCAGCGTCTTTGCCGAACGCGTCGCCATCGCAAATGTCGCGGCCAGCCTGGGTCTGTCCGAGGCCATGCCCGGACCCACCGGTGTAAAAGCGGCGATAGCAAAGACAATCGCGAACGAATCGGCAACGATCGCCGCTAACGTGGCCCACGCCGCACACGGCGCGATAGGAATCACTTGGGAGCACAACCTGTCCCTTTTTGTGCGCCGCCTCAGGCGCTGGCAACTTGTTTTCGGTTCAGGCGAGGCGCTGTCTGCTAAAGTGGGCCGCGAAAGGCTTGGACATTCCGGATCCACCAGCGTCGATTTTCTGCGCAAACACGCTTCGTTTTGACCGCATCCAGCCATAGCTCTTTCTTAATGATCAGTTTTTCTGGATCTACGAAAGGGCAGATGGCGCCCGACCTGATGGTGTAGGTTCGCTGGCGTAGTCTTAAGCGATCTCCGGCTAAGCGAGAGCTCTGCGAAAGAAGGTGACTATGGCGATCTAATCTGATGCGATGCTGGTACGGATCGGAGAGAGGTTATGGAACAGCGTGGATTTGCGGAGGCGTTTTTGCCGGCGGGATTTGGCCGCAATGCACGGCTGGAGCGGATCGCGGCCATTCTCGACTGGGGTCCGATCGAGGTGCTGGTGCGGCGCCTGCGGCCTGGCATGTCCGGGCGTCCGCCCTACCGGGCGCTGGCGATGGTTCGGGCTTTGCTGTTGCAGCAATGGTACGTGCTGTCCGATCTTGGTCTGGAGGAAGCGCTGTTGGATCGGGTGTCGTTCCGGCGGTTTTGCAGCTTGTCGCTAGAAGAGGCGACGCCCGATGAGACGACGCTCTGCCGCTTCCGGCTGGCGCTGGTTGAAGTGGGGCTGGGCGATGCGTTGTTCGCCGAGGTGGCGCGGCAGCTCGATGCGGGGGGCTACCTCGTCAAGTCCGGTACGCTGATCGACGCTTCGCTGGTCGAGGCGGCGGTGCGCCGGCCTGCGGACGGCAGCACGCCCAAAGGCGAAGAGAGCCGGTCGGCGCTGGACCCCGACGCCAACTGGATGCGCACCGCGCGCGGGACGAAGCGCTTCTTCGGCTACAAATTCCATATCGGCATCGACCAGGGATCGGCGTTGATCTGCGCCCGTGCGGTCACGTCCGCCAAAACCTATGAAAGCGAGGTCGCTGACACCTGATCCTGGGCGACGAGCGCGCCGTCTACGCCGATAAGGCGTATGAGAAGCGTGCCCGTCGCGAGGCGCTCAAGGCGCGCGGGGTCAAGGATCGCATCCAGCATCGCCGGGTGCGCGGCCAGCCACGGCTGCCGCACTGGCAACAGGTCCGCAACAGCCTCATCGGCCGCATCAGAACCGCCGTCGAGCGCACCTTCTCCGAACTCAAGCGCGGCCCCTACGGGCTTCATTCCAATGCGATACCGATCACTCCCCCATTCCGCCTCCACCTCGACCTTGCCGCCATCGCCTATAATCTGAGGCGCGTCACGGCCTGAAAGACTTGCGACGGTAAATCGCTTCCTGGCCTAACCAAAGCGGCGGTGCAAACTCATCCCCCATCACCGCTCAAAACCCAAACATCTACAACAAACCTTTTTCGCAGAGGTCTCGCGAAGGCCGGGTTGATCATGCTGCCATAGCAGGCAAGGTGATGATGGCATTATCGTTTAATCCCGAAGCACTCTCGAGTGTCATGTAGCGGTAGCGCTGGACCGCCCATTCACCGTTTTGTTCGAGCAGCATAGCGCCAAAGAGACAGGTGATGACCCCGTCATTGGGGAAGATGCGGACGACATTGGTACGCCGCTTGATTTTGTCATTGAGCCCTTCGATCGGCTATGGGCGCGCGATTGGTGCGGTGTTGTGCGGGAACCGCTATCCATTAGAGTTTTGAGTTTTGGCACGCTGGGACGTAGCTGATCGGCAAAGCTGCGCCACTGAGCTGGGCGGTGTACGGGGCGAAGGCGTTGGCAATGAACGCCGACACGACTCGGCGGCAACGTGGTCAGGTTACGCTGAACGCTTCGGCGACGGATGCTTTGACGCCCTCATGGGCATCGGAGATGAGCAACTTCACGGCCGGCAAGTCTGCGCAGGAAGTCGGTCCAGAAGACCTCGGCTTCGGAATGGCCGATCGCCATTCTGAGAGCTTCGCGCCGACCATCGCTGTTGACGCCGACAGTGAAGATGACGGCCACCGAGACGATGCGGTCGGCCCGCCCACCCGAATTTTATGTAGGTCGCCTCCATCCAGAGGTAGGGCCAGTCGACTTCGATCAATCGATCGAGGAAGGCCTTCACACGCACGTCGTACACGGGGATTATTCCAGTTTGAAACTTGGCCACCGTTGACACGTCATTCCAATTGAGGAATAGTCATTCCAGAAAATTGGTTTGTAGCCGAACAGGTGTTGACTGTAGCCGCAATTTTGGTGCTCCGTCGGCAAGTCCACCTAAAGCGAGGCTGAAGCTGATGGGAATACACAAGCAGGCAAACCTGCATGGACATTCTAGGAGAGAGAAAGTGCATCAACTCTACACAAGCGATGGTCTCAGTCCGCAGATGGCTCGCAAGTCTTGGGATGAGTTGTCGCGCAGCGAATTTTTCGATGGAGAACTGGAGGTTGAGGGTGATTTCTCGGACGTCACCTTGCACAAGGCGTTGTATTATCCGATCTCATTGTCGCGGCTCAAATCGGGCACCCGCATGTCACTGCGCCGGTCTTCGAAGAATATTCGCGATAATAAAGTCGGCTTCCGAATCATTTGGTTTGTTCGCAGTGGCTCCCTGAAAATCGTTCGAGCTCAAGGTGCCTGCACTATTCGCGCAGGTGAACTCGGCATTCTCGACTCGAACGTGCCGTTTTTCGCAACTCTGCAGGGTGAAGGCGATTTGCCTTTCGAGAGTTTCCAGGCAGTAGTACCGCCAGATCTGTTCCTGAGTCACTTGCAGCGTGCCGATCAGTTTACTGACGCGCTCAGCCTGAACAGGTTAGGCGGTGAGTTGGTGAACCGCCTGATCGATATTCTTGTCGAAAACGGTGCGCGTATCAGCAGGGAGGCAGCCAAGCCTCTCGCCGAAAGTCTGCTTGAAGCGATCGCTGAAAATTTGCGTTCCATAAATGTCGAGAGTTCACGTAGACAAAGTCTCGTTGATCGTCGATTAATGGATATCGAGAATTATATATTGATGAACCTAACTGACCCTGAACTAAGTTATGAAAAGGTTGCGGCCAGTTGTGGCATTTCGCCGCGATATCTTTGCTATGTCCTGAAAGCAAACAACACGTCGTTTTCGGAATTTCTGTGGCAGAACCGTCTGCCAAAAGCGCGTGATTGGCTTGTTATGAAGAGTACGCGTGATTACCCGATACATGAGATTGCTTATATGTCTGGGTTTAAGAGTGCTGCACATTTTAGTCGCATGTTCAGACGGACTTATGGATGCCCTCCGCGCGAATATCGAGCGGCACAAATTCAGCTTGAAGAGGCACATATGAACGACAATGGATTTTTGTCGCCAGACCCCATGCATGCATCTGCATGAACTTATGCGAGGACGGCGAGTTTAAGGTAGTTGTTATCTTACCACGGCCTTGGGCGCCGCCTATCGGCGCGTACTCCGCCATGGGCGATGCGAGCGATGGCCTTGGGCGCCGCCTATCGGCGCGTACTCCGCCATGGGCGATGCGAGCGATTGTGAAATAGTCCTTGGCAACATTAGGCCGTGAATCCATAAATTTCGACTGAGATGGATGGCTGGGACTTCAGCATTACAGGTCGGTGCTCGTGACGACTGCGTGCCATCCAATGGTGATTACAAGTATGGCGAATGCTGCAACGATGATGAGAACGGCACATCCCATTTTACGGGCGATGGACGACCTGTTTGGCTGCCCAGAATGATCATCATGCTCATGGGCATCGTTTTCTATGTAATGGATTCACGCACCCTCACACGAAGGCCGCAATGATTGTTTGTCGGCAGATTGCTTTCCTTTCGCATCAAAGTCTGATTCAGGCCCAGTATGAGCCGATATGACCTAACCGACTTCGAATGGCGCGTGATCGAACCGCTGTTGCCCAACAAGCCGCGAGGCGTGCCGCGCGCTGATGATCGCAGGGTTCTGAACGGCATTTTCTGGCTGCTACGATCCGGTGCGCCTTGGCGTGATCTGCCCGAACGTTATGGCCCGCGTACCACCTGTAATCGCTTCGTGCGATGGAGAAAGGCGGGCGTATGGGATCGGATGATGGACGCCATCACAGCCGCGCACGACGGCGACATCCAAATGATCGACAGCACTTCTATTCGAGCGCATCAGCAGGCCGCGACGGCAAAAAGGGGGATCGAGATCATTGTCTCGGTCGTTCCCGAGGCGGCCTCATGACCAAAATCCACGCGGTCGTCGATGCGCAAGGCCTTCCGATCCGGCTCGGCCTGACCGCTGGAAAGGCACATGACGGTCAAGTCGCCGACGAACCGCTCAATCACCTTGGTCCGCACATGATCGTGCTTGCTGACAAGGCATACGATGTGGAACGCTTACGATCGCTGATCGAGGAACAGGGTGTCACGCCCAACATATCCGCCAAATCCAATAGGAAATGGAAACCCTGCTTCAGCAAGCGCCTCTACCGCAAGCGAAACCTGATCGAGCGCTTCTTCTCCAAGCTGAAGCACTTCCGCCGTGTTGCCACCCGCTACGACAAGTTGGCCGAGAACTTCCTCGCCATGGTCCAACTCGCTTTAATGCGTTTGTGGCTCCGCGTTTATGAGTCATCGTGTAATTGCGGCTGCTTCCTCGGACCTCGGTGGTGGCGCACACTTCTGGCTGTCGAAGCCTGAAGGAAGGAAGGAACCATGGAACACTATGCCGGATTAGACCTGTCGATGGAAACGACGCATGTGTGTGTCGTTGATGAAAATGGTCGGAAGCTCGTGTCGGAGAAGGTCGAGAGTTCGCCAGAGGCCCTGGCTGAGATGCTCGAACGCAATGGCCCGATCAAACGCGCGGTGATTGAGACCGGCCGCATGTCGCCGGCGATCTGCCTTGGACTGCGCGAACTCGGCGTCCTGGTGGTGTGCATCGACGCCCGGCAGGCGCACCAGAGCCTGAAGGCAATGCAGGCGAACAAGACCGACCCGCACGACGCCGCCGGGCTCGCGCAACTGGCCCGAACGGGGTTCTACAAGGAGGTGCACGTCAAATCTCCTGCAGCGCATGGCGTCCGCCGCGTGATTACCGCGCGTGGCCACCTGGTCGAGGCCCGTGTCCGTTTCGATAACATGATCCGCGGTCTTTGCGCCACGTTCGGCTATCGCCCCGGCGCTGGCCAGGGAGAGGCGTTCCTCCAAAGGATCAAGCAGGCCGCGCCTATCCCAGGCCTTGGCGATGCCATCGCCTCTTTGCTGTCGGTGCGCGCCGAACTGGTCGAGCAGATCAAGGAAATGGACCGTCGCATGCGTGTTATCGCCAGCCAGTCAAAGGCCTGCAAGATCCTCATGACTATCCCGGGCGTCGGCGTGCAGAAATCCGTCGCATTCGCGGTCGCGGTGGATGAAGCGGGTCGCTTACGACAATCGCGCAATGCCAGCGCCTACTTCGGCCTGGTGCCCAGACGCCACCAATCGGGCGAACTCGACTGTACCGGCCGGATCGCCAAGCAAGGCGACGGGACCGTCCGTAAGCTGCTCTACGAGGCGGCCAACTCGATCCTCACCCGCAGCCGGGAGACCTTTGCCCTGAAAACATGGGCTTTGAAGATCGCCAAGCGCCGCGGCCTGAAGAAGGCCCGTGTCGCGGTTGCCCGCCGGCTCGCGGTAATCATGCATGCCATGCTGCGTGATGGCACTTTGTTCCAGGCATGAGGTAGAGTAAAATCTGTTTGCGAGCGGTGAAGCGTCAAAGTTGATCCGAGGGCGGTGTTCCGCGAGGGAACGCAGGGACCAACGATCTGCGAAGCTGCGTAGTGGGTAAATAAGCCCGCATCGAGTCAATGCAACGTTCGGCTCTGTGAGACCCGATACAGCACGGCCAGGCCTCGGCCCGGTTAGTGCGGACAGATCCATGAAACCCTCAAGGGATCACACCGCCTCGCTCTGCAATTACAGATCTACAGCCTAGCCGACGAGTCTTGGCGATCTTCGCTTCGGCATGTCGGCCAAGTCATGGAGCCACCGCGCCAGATCGATCAGTTGCCAGCGGGCAATTCCCTGGATCACCGGGATAGGACTGCCTTCAACGATCTCTGCAAGAGCCATGTGTTATACCAAGTCTCATTGATCAGAACTCATGTGCCCACTGTCGCAGTCCGATGGATATGATGCGCCAAGGCTGATCGACGAGGCTGTTCCATGCGAAGCAGCAGTGGTCGACGATGTCGTCGTAGGATTTGAAGATGCGGTTCGGCAGCCAGTTGTCGCGCATGAACTGCCAGACGTTCTCGACCGGTTTGAGTTCGGGTCAGCGTGGCGGGAGCAGCATCAGGGTTATGTTGGGCGGAACGACCAATTCGGTGGAGCCGTGCCATCTGTCAACGGGCACCGAAGATTCCTCAAAAGTGGGCATCTAAAATTCCCTAGTTTGGCGGGACGGTTTATGCCGGTGATCAGCCGTGATGGGGATCGGGCTTTTCCTTCGTTGGCGGGCGGCCGCGCCGTTTGGGCAAGGGCGGCGGGTTGATGGGCGGTGTAGCGCGCGCATGCCCATGGCTTGGGTGTTGCACGCGGGCATGACGATCCCTGCAGCCTTGCCTTCCGCAGGGTAGATTGCACCGAAGAACCACGCCGAGGAACGGCACTGATCCCTGGGGACAGAAGGCCGGGTGCCGCGTGTGGCCCAGCGCCGGTTCAGCTTGGTCTGCTGGCCGATCCGCGCGTCGTCCTGCCACCACAGTTCTAGGGGCGTTCCCTTGGGCAAGCTTTGGACGACGCTCGCCAGACGGGAGGCAAAGCTTTTTTTAAAATCGGCAATGTCGCCAGCCTTCTGGCCATTATGACGCGGGCGGGCCGAAAGCTTGCGGAAACCCAGAGCGCGCATCTCCTGGCTCAACGACTGCTTGGAGATCGACAGGCCGAACTCGTCCCAAATCCATTGCGCCAGATCAACCAGCCGCCAGCGAACCACGCCGTGCGCTGCTGGAATGGGACCGGCTTCCACCTGCGCGGCCAGTGCCCGTCGCTGGGCATCGTTCAAGATAGCCGACTTGCCGGGCGCCTTGCGGGACTTGAGCCCGTCTGGTCCTGCGGCATTGTAGCGGATCACCCAATCCCGCACGATTTGCAGCGTCACGCCGCCGATCTTGGCCGCCTCGCTACGGCTGCCGCCATCAAGGATCGAAGCCATAGCCAACAGTCGCCGGACCTGCTTGGCATCGCCACAGCGGCGTGCCAAATTGTGAAACTCCGACGCAGAATACTCCCAACAAACGCCAATCGATGCGGCCATCGCTAACCTCCTCTTGTTCACGATGGTGAATCAGAAAAATGCGCCGATGGGAATCCCCATGAGTCATCTTCACTGAGACCTGGTATTAGTCTCCAGCGGCAATGCCGACAGACCGACAGCGCTCCGAGATTTCAATCGCACAGTCACTTGTCTAAACTACGCGATAATCGGCAAATCGGATCCGTCCGTGGTCGAACGGGAACCGAATCTTGGAGATAAGATAATGCGTCTAGAGGGCAAGGTAGCGATCATTCTTGGCGCGTCCGCCGAAGCGGGAACAGGCTGGGCAATTGCCAAGCGTTTTGCCAAGGAAGGTGCCAAGGTCGTAGTCGGTGCCCGACGTGAAGATCTGTTGCTGAAGCTTGCCGACGAGACCGGCGGCGTGGCGCAGAAATGCGACGTTTCCAAGGAAGAGGACGTTCAGGCGATCGTGCAACGCACGCTGAGGGAATATGGCCGGGTCGATATATGTGTCAACGCCGCAGCGCTTCCGTACGGCGGCACGATCGCCAACACGCCGGATGCGGACATGATTGCTGCGATGGAAGTGAACTACTTCGGCAGCGTCTACGTCGTGCGCAATGTCGCGGCAGCCATGGAAAACGGTGGATCCATCGTTCTGTTCTCCTCCATGGCGGTGACCCACACGATGGAGTGGGTCTATCCCTATGCCTGTTCGAAAGCAGCGGTCGATTGTCTGGTGCGTTATGCCGCACTGGAATATGGCCCGCGCGGTATCAAGGTGAACTCGATCCTGCCGGGAGCGATCCGGTCCGAAATGGCTGCACCGCTTTATCAAGTAAGTGGCATGGAAGAAGCGTATCTGCGGGAAATCCCGCTGGGCCGCATCGGCGAACCAGATGATTTTGCGGAAGCTGCATTGTGGCTGTGTGGCGAAAGCTTTGTCACGGGCCTGAATTTGCAGGTAAGCGGCGGAAATCAACTCACCCGCTTCCCGACGACCGCGGAGCGCCCCGCCATCGACGGAGCTGATCCGACCAGCGGGGCATAAACCTTACAACATCGACTGGTGCCCGGCTGGATGCGCCCGCCGGGCACCAGTCCAGTACATCTATATAGATTTCGTTCTGCGAATGCCATCTTCGGGCTATCATCGCGCGAAAATGCCGGTGATGACAAACTCGGTCACCGGCTCGCGCCCGCCTCTCATTGCGATCACGCGCATCACCGCTATGCCCCGTTCCGGTTTGGTTTTCGACGATCTGACCGTTACAAATTCCAGATCCACGAGAAGCTCCTCCGGCGGAAAGACTGGCGTAATCCACCGAAGCGCCTCTACTCCGCCCCCAGCCAAGCCATGCAGGCCGAGCTTTTTAGTAAACTCTGAAACCAGCATCTGCATCATCACGGCCGTATGCCAGCCACTCGCGGATAGCCGATTGAAAACAGGGTTGGCCTCCCCTCCTTCATCGTTCAGGTGAAAAGGCTGCGGATCATAGCGCGATGCAAAATCGATCGCGGCGTCCCGGGTTATCAGGATCGATCCGATACTGAACCGTTGCCCCGCGTGGAGATCGTCGAATGAAGCCGCCGGAATGTCGGACGTTAAGCGCAGCACCAAATCAGTCATAACCTCATGTTGAAACATCTT
>NZ_JAIQXR010000026.1:0-61246 GCF_020166615.1 Sphingobium sp. 3R8 | reverse complement strand
ATGGCGTGGGCGGTCGTCACCAAATATACAGGCTGCCTCCACCCCCGGGACGGTTTCGATTCGCGGCCAATTTCGGGAACGTTCGATCCTGCTCGACGGATCGATGCGGCGGCAGGTTGCTGCACCTGCTCGGTCGATGGTATCCATATCCAGAAACACGTCGGAACGCCATGTCGGGGCATGATGAACATCTGTCACTTAGGACAGACCCATATTCATGCCTGGCAAGTTCGTAAAATGTCGATCCCATCGGAAACGCTCGGACAGGGAAGGGGCCTTCTCGCGTGCGTATCAATCGACCATCGTGTTTTCAGAATCACGGGCAGATCGATGATCGCATCAACGCGCCTCTGTCCGGCTGCTGTTTAGCCTTATGCCAGGACGCACGCTTTTCCTCGGATTATTGATCCAGGTCGACCCCGGCAGGCCAATGCGCCGCCACACCGTTGGAGGATCAAATGAGAAGAATATATGATTCTGAAAACACGTTGACGGGCGACAATCAGGAACGCAGCTTATATTTGTTGCGCCGATGATGTTCCTTTACGAAGCCGTAGAACCGCTTCGAATAATTGCGTGGCAGTTCATGCGGATTGGCGCCGAGAAAGGCATCGAAACGCCGCATCAACTCGTCATAGTCCCAGCCGGGGAAATCGCTGCGGATCGCCGCATGAACCTCGGCGTCCAATATCTCGCCGGCACGTCCGCTCGCAGTCGCTGCGCGACGCGCCTTGCTTTTGTCCGCACCGGGGCTGCGCAATTCGCCAGCCGCCTGTGCGATCAGCCTCATGGCTTGGCGGGGATCGATCATCTCATCGCCGTCGCCCGTATCGGGCGCAGGCGGGGAGGGGAGGGGACCGTTGCGTCCCGTACGGAGCCGTTCCGCCATATGTCGGCGCATCACCATCCGCATCTTGGGCTTCGTGCTATCGGGATTGACGACTTCCAGGCTTATGTCCGGCAATTCGTTCGCGCGAGCGAGGTCGAGCAGCTTGCGCTTGAACACCGGATAGCTGCTCTCACTGCCACTCTTCTGGTGCAAGGTTTCGAAGCCGATGACGAAGCCGTCGGCGCCGTTGCCGCCGGCATGTTTGCGCGACGCACGATAGAGCCACTTGCCCAGCCCACTGGTGATCTCGAAATAGAGCGGTGATATGGCCAGCACATTGCGCTTGTCCATCACCCCGTCGAAGAACCATTTGGACAGGGTGATTTCCATACCCAGCGATCGTTCCGTCCGCTCGTCAACCAGGTGGGTATAGCTGTCGATCCAGGAGAAGGTCGTTTCCCGGCTCTTGGCGCTGGCCCGGATATTGGTCTTGATCGTCGTCGCCTGCAATCGGTCGAGCGCACTCACCAACCGCTCATAGGCCCGGCCGCTGGTGCCCCAACAGATGCGCTTGAGCAGGTCGCCGGGCTGAAGGCGAATGACGGGCGACAGATCATTCAGTCCCCGCTCGCGTAGCTCGTTCAGATGCGACGCCAGATATATCATGATATCCGCGTCCCAGATCGTCGCCATGCCGTAGGTCGGATTGGCCGAGACATGGACGGTCACCGACTTGTCGGGACTGACATATTCGATCGGCTTCACCCGCTTGCGCTTCGACAGGCTGAAGAAGGGACGCTGCATCGTCTCTTGATAATCACGCAGCGAAATATCGCTGAAATCAGGCAGGGTGAAGAACATTTCGAACTGGACCTTGCGCTCCTTCAGCGCCGTCTTGAGTTCGCCCTCACTCCCCACCATGCCATCCCGTTCCCGCTGTCCCCCTGGGGGGAAATTGACATAACATTCTGAAATATAAAGATTATTCCTCTATTTTCAGCTTTTCGTCCGTATATGGTCTGCTTTTCAGCGTCGTTTCGCGTTGCGGATGCGCGCCGCGTCGATCACAGGACGCAACGCTTCCAATATCGCATCGGTCGACAGATCAGATGGCGTCAGCGACAGGGTCAATATCTTCTGCTGATCTTTCACCACCTCGCCGATCGCCTTGCCATTGCCGGCCGCAATGGACGCCTTCTGCACGCGGCCCTTCACGGTTACGGCCTTGAGCAACCGTCCCATCACTTCGACGCCGCTGATCGGCTGCTCATCCCCCGATCGACGGAAGCTCTGCTCGGAAGCGATCTGATCAGCCGCGGTCTCCAGCTTCGTCCGGCTTGCCGGATCGCGCAGCAGCGGCAGGAGCTTCTCGCCATATTTGGCCTGCAAATCCATCGGCGAATGGAAGGCGCTCACCAGGAAGGGCGGGATGTCCGTCAGCGCAATATAGCGCGATAGCTGCGACTTGGAGATTTTCAGCCGCTCGGCCATCCGCAACTGGACGCCGCCATAGAAGCGATCGACCGCCGCCTTATAATTCAGGCCACGTTCCAGGTCGGAAATATCCTCCCGCTCGCGATTTTCTATATCCGCGAGGCGGAAGGCCGCTTCATCGTCCAAATCCTCGATGATCGCGATCAAATCGATGTCAGGATAATGATTGCCGTTGAGCCAGCTGATCGCCCAGTGCCGCCGCGTTCCCGTGACCAGCTCATAGGGCAGGGGGCCGTTGGGCGTGCGCCGCACCACCGCGGGAATACGGTTGCCGCCTTCCGCCAGAATCGAATCGATCAGGCTGCGCAGACGATGTTCGTCCAGCAGCGTGTAGTCGCGCGCATTGCCCGGCCAGATCGAACATTCCGCCGGCTTCAACCTTATGGTCGGCCGCTTCACGATCCGCGCCGCCTCACCGAAGGCTTCCAGCCGCTTGTTGGTGAAATTGACGCGCCCGGCCGCCGCCGCTGTGGCGTCCGCTTCGGCAGGAGCGAGCGGTGTCGGTTCATTGGCGACGGCGGCCAGCGCTTCGCTGATCAGGGACCGCCGGCTCATGCCGCCACACTCACACCGGCGTCGGTGCCGGTCAGGCTGGTCGACGACCATTGCTGGCGAATCTGCTGTTCGACTTCACCGAACACAGCGTCCAGATTGTCGCGGCACCGCGTATAGGTCTGGTGCGAGGCTGACGGCCTGGATTCATAGATGGAACGGAACGCCTGTGTCGCATTCTTGATTTCTTCCGACGCGAGGATCGGTTGCCCGAGCAGCAGCCCGGCATAGGTCGCCTGCATGATGCGCCACATGTCGTTCTCGCCAGGCTTGCTGGGGGAAAAGGTCGAACACACTACGCGGATGAAGCCGTAATTGACCGGTGTGCCATTTTGTTCGAGGATTTCGATATTGTCTGCGATCGTGTCCATGAAATGGATGGTCGACAGATAATCGAGCTGGCGCGCCGGCACCGGGATCAGCAACCCGGTCGCGGCGGCCATAACGTTGAGGCCGAGGAAGCCCATGGCTGGCGGCGGATCGAGCAGGATGACGTCGAAATCCTTGGTTACGCTGGCGATGCCGATACGCAGCGCCTGCAGACTCTCACGTACCGCCTGCCCGCCCTCGCGCAGGGTGGAGGTCAAATCCCATTCCGCATCCTGCAATCCCAGGCTGGACGGCACGATCTTGATCGTCGGCCAGGGCGTGTCGCGGATGGTTTCGGCGAAGTTGCTGAAGGTGCTGCGCGGGGACAGAAACGCGCCCAGCGTCTGGTCGTCGTCGATCAGCGTTTCGGGCTGGATGTCGAACATGGTTGTGGTCGATGCCTGCGGATCGCAGTCGATCACCAGCACGCGATAGCCATGCAGCGCGAGATAATCGGCCAGATGTTTGGTGATCGTGCTCTTGCCGACGCCGCCCTTGAAATTCTGCACCGCCAGCACGACCGCATCCTCGTCCGGCTGCTTGCCGACATGGATGCCCAGGGCTTCGCGAATCTGGGTCAGGTCTTCCAGCGTGTAGAAGCGGCGGCCATTGGGCAGCTGCTTGGGCTGCGGCAGGCGCCCCTTGGCTTCCGCCTTGGCCAGGGCCTCCGGCGTGCGCCCGATCAGCTCCGCGGCCACAGTGGGGCCGAAGGTGATATCGAGGGTCTTGTGCGCATCGGGACGGAACACGATCGTCTTGATATGATCGCGCATTTGCTGGCAAGCGGTCGTGACGTTGCGCAGCGTGTTCACGGTAAACGACATGGCGCCCCTCATACCCGAATCATGACGATAAATTGGTTCGCGTTTTATGCGCTCAATTGCTCGTCAAAGTCAAACCGGGGAGAGAGTATGGCGAAGGAGGCGTCCTCCCCTCTGTGGCGGTGCATCAAAAGACAACCATGGGCTATGCCGCCAGGGAAACGGATTGGAGCCTGCTGGCAGCCATGAAACCTCTAACCATAGGGTTGGCCTTGGGGCGACGCGGCTTTAGGGATTTTATTGAGGGATTAGAGGGGTTAGCCGCTCGGTTCGGAGCAAAAAAGCCGTTAAATGATACGAGTCGGAGACAAGCCGTGCAATCCGATCACACGTTGATGACAGTCCGATAACACGCTGCAAGGATTCTGAAAGCACGATCAATTGGTTGTGATAGCACGTTGGCGTACGCCTCGATCTCAAGGATTCGTGACCGCCTTGGCGCTATCCTGCGCGCCGATATCCATCATCGCCGGCGTGTCGGGATCGTAACGACGCCAGCGCGGCAGACCGGCGCCATTGGGATCGCCCGTGCGGACGAAATTCACCAGATAGTGGCTGGCGATTCGCCCCATCCCCCGATCGGCCTCCGTCGTCGCGGTCCCATATTTTACCGCGACCGTATCGAAGAAATAGGGGATTTCGCTGGCATGGCCCGCGCCTTTCGTCTCCGCGTTCCGCAGCGCCTGTGCGACATAGGAAAAGCGGTAAGGATAGGTCGGCACGCCTTGTTGCGCGAACATCCGCGCCATCGTGCGGGCGCCCGTCACCATCGGCCCGGTCGGCCCGCCAATATCGTCGCTGGTTGCGCCGATCATCACCGGCACTTTGGCGAAGCGGCCCGCTCGATAGGCAGCCAGGCTGTCGACCGCGACCCGACCGTCGGCGATCGGACTGCTATGGGTTCGCGGGCCGGGCGCGAAAAGCGCGGCCAGATTCAGCCCGTCGACCACGGCATCGGCGGGAAGCGCCCGTAATTGCGCCAGCGCCTGCGGGTCGTTGGGCGCGATGCCCTTCTTCTGCCCGAACGCAGCGCCGGTCGCTTCGGCCCCCGCCAGCGTGGCGTCGCCCATCGGCATCGGACCACCCGACTGGATCACCGCCTTGTGGAACAGACCCTGCGCCATCGGCGACGTCAACAGCGCATGGACCGACATGCCGCCCGCGCTTTCGCCGATGATAGTGACATTGGCCGGGTCGCCGCCGAACGCCGCGATATTGTCCCGCACCCAGCGCAGCGCCGCGATCTGGTCCATATAGCCATAATTGACCTGCCGTCCGCCGTCCGCATCCGCCCTGGTCAGCGCGGGATGAGCGAAGGTGCCGAAGCGGCCGAGCCGATAGTTGAAGCTCACCACCATGATGCCCTGCCGCGCCAGCGCCGCCCCCGCATAGGTCGGCGGCGACGACCCGCCATTGACGAAGCCTCCGCCATAGATCCACACCATCACCGGCAGCTTGGCGCTCCGCCCCTGCGGCTTCCACAGATTCATAAAAAGGCAATCCTCCGCCGGTGGCGTGCCGAGCGGCGCGGCGTCGCTGGGGAAGGGGAGTTGCATACAGTCATGGCCATAGCGGCTGGCGTCGCGCACGCCCTGCCAGCGCTTGACCGGCTGGGGCGCACGCCAGCGCAGGTCGCCCACCGGCGGCGCAGCGAAGGGAATGCCCTTGAAGGCGACAACGCCCTCTTCGTTCACCCCGCGCAACGCGCCATCCGCGATGGCGACGACTGGCGCCATGTCCGACCGCGCGCTGGCGACAGGCGCCGTCAGGGCAGCGGCCAACAGCACGACTCGCAAGGGCAAAGCCATTTCTATTCTCCCGTCCTTCAGGGCAGCGGCAGCGTCACCACCCGTTCCGCGCGCGCTGACAACAACGCCGCCTCGATGACTTCCTGCACCGCCACTGCCTCGTCCAGCGAAATCGGCGGCGCGCTCCCAGTCGCCCATGACTCGGCCATCTGCCGATAAAATTGTTCCTGGCATCCCCTCGCCGCCGGACGCCGCGTCATCCCGCCGGCACCGTCATGCACTTCGACCGGATCGGTGTCGATGCCCCATCCGGCATCATCCGGCCGCATCCCGGCGATCAACTGCCCCTCCTGCGGATCGAGCCGCCGTTTGATCAGCGATCCCTTGTCCCCATGCACGGCGAAACGCGGACTGCCGCCGCCCGCGGCATCGGGCGCATGCAGGCTGGCGTGCAGGACGACCCGCATCCCGTCATAGCGCAACACCACTTGCGCCCAATCGTCCGCGACCGATCCAGGGCGCAGCGCCACGATGTCGGCGCTCACCGCCAGCGGACGCCCGAACAGCGCCAGCGCCTGATCGACCAGATGCGGCCCCAGGTCGAACCATACGCCCGATCCGGCCGACCCATCCTCGCGCCAGCGATCCCGCACCTCCGGCCGAAAACGGTCGAAATGGGATTCGCAATGCGTCACCCGCCCGATCGCGCCCTCTTCTATGGCGGCCCGGACGCTCAGATAGTCGCTGTCGAACCGGCGATTGTGAAACACCGCCAATTGCCGCCCGCTCGTCCGGGCCAGCGCCGCCAGCGCGCGCGCCTCGGCCAGCGACAGGGAGAAGGGCTTGTCCACCACCACATGCTTGCCTGCCCGCAGCGCATCCGCTGCAATCGCGGCATGTGTTGCACTCGGTGTCGCAACCACCACCGCTTGTATCGACGGGTCGGCCAGCAGATCGCGGACTGTCGCCATGCAACGGATCGCCGGGTCGAGCGCCGCGACCTCTTCCGCCCGGCTGGTGACGATCGCCGTCAGTTCCAGCGCGAGCGCGGCGCGGATCAGGGGCACATGAAAGACGCGCCCCGCCATGCCATAGCCGATCAGGCCGACCCTGATCCGCTCCGTCACGATGGCAATGCCCCGGCCACCACCGGCGCCAGCTTGCCGACGATGACGGTTACGCCCTTGTCATTGGGGTGGATGCCGTCGGGCAGTTGCAGCGCCCGGTCGCCGATCACCCCGTCCAGCATGAAGGGATAAAGCGTCGCATCATATTTGCGCGCCAGATCGGGGAAAATGGGGTTGAATGCTGCGGCATAGTCCGGCCCCATATTGGGCGACGCCATCATGCCCGTCAGCAGCACCGGGATGCCGCGCTTCTTCAGTTCCGCCAGGATCGCGTCCAGATTAGCCCGCGTCTCGGCGGGAGCAAGCCCGCGCAGCATATCGTTGCCGCCCAGGCCGACCAGCATCAGGTCGGGCTGGCGCGGCAGGCCGTCGAGCGTGAAGGCCAGCCGCGTGAGGCCCGCCGCGGTCGTGTCGCCCGACACGCCGGCATTGACCACCCGCGCCTTCACCCCGCGCGCTTTGAGCGCCGCTTCCAGCACCGGGGCCAATCCCTTGCCCTGATCCAGATTATAGCCGGCATAAAGGCTGTCGCCGAACGCGACGATCAGCCGCTCATCGGCAGCCGGTGTCGCCGCGGCGGCGGCATTGGCGACCGGCTGGTCGTTACCCGCCGGGGGCGGGACTGGTGTTTTGTCCGAACAGGCCACCGCCAGTTGGACAAAC
This sequence comes from Sphingobium sp. 3R8, assembly GCF_020166615.1. Lineage (NCBI taxonomy): Bacteria > Pseudomonadati > Pseudomonadota > Alphaproteobacteria > Sphingomonadales > Sphingobiaceae > Sphingobium > Sphingobium sp. 3R8. Next base: position 53,643 of record NZ_JAIQXR010000026.1, on the reverse strand, counting down.
AACGCCAACGCCCCATATTGCATCCACCTGCCCGCCAAGGAGCGCTCCTTCTTCATGCATTTGCCCATCGATCCCGCCACTATCGCGATCCGCGCGCAGGATGTCACCCTTTCGCTTGGAACGCGCGATGCGCCGGTGGCGATCCTCAAGGGTGTCGATCTCACCATCTTGCGCGGCGAAAGCCTGGCGATCCTGGGCGCATCAGGATCGGGCAAAAGCTCGCTGATGGCGGTGCTGTCGGGCCTCGAACGCGCCAGCGGCGGCAGCGTCAGCGTGGGCGGCGTCGATTTCGGTGCGCTGGACGAAGATGCGCTGGCCCGCGCCCGGCGCGGCCGCATCGGCATCATCCTGCAAAGCTTCCATCTGCTCCCCACCATGACGGCGCATGAAAATGTCGCCGTGCCGCTGGAACTGGCGGGCCATGCCGATGCCTTCGATCGCGCAGCCGACGAATTGCGCGCCGTGGGCCTCGGCCACCGGCTGGACCATTATCCCGCGCAACTGTCGGGCGGTGAGCAGCAGCGCGTCGCCATCGCCCGCGCGGTCGCGCCGCGCCCGACCCTGCTCTTCGCCGACGAACCGACCGGCAATCTCGACGCCACCACCGGCGCGACGATCATGGACCTGTTGTTCGAACGGCAGCAGGCGGCGGGTGCGACCTTGGTCATCATCACCCATGATCCGGTGTTGGCGCAGCGCTGTGGCCGGATCGTAGAGATGCGCGATGGCCTCATCGTGTCGGATCGCGCCGCATGAACGCCATCGGCTGGGGCGCAAGCTGGCGCATCGCCCGGCGCGACCTGCACATCGGCTTTCGCGGCCTGCGGCTGCTCTTCCTCTGCCTGTTCCTGGGCGTCGCGACACTCGCCGCGATCGGCAGCCTGACTGCGGCGATCACGCAGGAATTGAGCGACCGAGGCCGCACTCTGCTGGGTGGTGACATCGAAATCGCCATGACCCAGCGCGAAGCCCGCCTTGGCGACAAGGAAGCCTTCCGCCAGCTTGGCACGCTCAGCGAAACCATCCGCCTGCGCGCCATGGCGCAGCGGGACGGGCAGGGGAGGGGGAACGCCCCGCCCGCCGTCCTGACTGAACTCAAGGGCGTCGATACCCTCTATCCTCTCTATGGCGCGCTCACCCTGCGCAATGCCACGTACCGCCCGCTCGATCCCGACCAGATCCTGATCGGCGACGCCTTGGCGGATCGGCTGGACGTCCGCCCCGGCGACCGGTTGCGCTATGGCACGGCCAGCTTCACGATAGCCGGCATCATTGCCGACGAACCCGATCGCCTCGGCGAAGGATTCACCCTCGGCCCCGTCGCCATCGCCTCGCTCGACGGCCTGCGCCGCACCGGCCTGATCCAGCCCGGCAGCCTCTATTCCGCCAAATATCGCATCCGCCTCGCCCCCCGTTTCGACGCCGCGACCGTGCGCGCCGACATGGAAAAGGCGCACGATGCCGACGGCTGGACCTTCAAGGACCGGGATCGCGCCGCGCCCGGCGCAAACCGCTTCATCGATCGGATGGGGCAGTTCCTGTCGCTGATCGGCCTCGCCGCGCTGGTCATTGCCGGCATCGGCGTCAGCAACGGCGTCGCCTCCTATCTCGCGGCCAAGCGCGGCGGCATCGCCACCTTGAAGGTGCTGGGCGCGACTTCGACCGACATCGGCCGCATCTACCGGATGCAGGTCGGCGCGGTGGCTGCGCTGGGCATCGTGACGGGCCTGATCGTCGGCGCGCTGCTGCCGCCGCTGATCGTCGCGCTGGCGGGCGACGTGCTGCCGGTCAGCCCCGGCTTCCGCCTCCATCCTGTGCCGCTACTGACCAGCGCCGCCTATGGCCTGCTCATCGCCTTCCTCTTCACCGTCCCGCCGCTCGGCCGCGCCCGCACCCAGCCGGCCGCCGCCATCTTCCGCGGCGCCGTCGAAATGCGCGGTGGCACCGATCGGCGCAGTCTTCTCGCCATGGCCGGAGCTGGCGCGCTGCTCGTCGCCCTCGCGCTGCTGACCGCGCGCGAACCGCTCTTCTCCGCTGCCGTGCTGGGCGCCGCCGCAGCCGTCCTGCTCCTGCTGCTTGGTCTTGGCTGGGCGGTGCGACGCCTCGCCCTTCTGGCACCGCGCCCGCGCCGTCCGCTGCTGCGGCTTGCCGTCGCCAATCTCCACCGCCCCGGCGCGCAGACCGCTGCGCTCATCGTCGCGCTCGGCCTCGCCCTCACCCTGTTTGTGACGCTGGCGGGCATCCAGACCAGCCTGGACAGCGAAATCCGTAATGTCGTGCCGGAAAAAGCGCCCAACCAGTTCATCCTCGACATTCCGTCGGCGCAGGTCGACCGCTTCCGTGCCATCGCCCTCGAACAGGCGCCCGAAGCGCAGCTCAACATCGTGCCATCGCTGCGTGGCACGATTGTCGCCTATCGCGGCCAGCGGGTCGCCGACCTCAAGGCATTGCCCGAAGGCGCCTGGTTCCTGCGCGGCGAACGCGGCGTCACCTACAGCACCGCCCTGCCGCAGGGTAGCGATCTGGTCGCCGGCCAATGGTGGCCGCGCGCCTATGCCGGCCCGCCGCTCGTCTCGCTCGATGAGGAAGCGGCGAAGGTCATGAATATCGGCATCGGTGACACGCTGACCGTCAGCATATTGGGGCGTGAGATCACGGCGCGTATCGCGTCGCTGCGCAAGGTCAACTGGGACACGATGGGCTTCAACTATGTCCTCGTCTTCTCGCCCAATGCGCTGGCCGCCGCGCCGCACAGCCTGACCGCGACGATCACCATGGACGCGCGCCACGACGGCGGCATGACCCGCGCGCTCCTGTCGGCCTTCCCCGGCATATCGGTGATCGCGGTCGGCGACGTCATCGATCAGGTCGGCACGATCATGACCCAGATGTCGCGCGCGATCGTTGCCGCCGCCTCGGTCGCGATCCTCGCGGGCATCGCCGTGCTGGTCGGCGCGATCGCCGCCTCGCGCCAGGCCCGCAGCTATGACAGCGTCATCCTGAAGACGCTGGGCGCGACCCGCTGGCAGATATTGGCGGGACAGGCGCTCGAATATGGCCTGCTCGCGTCGATGCTGGCGCTGGTTGCGCTGGCGCTCGGTACCACCGCGGCCTGGTTCGTGATCGTGCGCATCTTCGACTTCAGCTGGTCGCCCGACTGGCCGATAGTGCTGGCGACGCTGGGCGGCGGTGCGCTGCTGACATTGGGCATCGGCCTCGCTGGCGCGATCCCGCTCATGTCGGTTCGCCCCGCGCGCGCGCTGCGGCAGTTGTAGCGGCCGAACCCGCGGCAAACGGCAGGGCGCACGGCCATGCGCCGCGCTCTTGGCGCATAGTGCCGCGCACACCGGATATCCTGCCGCCTTCTGACCCATCCAAGGAAGGCCGGCATGACCAGCACCGCAACCCAAACCCGCACCCGTTCCTTCATCGACCTGCGCGCCTGGGCGGCCGATACCGTCGCCGCCGCGACCTCGGGCGATCCTTTCCTGACCGCGCGTACCGACCTGTCGCTGGCGGAGGGACCGATCAGCGTGGGCCTCATCGCGTTGCCGCAAGGGGCAGGCGAAGTGGCAAAGATGCCGGCCGAAGAATTCATCATCGTCGCATCGGGCGCGGTGCGTATCGAACAGGGTGACAAGACCATTGCTCTGGTCGAAGGCGACAGCCTCCTCCTACGCGACGGCGCGGCTTGCACCTGGACGGCCGACGCCGAGACGCGCCTGCTCTTCATGCGTCGCACCGACGGCCCTGCTGGCGACGGCGCGATCATCCCGGTCGATATCGACGCGCCGCTCGAACCGTCGGGCGCGCCGCTCGCCGAACTGCTTGTCGGCCCGACACCGCAGTGCCGCAACCATGGCGACTATAAATCGGAAGACGGCGAATTCATGGTCGGCACCTGGGATTCCACGCCCTATCATCGCCGCGCGATGTTCTACCCTCATTATGAACTCATGTATCTGCTCGACGGCAGCGTGACCTTCGTCGACGAAGACGGCGCGGAAGGCACGTTCGACAAGGGCGATATCTTTCTGGTGGAACAGGGCGCCAGCTGTAGCTGGAACAGCCAGGTCCATGTGAAGAAGGTCTATTGCATCTACCGCCCGGCCTGAGCAGCCTTAAGCGCCCGCTGCTTCCGCGGAGGCGGGGACAGCGGTGCTATGGCGATCACCCCATCGGATCGAGCGTCCCCAGCCAGGCCACAAGTCCGATAATGGCGATGGCCGCGCTTGTTTCGATCAGCAGCGACAGCCGCAGATGCGCGATCGCGCGCTGCGGCGTCCCGCTCTCCAGCGCCGGCGTCAGGCGCCAGCGATTGACCGCCGCCAGCCCCAGCATCAGCGCGAACAGCGCCAGCTTCGCGCCCAGCAGCCATCCATAAAGGCTCCCGACCAGATCGGGCAACTGCGCCAGGCCGACGATCATCACGCCATTGATTGTACCGCTCACGACCAAGGTCGCGACGATCAGCGTCCCCATCAGGGCAAAGCGGGACAGCATGGCGGCCACGCGCGCCGTCTCGGCCGTGGTCGGCCGCAGCGTGAAAATGGCGTGCAGCAGCACCGCCAACGCTCCGATCCATCCCGCCGCCGCCCAGATATGCGCCACGTCGGCGATCCGATGGATCGTCCCCGCCATCGCCTCCGTCGCTCCGGCATGCCCGGTCCACGCCAGCGTAGCGGCCGCTACGGCCGCCGGGATCGCGGTCAAACGCGGGCGACTGGCGGCCGCGAACAACAACGCCAGCAGCAATGCACCACCGCGCACCGCCAGCACCGGCCCGATCGGCGTCATGGTCAGCAATATCTCCGCTGTCGGCCAATCGGGGGGCAGGATCGACACGCCGGTCATCGCCGCGACGCTGGCGAACAGCCATAGCGCAGACAGCGCCATACCGCCCAGGGCCAACGCCACCAACAGACCGCCCCGCCCCGCCATGCCCATGACCCGCCAGAAGAGCGGCAGGCCCATGAGCAGGGCAAGGTCGAGCATCAGCGCAAGCCGCGCCCCGATCAAAACCCCCTCGATCATGACGGCTTACTTGACCTTGAAGCTGTAGCCGCCTTCCATCTTATGCTGGTCGGCGCCGACAATATGCCATTTCAGGTCATAGCTGCCGGCGGGCAGCGCGCGGGGGAAGGTCAGGGTCATGGTCTTGCCGTCGACCGCGGTCTTGAAACCCTTGATCGGCATCGCGGGATGGTCGCTCATGCCCGGCATCCCGGTCATCACGAGTTCCGCGCCGCTCATCGGCGCCAGGAAGGTTTCGGAAAAGGTCAGACTCAGCTTGGTCGGCTTGGCCACGGTCGCATTGGCCGCGGGGGTGGACGACACCAGCTTGCTGTGCGCGATCGCAACGCCCGGCAGGGTCAGGGCGAAAGCGGCGGCGGCGGTCAGGAACAGGCGGGTCATATCGGCATCTCCAACAAATGGGTGGGACAGGGGGTATCAGGGGGATTTACGCATGGACTTGCCGGACCCCTCGCCCCATGCGCATAATTTTTACGCCTCATGCCATGAGGGATGCACGTCCCCCGCGCGTATGCGGGAATGAGGATGGAGACGATGATGACCGATCTGGATCAGTTGCTGGGCACGGTGCGCGCGATGCCGACCGATGCGCGGCTTGCGGACATGGACGCCGCGGTGATGGGCGGGCTCGCCGAACGGCGCGACCGGATGACGGCGCGGCGCAGCCTGGCGCTCGCCGGCCTGCTCGCGATCGGCATCGGCTGGGCCGGCAGCATCCTGCCCGCTGCGCCGGCGCAGGCTGCGCCCATGCCGATCGGCATGTCCGACTATGCGCCGTCGCGCCTGCTCGGCCAGTGACCCTGCGCCGCTACGCGCTGGTCGCGCTGGTCGCCTTCGCCGCCGCGCTGGCGGCGGTTCTGGTCGCGCGCACCTGGCTCGCGCCGACGCCGCGGGTGGAAAGCGAAGTCCACGCCCTGCTGCACCAGCGGATGACGCTCGACGCCGCGCAGGAACAGCGCATTCACGCACTGGAAGCCGCGTTCGCTACCCGGCGCGAAGCGCTGGAGGCGGAAATGCGCGCCGACAATGAACGGCTCGCCGCCGCGATCGAGGGCGAACATGGCTATGGCCCCAAAGTGGCCGAAGCGGTCGACCGCTCGCATCATGTCATGGGGCAACTGCAAAAGGAAACGCTCCAGCACATCTTCGCGATGCGCGGCGTGCTGCGGCCCGATCAGGCGGCGCAATTCGACGCCGCCATCGTCAAGGCGCTGACCCAGCCCGCCCGGTGAGTGCGGCCGACTCCGAACCCGACGACCGGACGCTTGCTACCCGCGCGCTGGCGGGGCATCAGTCCGCCTATGGCGCGTTGATGGCGCGCCACCGCGACGCCGTCTGGCGCCTCGCTCGCGGCCATGTCGGCGATGGCGATGAGGCGCTCGACATCACGCAGGAAACCTTCGTCGCCGCTTTCGCCGCGCTCGCCCGCTATGATGGCGCGCGCCCGTTCCGCGTCTGGATCGCGCGCATCGCGCTCAACAAATGCCGCGACTGGGCGCGTCGCCGAACGGTGCGGCGCTTCTTCGCCTTCGCCAAACCGCTCGACGACGCGCTCACGATCGCCAGCCCCGACCCCACGCCGGAGGACGTCGCCCACTCGCAACGCGAAGTCGCGCGCATCAACGCCGCCATCGCCGCGCTACCCGCCAATCTCAAGGACGTCCTCCTGCTGCGTACCATCGAACAGATGAGCCAGGCGGAAACGGCGCAGGTGCTGGGCGTCACCGAAAAGGCGGTCGAAACCCGCCTCTATCGCGCCCGCGCGAAACTAACCGAAATTTTGAGGGTTTAGCGCCCCGTCTGCGTATGACAGGGCATGACGACATCCATCGCCCTCGATCGCCGCACCCTTTTCAAAAGCGCTGCGGCGCTCAGCCTCGCGGGCGCCTTCCCCGCCTGGGCGCGCAGCGGCACGCCGGGCCTGCATCCCGCGCCCGGCGTTTTGTCGGGCGACCGCATCGCGCTCACCGTGGGGGAAAGCCATTTCGGCACTGGCGGTCGCTCCGCCCATGCGATCACGATCAACGGCACCGTCCCCGCGCCACTCATCCGCCTGAAGGAAGGGCAGCGCGTACAGCTCGCCGTCACCAACACGCTCAAGGAAGACACGTCGATCCACTGGCACGGCCTGATCGTCCCCTTCCAGATGGACGGCGTGCCCGGCATCAGCTTCCCCGGCATCCGTCCGGGCGAAACCTTCACCTACGACTTCCCCATCCGTCAGTCGGGCACCTACTGGTATCACAGCCATTCGGGGATGCAGGAAGCGATGGGCCATTATGGCCCCATCGTCATCGACCCCGCCGGTCCCGATCCGGTGCAGGCGACGCGGGAGCATGTGATCGTGCTGGCCGACTGGTCGCCGGTCCATCCGCATGTGCTGCTGAAACGCCTTAAGCAGATGGGCGGCTATCATAATTTTCAGCGCCAGACGCTGGCCGGCCTGCTCGCGGGCAAGGATCAAAGCCTCAAGGACCGGATGGACTGGGGCAAGATGCGCATGGACCCGACCGACATTTCCGATGTCACCGGCTCCACCTACAGCTTCCTCATCAACGGTCACGGCACGCCGGAAAACTGGACCGGCCTGTTCACACCGGGCGAGCGCGTTCGCCTGCGCATCATCAACGCGTCCGCCATGACCAATTTCAACGTCCGCCTGCCCGGCCTGCCCATGACGGTCGTCCAGTGCGACGGCCAGCATGTCCAGCCGGTCGAGACGGACGAATTCCAGATCGGCATCGCCGAAACCTATGACGTGATCGTCCAGCCGACCGAAGCCAAAGCCTATGGCCTGATCGCCGAAGCCATCGACCGCTCCGGCCAGGTCCGCGCCACGCTCGCGCCGCAGCTCGGCATGGTCGCGCCGATCCCGGACCTGCGCAAACGCCCGCTGCTGACCATGAAGGACATGGGCATGGACATGTCCGGCATGGACATGGGGCAGGGGGGCGTTATCGACCTCAGCCAGCCCGCCAATGACAGCATGTCCGGCCACGCCATGAAGATGCTCGACCCCTCCGTCGCGCCCGATGTGCCGATGGGGCCGGGCGTCGCGACCCTTTCCGCCATGCCCGCCGATCGCACCGCCGACCGGCCGACCGGGCTGGAGGATGTCGATCATCGCGTCCTCACCTATGCCGACCTGCAGTCGCTCGAACCCAATCAGGACATTCGCACGCCGACCCGGTCGCTCGACATCCACCTAACCGCGAACATGGAACGCTATATGTGGTCCTTCGACGGGGTGAAGCTGTCCGACGGCGCTGACCCTATTGCCTTCCGCCACAATGAACGGGTCCGCGTCACCCTCATCAACGACACGATGATGCCGCACCCCATCCACATCCACGGCCATTTTTTCCAGTTGCTGACCGGCGACGATCCGCTCCACAACCCGCGCAAGCATACGGTGAACGTCCTGCCCGGCGGCAAGGTCAGCTTCGATCTCACCGCCGATGCGCTGGGCGACTGGGCCTTCCACTGCCACATGCTGATGCACATGCACGCCGGGATGATGCGCGTCGTCACCGTCCGTCCCGCGGAGGACGCGGCATGAAGCGCCTGATCGTCGCCACCCTGCTGGCCGCCAGCATCGCTACGCCCGCGGTCGCGCAGGACCATAGCCAGATGGACCATAGCGCGCACCAGATGCCGCAGCCGGAAGCGGCACCTGCCGCCGCAGAACCCGCCGATCCGCACGCCGGCCATAGCGCCCCTGCGCCAGCAGAACCATCCAACCCCCATGCCGGCCACGCCATGCCCGCATCCGATGACGCGGTGCCCAAAGGCGTCGCGCCTCCGGTCCCCACCGATCACGCCGCCGATGCCCTCTACGATCCCGCCACCATGGCCCGCGCCCGCGCCGCCATGACGAAGGAAAATGGCGGCATGACTTTCTCCCAGCTCATGATCGACCGCTTCGAATATCGCGCGCAAAAGGGTGGCGATGGCTATGCCTGGGAAGGCGAAGGCTGGATCGGCGGCGACATCGACCGCCTCGCCATCAAGTCGGAAGGGGAGGGTGAAGCCAGCGGCCGCCTGCACCAGGCCGAACTCCAGGCGCTCTATAGCCGCGCGATCGATCCCTGGTGGAATATCGTCGCGGGCGTCCGTCAGGATTTCCGCCCCCAACCACAGCGCACCTATGCCACCATCGGCATCGAAGGCCTCGCCCCCTATTGGTTCGAAGTCGAAGCGCAGGCCTTCCTCTCCAACAAGGGCGACGCCCATCTGCGGGTCGAGGGCAGCTATGACCAGCGCATCACCCAGCGCCTCGTCCTGCAACCCGCCGCCGAAGTGAATATCGCCGCGCAGGACGTGCCGGAACTCGGCGTCGGATCGGGCTTCTCGACCATCGAACTGGGCCTGCGCCTGCGCTACGAATTCGCTCGTGAATTTGCGCCCTATATCGGCGTCAACTGGGAACGCAGCCTTGGCGACACCGCGCGCTACGCCCGCGCGGCGGGGGAGGGGGCGTCCGCCACCAGCCTGGTGATGGGCATCCGCTTCTGGTTCTAATGCAAGTCATGTCGGCATAAGCTGCCGCATCCCGGCAATAATTTGTCATCAACGCGGCGACCGGCATCCCGCTTCGCGCAATCGCGCCGTACCGCCCGTCTAGTCTCTGCCCGATACCGCAAAACGGATAAGGGTAGATGCTGCGTACCGCCTGTCTGGGCTTGTCCTTCCTGAGCGCGCTGGTGATGGCGTCGCCGGCCGCCGCCCAGGCGGACGAAACCGGCGCATGGGCGCTCAGCGGCGGCTTCGATCTCATCGAATTGCGCGCCGGCAAGGGCGACGATGTTTTCCTGTGGGACGGCACTTTCTCCCTCGGCAACGCCACCGACCAGTTGATGCTGGTGACGCAGGGCGGCGGGGCGCTCGGCAACCAGATCGACGAAGTGCAGGCCCGGCTTTTCTACGGCCGCGCCATCGGCAATGCGACGCTGCTCGTGGGCGTGCGCAAGGATTTCACCCCCCATCCGCGCGACCGCCACGCCATCGTCGGCGTACAGGGTAATGTCGGCACGCGCCTCAGTTGGGAAAGCTACGCCTTCCTGTCGGACAATGGCCGGCTGACCGGCGAGGGGCAGATCGTCTATCAACTGCCGATCACCGACAGCCTCTATCTGGAACCGCGCGTCGGCGTCGGCTGGTCGGCGCAGGGGGTAGCGGTGGATGCCGTGGAATCGGGCTTTACGGAGGGGGAGGGGACCCTGCGCCTGCGCTACCGCCTGACACCCAAGCTCAACATCTATACGGCGGTCGTCCATGAACGACTGCTCGCCGGCACCCGCCGCCTCGCTCGCGCTCAGGGCGATACGCTGCAATCGACCATGGCGGTGATCGGCTTTGCCTTCAGCTTGTAATGTCTACGGATGTTCCCGCCTGCGCGGGGGCACGCAGCGCTCTAGTCACCTAACGCCAAATGCCGCTCCGCCAGCGCGACATGCAGCCTGATACCCAGTTCCAACACGTCGTCATTGAAATCATAATGCGGATTATGCAGCGGTGCGGACCCCTCCACCTTCGCCTGACCAAGCCAGATATAGGCGCCCTTGCACGCCTGGAGCATGAAGGCGAAATCCTCCGAGGTGAAGGCCGGGTCGGGCGCCAGTTGCGCGACGCCCACCGTCGCTGCGGCGTCCAGCGCCTCCTGCGCGGCCTCCGCGTCGTTGATCGTCGCGGGATAGTAGCGCTGGTAATCGACCGTCGCCGTCAGTTCGCCCGCCAGCGCCACCCCCGCCACGATCTGTCGGATCGAATCCTCGATCCGATCCTGGACGGCCGGATCGAATGTGCGGACGGTGCCTGAAACCGTCACCAGTTCGGGGATCACATTATGCGTATGCCCGCCATGGATCTGTGTGATGGACAGCACGGCCGACGCCGTCGGCGCGATCCGGCGGGACACGATGGCGTTCAATTGCTGCACCAATGCTGCTGCAGCAAATATCGCGTCCGGCGTATCCTGCGGGATCGCGGCATGGCCGCCGCGCCCTTCCAGGCGAATCTCGAACTTGTCGGCCGCGCCCATGATCGGGCCGGGCCGCGTTGCGATCGTGCCGGCCGGCAGGTCGGGCCAATTGTGCAGCCCGAACACCCGGTCGCAGGGGAAACGCTCGAACAGCCCTTCATTGACCATCTCCCGCGCGCCGCCCTGGCCTTCCTCGGCCGGCTGGAAGAAGAAATTGACAGTGCCGTCGAAATGGCGGCTCCGCGCCAGATGCTGCGCCGCCCCCAGCAGCATCGCGACATGCCCGTCATGACCGCAGCCATGGAAGGTGCCGGGCGTCGTGCTGGCATAGGGCAGGTTGGTCTGTTCATGGATCGGCAAAGCGTCCATGTCCGCGCGCAGCCCGATATTGCGCGAAGACGTCCCGTTGCGCAGCACCCCGACCACGCCGGTCCGGCCGATCCCCTCATGCACCTCCAGCCCCAGCGCGCGCAGTTGTTCGGCTATCCGACCCGCGGTGCGATGCTCGCAGAAACCCAGTTCGGGATGGGCGTGAATGTCGCGCCGGAACGCGACGAGCGGTTCGATCAGGTCGGCAATGTCGGTCATGCTTGGAAACTTAGCCCTATCGTTGCTCGCCGAACAGATGCTGGATCGGATAATGATGTTTGATGAAGGGCGACTTGATGACGACATAGCTGAAATATTTCTCGATGCCGTAGTCGCTCTCCAGCATGCCCTCGATGATCGACTGATAATGCGCCACGCCGCGCGTCACGAATTTCAGCAGATAGTCATAGCCGCCGCTGACCAGATGGCACTCGACGATCTCGTCCAGCTTGCGGATGCGCGTCTCGAACCGGGAAAAGTCGCCGGCGCGATGCTCGGTCAGCGTCACCTCGGTAAAGACGGTCAGATATTCGCCCAGCTTGTGCAGGTTGATATGCGCGCCATAGCCGGTGATATAGCCGGCCTTCTCCAGCCGCTTGACGCGGGTCAGGCAGGGGCTGGGGGACAGGCCGACCGCATCGGCCAGTTCGACATTGGTGATGCGGCCTGATTGCTGAAGCTGCGTGAGGATCTTGAGGTCGATCCTGTCCAGTCTGGGTCCGCCCAACATATGCCTTGCTCCCCGTCTATCTTATCCCAGCGCCGCGCGAATATCCGCCTCTTCGAGCAGATCGTCCAGCGTCTTGGCGATGCGGGCGAATATCTCGTCCATCTCGCCGTCCGACGCGCACAGCGCAGGGGCCAGGCCGATGATATTGTCGGCAAAGGCGCGGAAGATGACGCCATTGTCATAGGCTTTGGCGAACAGCCGGTCCGCCAGTTTCAGGCCGGGATCGAACCGCGCCTTCGTCCCCTTGTCCGCCACCAGTTCGATCGCGCCCAGCAGGCCCCGTCCGCGCTTATCGCCGACCATCGGATGATCGACCAACCCCGCCAGCCCGGCGTCGAAGCGCGCGGCGACCCTTTGCCCGTTCGCCAATATGCCGCCATCGGTATAGAGGCGCAGCACTTCCAGTCCGACCGCTGCGCTCACCGGGTGGCCCGAGTAGGTCGCGCCATGGCCGATCGCGACCTCGGGTGCCGCGCCATTGGCGATGCCCTCATACACCTTGCCCGACATCAGTAGCGCGCCCATCGGCACATAACCGGCGGTCAGGCCCTTGGCCAACGTCATCAGGTCTGGCGTCACGCCCTCCGCCTCGCACGCGAACATCGGCCCGGTGCGGCCGAAGCCGGTGATGACCTCGTCCGTGACGAAGAGAATGTCGAGCTGCGTACAGGTCTCGCGCATCGCCTTGAGCCAGCCGACCGGCGGCACGATCACGCCGCCCGATCCCTGGATCGGCTCGCAGAAGAAAGCGGCGACCTTGTCCGCGCCCAGCGCTGCGACCTTGTCCTTCAACTCCTGCACCGACCGCGCGATGATCGCGGCATCGTCGCCTTCCAAGTCGCTGCGATAGGGGTAGGGCGACGCGATATGATGCTGCCAGCGCAGCGGCAGGTCGAACCCGCGGTGGAAATTGGCCAGCGCCGTCAGCCCCGCGCCGGTGCTGCTCGACCCGTGATAGCCGCGCTCCAGCGCGATGCACTGCTTCTTTTCCGGCTTGCCGATCGCATTGTAATAATGGGTGATATACCGGATCGCGCTATCCACCGCGTCCGACCCGCCCAGCGTGAAATAGACATGGTCCAGGCCCTCGGGACTGAGGTCTATCAGCTTCTGTGCCAGCCGCACCGCCGGCTCGCTGCCGAAATGGAAATAGCCCGTCGCATAGGGCAGCCGCCGCATCTGCTCGGCCGCCACCTCGGCGATGCTGTCCTGGCCATAGCCGACATTGACGCACCACAGGCCGGCAAAGGCGTCGAGTAGCTCCTTGCCGTCCATATCCTTCAGCCACATCCCCTTGCCGCTTTCCAGCAGCAGCGCGCCATGCGCTTCATGCCCGCGGAAGGAAGTGACCGGATGGATCAGATGGTCGCGGTCGATGTCCAGAAGGGACCGATTGGAATGCAGCGTCATCTTAGGGGCTCGCCATTGTGGTTCTGAAGTTCAGCCTATCCTTATGCGGCAGGGCGAAAGCCCGATATGGGGCGAATAGGCACCCTCGCCCGCTTTAAACGGGAACCGACGCAGCATATTCTGCCGCGTCCGTTCGCAGCGGTCAGGCCAGTGCGTCGGCGACAGCCCTGCCGCACTGCTCGGTATTCGCCTTGCCCTTCAGGTCGCCGGTGCGCAGGCCCGGCTCGGCCAGCACCGTCTCGACTGCGCGCATGATCGCGGCGGCGGCGTCCGCCTCGCCCAGATGCTCCAGCATCATCGCCGCCGACCAGATTTGCCCGACCGGATTGGCGATTCCCTTGCCGGCGATGTCGGGCGCGGAGCCGTGGACCGGCTCGAACAGCGAGGGCGCGGTGCGGTCCGGATTGATATTGCCCGACGGCGCCACCCCGATCGTGCCGGTGCAGGCCGGGCCAAGGTCGGACAAGATGTCGCCGAACAGGTTGGACGCCACCACCACGTCGAAGCGGTTCGGGTTCAGCACGAACTGCGCGGTCAAAATATCGATATGATATTTGTCGTGGGTGACGGTCGGATAGTGTTTCGCCATCTCCTCCACCCGCTCGTCCCACCAGGGCATGGTGATGGCGATGCCGTTGGACTTGGTCGCCGACGTGACATGCTTGCGATCCCGCGTCGCCGCCAGTTCGAAGGCGTAGCGCAGCACCCGGTCGGTGCCGTGCCGGGTCATCACCGTCTCCTGGATCACGATCTCCCGGTCGGTGCCGGGAAACATCTTGCCGCCGACCGAGCTATATTCGCCCTCGGTATTTTCGCGCACGACCCAGAAATCGATGTCGCCCGGCTCGCGCCCGGCCAGCGGGCAGGGGACGCCAGGCATCAGTCGAACGGGGCGCAAATTGACATATTGATCATATTCGCGCCGGAACTGGAGCAGCGATCCCCAGAGCGAGACATGATCCGGCACCGTATCGGGCCAGCCGACCGCGCCGAAGAAGATCGCGTCGGGATTGCCGATCTGCGCCTTCCAGTCGTCGGGCATCATCTGGCCGTGCTTGGCATAATAGTCGCAGCAGGCGAAATCCTGCCATTTCTGTTCGATCGAAAAGCCATAGAGGCTTGCCGCACGTTCCAGCACGCGGATGCCCTCGGGCATGACTTCCTTGCCGATCCCGTCGCCGGGAATGACGGAGATGGCATAGTTGCGTGAGTTAGTCATAGCCTACTCCCGTTCGCCCTGAGCCTGTCGAAGGGCTTCACTTTTCTGCGAGTACAAGAAATGGGCTTCGACAGGCTCAGCCCGAACGGATGGAAGGACCGATTAAAGTTTAAGCCCCGCAATATGGAACGCCTTGGTTTCCAGATATTCCTCGATCCCCGCATGCGCGCCTTCGCGGCCCAGGCCCGACATTTTGACCCCGCCGAACGGCGCGACCTCCATGGCGATTGCCCCGCTGTTGAGCGCGACCATCCCGGCCTCCAGCCGCTCCGCCACGCGGAAGGCGCGATGCAGATTTTCGGTGTAGAAATAGGCGGCCAGGCCATAGCTGGTGGCGTTGGCCAGCTCTATCCCTTCCTCCTCATGGGTGAAGCGGAACAGCGGTGCGACCGGCCCGAACGTCTCTTCCTGCGCCAGCCGCATGTCCCGCGTCGCCCCGGTCAGGATGACCGGCGTCGCAAACCGGGCACCCGTCGCATCATTGGCCGCCTGCGCGAACAAAGTCGCACCATGCGACAACGCATCCTCGACATGCGCCTGCACCTTCTCGACGGCGGCGACGTTGATCAGCGGGCCGATCGTGCTGCCTGCCATGTCGCCCGGCGCGACCTTCAGCGCGGACACCGCCCTGGCCAGCTTCTCGGCGAACTGGTCGTAGACCCCGTCCTGCACCAATATGCGGTTCGCGCATACGCAGGTCTGGCCTGCATTGCGGAATTTGCTGACCATCGCACTGGCGACGGCGATGTCCACATCGGCATCGTCGAACACGATCAACGGGGCATTGCCACCCAGCTCGAAGCTCACCCGCTTGATCGTGTCGGCGCATTGCCGCATCAGCAGCGACCCCACCCGCGTCGATCCGGTGAAGGACAATTTGCGCACCACCGGACTGGCGGTCAGCGCCCCGCCGATCGCCGTCGGCAGGCCGGTGACGATATTGAACACACCCGCCGGGATGCCGGCTTCCTCCGCCAGCTTCGCCAGCGCCAGCGCGGTGAAGGGGGTCAGCTCCGATGGCTTGACCACCACCGGGCAACCGGCCGCCAAAGCCGGCGCGCATTTGCGGGTAATCATCGCGGCGGGAAAATTCCACGGCGTGATCGCCGCCGATACCCCCACCGGCTCTTTCATGACCAATATGCGGCGATTGGCCTCCGGCGCGGGCACGATGCCGCCATCGACGCGGCGGCCTTCTTCCGCGAACCATTTGATGAAGCTGGCGGCATAGCGAATCTCGCCCTCGGCCTCCGCGATCGGCTTGCCCTGTTCGGCCGTCATGATCCGGCCGAGGTCGGTGACATTGGCCAGCACCAGCGCGTGCCACCGCTCCAGCATAGCGGCGCGATCGCCTGCCGTCCGCGCCTTCCATGCCGGGAAAGCCGCCTCGGCCGCGGCGATGGCGGCCAGCGTATCGGCCTCGCTACAATCAGGCACGGCGCCGATGATCGCGCCGGTCGCGGGATTGTCGACCGGCAGGGTCGCGCCGGACGTCGCGCCGACCCATGCCCCGCCGATGAAGGCGCGTTCGATGAAAAGGGCGGGATTGTCGAGGGTAAGGGTCATCCGAGCGCCTGCGTGGTGAGAGAGAAGGTCGTGACCGAAGGATCGATCACCGGTTGCGGGCCGCGCACCATGCGCACCACCCGGCCGACGCAGGGCAGGCCCAGCTCGTCGAGCCAGCCGCCAAGCCCGCTTTCTTCCGGCACGTCCAGCCGGCAGAACATGCCCGCATTCGATCCCAGCCAGTGCGAGATCAGCGCCTTCGCCCCGCCGCTATCGGGCGCGACGGTCGGTCCGACGACATAGCCCCGGCCGAAGCGCCGGAACAGGGCGAAGCCCACCGGCTCGTTACAGCGGGTGAGCACCACGCCCTGCGCGCCGGGCACCAGCGCATCGAGCAACGCGTCGCGGTCCATGCCGGTCGCGCGGCGCGCCAGGTCATGCAGCGTCGCCATATCCTTGGCGCCCAGCGGGCGCACCCGCTCGTCGGGGATCAGTTCGGCCATCGGCACGGCAAAGGCGGCGCCCTGATGCTGGAACACCGGGCCGATGGTTGCGAACCCCAGCTTGCGATATAGCGGCGCGCCTTCGTCGGTGGCGTTGAGCAGCACCGTGCGCGTGCCCAGATCGCCCAGCACCGCTTCCATCAACCGGCGGCCCAGCCCCATGCCCTGCGCCTGCGGGGACACGATCACCATGCCCAGCGTCGCGGCATCCTCGCCATAGAGCCAGGCCATGGCGGTGCCGATCACTTCCCGTTGACCCTCTGGGCCATCGCGCTCGACGACATAACCGAAACCCAGGCCGAACAGCATCTCCCAATCCTCGATGCGGTGGGGCCATTTCTGTTCGCTCGATAGGGTATGGGCGGCGGCCAGATCCTCGACGGTCATCCGCCGCAGGTCCACCATCGCCTCTATGCCTGTCGCCATGCGTCTTGCTCCTTGGCGGGAAAGGGACGCCCGCCTGCCTCTGTTCGGAATCAATGGCCGGACATTAAGCGCGCGCTTCAAGCATTGGCTGCCGCCTTCGCGCTGATTTTGGAAGATTATCGCGCACATTTTCCCGCGCAACTGCAACAAATGCCGTCACGCCCGCCTATTTTACCAGAATGTCCGTATGAAGGAGATTATGCCGTGGCCGGTTTCAACCCCGATCAGATCAGCCTGCCCCATGCGCATAATTTCATCGGCGGGCGCCGGGTTGCAGGTCACGGGCCGGCCCTCATCGTGCGGCGACCGTCCGACGGCCGGATACAGGCCGAATTGGACAGCGTCGATGCGGACCAACTGGTCGAAGCGGTCGACAGCGCGCAGCGCGCCTACAAGACCAGCGGCTGGGCGCAGACCGATCCGCGCGGCCGGATGAAGGTGATGCGTCGCTGGGCCGACCTGATCGAGGCCGACGCCGCGACGCTCGCCCCGCTCGAAGCCTTGGGGTCCACCCGGATGCTCAAGGAAATCACCGCCTGGGATTTGAGCTACACCGCCGAAACCATCCGCTTCTTCGCCGAATGGGCGGACAAGGTCGGCGGCGAAGTCGCGTCCACCACGCCCGACAAGCTGGGCCTCACCATCACCGAACCCTATGGCGTCGTCGCCGCGATCGCGCCGTGGAACCTTCCGCTGGTGATGGCGGCGTGGAAGATCGCGCCTGCCATCGCCGCGGGCAACAGCATCGTCCTCAAGCCGTCGGAAATGACGCCCTTCAGCATCGTGCGCCTCGCCGAACTGGCGATCGAGGCGGGGCTGCCCGCGGGCATCTTCAACATCGTGCAGGGCGACGGCCGCTCGGTTGGCGATCCATTGGTGCGCCGCCCCGAAGTGGCGAAGGTCACCTTCACCGGCTCCACCCGCACCGGCGCCGCCATCATGGCCGCCTGCGCGGAAACCGGGCCGAAGCCGGTGACGCTGGAACTGGGCGGCAAAAGCCCGCAGATCATCTTCGCCGATGCAGAATTGGACAAGGCGTCAGCCATCGTCGCCCGCGCCATCACCCTCAATGCGGGTCAGGTCTGCGTCGCCGGATCGCGCCTGCTGGTGCAGGACAAGGTCGCGGACCAGGTGATCGATCGCCTCGTCGCCGCCTTCGCCGCACACCGGGCCGGCCCGACCTGGGCGGCCGACAGCACGCTGGGGCCGATCATCTCCGAAGGCCAGCTCGACCGCATGGCCGGCATCGTCGGTCGCGCTGTCGCGGCAGGGGCGGAAGCGCTCACCGGCGGCGGCCGTGCAGCCGCGCCGGAGGAGGGCAGCTATTTCGCGCCGACTCTGCTCGCCAATGTCGACCAGAAGAGCGAGGTCGTGCAGGGCGAAATCTTCGGCCCGGTCCTCACCGTCCAGACATTCGCGGACGAAGAGGAAGCCTATGCGCTGGCAAACGACAGCGACTATGGCCTGGCCGCCGGCGTCCATACCGGCGACATTGGCCGCGCCCTGCGCGCCACCCGTTCGCTGGAAGCAGGCACCATCTGGGTCAACCGCTACGGTCGCAGCAACGACTTCATCCTGCCCACCGGCGGCTACAAGCAATCGGGCATCGGCAAGGATCTCGGCCGCGAAGCCTATATGGCGAACCTCAAGACCAAGGTCGCGCTGATCGAATTCTGATATTGGGCGGGCCGGCTCCATGTGTTACAATGCACTGCATATGCAACACATGGAGCCGGCCCGCCATGAATGAGGCGACCTTCACCTTTCGCGTGGATCAGGAACTCAAGGGCCGCTTCGCCCGCGCGGCCAAGGCGCAGGATCGCACCGGCGCGCAATTGTTGCGCGATTTCATGCGCGATGTCGTACTGCGCGAGGAACAGGCCGAAAGCCATGACGCCTGGTTCCGTCGTCAGGTCGACGCCGGACGCGCATCCGCGCAAGCAGGCCACCTAATCGCCGGCGATGAAGTCGAGGCGCATTTCGCCGCACGACGTGCCGCCACGCTGCGGACATCAGACGGCGAGCGATGAGGCTGCGCTGGACGGCCGATGCCGTCAGGGATCGTGACGCCATTTACGACTATGTCGAAGCGCGCAGCCCGCGCGCGGCGATCAGGCTCGACACGATCTTTTCGCAAAAAGCAGCCGACCTGTCCCGGCTCCCTGCCATGGGCCGGCCTGGCCGGGTGCCGGGAACGCGCGAACTAATCGCGCATCGCAACTATATTCTGGTCTATGACCTGACCGATACGGACGTGCGCATCCTGCGCCTGCTTCACGCCGCGCGCCTGTGGCCGCCACAAGAGCGGCGCTGACTCGAGGAATCAGCCCGCCGCAAACCGCCCGATCCGATAGGGTTCCATCGGAATGTCCGTGCCGCCTTTCGCGATGATCTCCGCCATCGTTTCGCCCACGCCCGGCCCGATCTGGAACCCCGACCCGGAAAAGCCGAAGGCGTAATAGAGGCCGCTGGTCGTCGCGCTCGGCCCCATCACCGGCTGGCTGTCGGGCATATAGCCCTCGATGCCGGACCAGACGCGGATGATGTTGAGCTTGCCCAGCGACGGCGCGAGCCGACGGATCTGCCGCAACTGGCTCAGTGTATTCTGCGGTTCGACATAGGCGCGATACTGGTCGGGGAAGGACGGGCCGCGGGTGCTGCCCCCCAGCACGATATTGCCGCGTGCGACCTGACGGAAATAGACCGTTTCTTCCTCGATCGGCGTCATCACCCCGACCGCGGGCAGGATCGCATAAGGCACAGGCTCGGTCACGCTCATATTCGGCCCGCGCGGCACGATCGGCACCGGCTCTCCGAACTGAGACGACAGCGCATTGCCCCATGCGCCCGCCGTCACCAGCAGGATCGGCGCCCGGAATGTCCGTCCGTCCGCAGCCGTGACGATGAAATCCTCGCCTATTTTCTGCGCATCCACGATCTTCGTGTTTTCGTGGATCACCGCGCCCAGTTTCCGCGCGGCGCGGGCGAAGGCCGGGGCGGCGAGCCGGGGATTGGCATGGCCGTCGGTGGGCGAATAGGAGCCGGCCAGAACATCCGGCCCGAAAAAGGCAAATTTGTCGCGCAGCGCGTTGCCGCTCAGCAATTCCAGGTCCAGCCCTTCCAGCCGCGCCTGCGCCGCATAGTCCTCCATCGCCCCCACCAGTTCGGGCCGTTCGCGATAGCAGACGCGGATATGCCCGGACTGGAGATATTCGACGTCCGCGCCCAGCAATTCGCGCGACTGGCGCCAGATGGCGATAGCGCGATTGGCCAGCGGCAACTGGTGAATGCCGCGTCCCTGCCGCCGGACATTGCCGAAATTGGTGCCGCTCGCCTGCCGCCCGATCAGGTCGGTTTCCAGCAAGGTGACCGAGATGCCATGCCCCCGCAGGAATAGCGCGGCGGACGATCCCATCAACCCGCCGCCCACGATGATGACGTCGCTGGCGGCGCTCATTGTCCGTCTCCGATCGCGATAGGCAGCGGCTTGACCGGCGCCTGTCCGCGCAGGCGGCCGACCTGTTCCACCGGCACGCCGGCTTCGGCTGCGATCAGTTCGGCGGCAGCCAGCCCGCAATAGCGTCCCTGGCACCGCCCCATGCCGACCCGGCTGAACGCCTTGGCGCGATTGGCTTCCTGCGCGCCAGTTTCGCGCATCACCGCCCGCAGGTCGCCCGCCGTCACGCCCTCGCAGCGGCACAATATGGCGTCGTCGGGCAGGGCTGGGGCCTGTCGGGCGGGCCATGGAAAGGCCTTCGCCAGCCCGCGCGCGAACCTGGCATATTGGCCAACCTCGCTGCGCAGCGAGGTCATCTCGCCCTTGTCGACCGGCAAGCCAAGATCGCCCAGCGCCGCGAGCGCCGCCAGCCGCCCGCTCGCCTCGGCCGATCGCGCGCCCAATATCTTCGCGCCGTCGCCGGCCAGATAGACGCCCGCCACGCTCGAACGCCCGTCGCCGTCGCGCTCCGGCAACCATTGGCGCGTGCCGGGGTCGAAGGCGAAGGCGCAGCGCGCCAGATCGGCCAGTTGCGTCTCAGGCCGCAGATGATGGCCCATCGCCACCGCATCGCAGGCGATCGTTTCTTCACGGCCTGATCCGGCAAAAAAGCGCACACCGCCGACGCCGCTTTCGGCATCGCCCATGATCTCGACCGGCGTCACGCCATGCTGCACCATTACGCCCGCGCGCTTCAGCGTCCGCGTCAGCGCCACCCCGTTCCACAGGACGGAGGGCATCGCCAGCAAATCCGGCAGCGCCTTCAACCGCGCGCCGAACGGCGACGTATCCAGCACCGCCGCGACATCCGCACCGGCCTCCACATATTGGCTCGCGACCAGATAAAGCAAAGGCCCCGATCCCATGAACACGACCTTATGCCCGATCGACACCGCCTGGCTCTTGAGCGCCACCTGCGACCCGCCGAGACTATAGGCCCCCGCATAATGCCAGCCCTTGACCGGCATCAGCCGATCGGTCGCGCCGGTGCACAGCAGCAGCGCGTCGAACGGGATAGCCTCCTGAACCGTCGCACTCGCCGTCCAGACATGATCCTTGGCGATATTCCAAACCAGCGTTTCGGGCCGATAGTCGATCGCCGCTTTCAGTCCGTCGAACGTCTCATGCAACGCCTGCGCCCGCCCGGCTTCCGTGCCGTAGAGTTTGGCGTAGGGCCGGGTAAAATTGTCCGGCTGGCGGCGATAGATCTGCCCGCCGTCGCGCCGCCCTTCGTCGATCACGGTGGGACGGATGCCGGCCTGTACGCAGGCCTGCGCCGCGCGCGTGCCAGACGGGCCTGCGCCGACGATGATTATGCGTTGTTCGGCCATGACGCCCCCGGCTGGCTGGTGACGATGCTCTGGCCCGATGCGGCCAGGGTGGAGCAGGCGCGCAGGCGATCGCCGCTTGTCGTCCATACCCAACAATCCTGGCATGCCCCCATCAGGCAGAATCCCGCCCGCTTCTCCGGTCCGAACTCGCTCTGGCGCAGCGTGCCGCCGGCGCTCAGCAGCGCGACCATCAGCGTGTCACCCTCCATCGCCTCTACGGCGCGGCCGTCGACATACAGGGTCACGGGCGGGCGGTCGGTTTCACCCAGTCGAACGAACCGGCTCATGACGCGATCAAGCTTTCATCTCCATGATGGCATAATATGCGGCTGACCCCGGCCGATCCCTTGTCCAGCGGATGGCGCGGTGGCGGGGTGATGTTGCACAGGCCGTCCACGCGCGCGGCGCAGCGCGGCAGGAAACGGCAGAGGTCGGGATGGTCGCCCGCCGCGCCGATCGGCGGGGGCGCAGCCCCGGCATGGCTTTCCTCCAGCCAGCCCGCGCGCATTTCCGGCACCGATCCGATCAGCAGGTCGGTATAGGGATGGAAGGGGGCGGTGGCGAAGGCCGCACGCGGTCCCGTCTCGACCATCGTCCCCGAATAGAGGACCAGTATGTCGTCGCAAATCGCCCGCACCGTCGAAATATCGTGGCTGATGAACATCGTCGCGATCCCCAGTTCGCGGCGCAGCTCCGCCATCAGCTCCAGGATCGCCGCGCCAACGACGGTATCCAGCGCCGACGTCACCTCGTCGCAAAGGATGATCTGCGGGTCGGCGGCCAAGGCCCGCGCCAGATTGACGCGCTGTTTCTGCCCGCCCGACAGGCCGCCGATATTGCGGTCGATCAGGCTGGCCGGCAGGCGGATGAGGTCCAGCAGTTCCAGCACCCGCAGATGCGCGGCATTGCCCTTCAACCCGGCATAGAAGGCCAGCGGCCGCGCCAATATCTGCCCCACGCTATGCGCGGGATTGAGCGCCGTGTCGGCATTCTGGAACACCAGTTGGATACGGCGAAACTGCTCGCGGCTGCGCCCGTCCAGCCCCGGCGGCAACGGCTCGCCATCCAGCAGCACCTGCCCGCTCGCCGGGGGCAGCAGCCCGGCGATGACGCGGGCTATGGTCGACTTGCCCGATCCGCTTTCGCCGATCACGCCCAATGTGCCGCCGCGCTCGATCGTTAGATTGATGTCGCGCAGCACGGGCACGCGCGGCAGTCCATCCTTGCCGATCCTGCCATAGCCGGCCGTCACATTGCGGATTTCCAGCAGCGGCGCGGCGGCGGGCAGGGCGACCTTGACCGGCGTCGGCCGGATCGCCGGGCGCGCTGCGGCCATCAGCGTGCGGGTGTAGTCGTCGGCCGGCGCGTGCAGGATCTGCGCCGCCGCGCCCGCCTCGCGGATGCGACCCTGGCTCAACACCACGATCTGGTCGGCCATCTGCGCCACCACGGCCAGGTCGTGCGACACATAGATGGCGGTCGCCCCGCGCTCCAGCACCACCGCCTTGAACGCGCGCAGCACTTCGATCTGCGTCGTCACGTCCAGCGCCGTGGTCGGCTCGTCCAATATCACCAGTTCGGGATCGGTGATCAGCGCCATCGCCGCCATCAGCCGCTGCAACTGCCCGCCCGACAACTGGTGCGGATAGCGCGTGCCGATCGTGTCGGGGAAGGGCAGGGCGAGCGCGCGGAACAGATCGACCGCCTTCGCCTCCGCCGTGGCGCGCGGCATCAGTCCATGGATCATCGCCGGTTCGATCACCTGATCCATGATCGTGCGCGACGGGTTGAACGCCGACGCGGCGCTCTGCGCGATATAGGCGATGCGATTGCCGCGCAGCTCTGCCAGCGCGCTGCGGTCCAGCGTCGTGATCTCCGCGTCACCTACGCGGATGCTGCCGCCCGCGATGGTCGCGCCCGGCCGGGCATGGCCCAGCAGGGTCAGTGCGATCGTCGTCTTGCCCGACCCGCTCTCGCCGATCAGCGCCAGCACCTCGCCGCGTTGCAACGCGAAATCGATGCCGCTGACGATCGGAAAGCTCTCGCCCGCCGCATTGCGCGCGGTCACGGTCAGGCCTTTGACCTCGACATGGGGCTTTTCCATCATCGGCCTTTCCCCCGTCCCGGCAGTGCATCGATCAGCAGGTTCACCCCCACCGTCAAAGTCGCGATCGCCACCGCCGGCGCCAAAATCGCCAGCGCCCCTTCGCCCAGCCCGGAAATATTCTCGCGCACCAGCGAGCCCAGATCCGCGTCGGGCGGCTGCACGCCCAGCCCCAGAAAGGACAGGCCCGACAACAGCAGCACGATGAACACGAAGCGCAGTCCGAAATCGGCGAGCAGCGGATGGATCATGTTGGGCAGGATTTCGGCGATGGCGATATGGAACCGCCCCTCGCCACGCGCCCGCGCCACCTGCACATAGTCCATCTGCGCCAGATTGACCGCCAGCGCGCGGGCGATGCGATAATTGCCCGGCACATAGGTGATCGCGGCGATCAGCAGCAGCAGCGGCAGCGACGACCCGAAGGCTGCGACCAGCACCAGCGAGAAGATTTTGGACGGAATGGAGATCAACATGTCCATGAAGCGCGACAGCGGCTCGTCCACCTTCGCGCCGCCGACGGCCGCGGTCAGCGCCAGCGCCGTGCCGGTCGCGCTCGCCAGCATGGCCGCCGCCGCCGCCAGACCGACCGTATAGCGTGCGCCTGACAACAACCGGCTCAGCACATCGCGGCCCAGATAGTCGCTACCCAGCCAATGCGCGGCGGATTGCCCGTCGAACACGTCATAGGCCACGAACGCGCCGACCGGATAGGGCGCCAGCATCGGCCCGAACAGCGCTACAGCCAACCAGAAGAGGACCAGCGTCAGGCCGACCTTGCCCGACAGCGGCAGGGCTTTCGCCCGTTTGAAAGCGGAAGCGATCATTGTGCGCGCAGCCTGGGGTTGGCGAGGATCGCGGTCACGTCCGCGATCAGCATCAGGAGGAGATAGGCCGCGCAAAAGATCATGGCGCAGGCCTGGAGCAGCGGCATGTCGCGGCTGGTGACGGCATTGACCATCAGGCTGGCGAGGCCGGGATAGTTGAAGATCGTCTCCACGATCACCGCCCCGCCCAGCAGGTAGGACAGGCTCAATGCCATGGCGTTGACGATCGGCGCGATCGCATTGGGCATGATATGCTTCAGCACCACCTGCACCGGCGCGACGCCCTTCAGCACCGCCATCTCGACATAGGGTCGGTCCATCTGGTCGATCACCGCCGCCCGCGTCATCCGCGCCATTTGCGCGATGACGACGACGCTCAATGTCAGGATCGGCATGGCGACCCCGCGCAGATAGTCGCCCCATCCCATCTCTTCGGAAGCCAGCGCGATGGAGGGCAGCCAGCGCAGCTTCACGGAGAAGATCAGCACCGCGATCGTCGCCACCAGAAATTCCGGCACCGCCACCATGGACAAGGTGGCGATATTGAGCGCCCGGTCGATCCTCCCCCCCTGGTTCATCGCCGATCCGATGCCGATCGTCAGCGCCACCGGCACGGCCACCAGCGCCGTCAGCGCGGCCAGCAACAGGCTGTTGGGCAGGCGGTCGCTGATGACTTCGGACACCGGCATGTTGGCGACCATCGACTGGCCCGGATCGCCGCTCACCATCCCGCCCAGCCAGTCGGCGTAGCGGACATAGGCCGGGCGATCGAGACCCATTTCATGGCGCAGCGCCGCGACCTGCTCCGCCGTGGCGCTCTGCCCCAATGCTTCCTGCGCGGCGTCTCCGGGCAGCAGTTGCGCGATGACGAAGATCGTCACCGACACCAGAAGCAGCGTCAGCAGTGAAGAGGCGAACCGCTTGGCGATCAATGTCAGCGCGGCCTTCATGCCGCTCTGGGAGGATGCGCCCGCCATCAGCCTTCCCACCATATATGTTCTGCGAATTGATAGCCCATCAGGCCCCCTAGCGAGACGGGATACATCCCCTTCAACCGCCGGTCGTAACCATCGATCAGGCTGATGAAGACCGGGATGCCGACGCCGCAATGATCGTGGACCAGCCCCTGCATCTCGCCATAAAGCTGCTTGCGCCGCGCTTGGTCGGCTTCGCCCCGCGCCTCCAGCAACAGCCGGTCGAAGCGCGGATTCTGCCATCCGCTCTCGTTCCAGGCGGCATCGGATTTATAGAAGAGGCTGAACAGCAGGTCGGCGGTCGGACGTGGGTTGGTGTTGCCGAACCCCAGCGGATGCTTCATCCAGTGGGTCGACCAATAGCCGTCCGCCGGCACCCGGTTGACCGCCAGCTTCAACCCCACCCGCGACCCATATTCCTGCAATATCGACGCCATATCGACCGATCCGTCCGCGGCGGGCGAGGCATAGACGGGCAGGCGCACGCCGGTCAGGCCCGCGCGCTGCAAATGCCATTTCGCCTTGTCCAGGTCGAGCGACCGCTGCGGCAGGTCGGCGCGATAATAGGGGTGGAAGGGCGGGATCGGCTGATCGTTGGCGATCGTCGCATAGCCGCGATAGAGCGCCCGTTTGATCAGCGGCCGGTCGATCAGATATTTCATCGCCGCGACGAAATGCGGATTGCCGGTCGGCAACTGCCGCTGCTGCATGATGAGGTTGGTGTAGAGGCCCGACTGCGTTTCCAGCAGCGCATGGCCACGCGACGCCATGATCCGCTTGGTCGACCGCGGGTTGACCGCGATCACCAGATGGACGTCACCCGACAGCAACGCATTGACCCGGCTGACCTCGTCGGGAATGCCGATCAATTCGATCTCCTCCAGATAGGGTTTGCCTGGCTTCCAATAGTCAGGATTGCGCCGCGCCAGCGTCCGCACGCCGGGCCGGAACTGCGCGCACAGATAGGGTCCGGTGCCGTTGGCGGTACGGAAATCGCGTGTTCCGGCCCGCAGGATCAGGAAATGGGACTGCGCCAATATGGTCGGCAAATCCGCATTGGGCCCGGTCAGCCGGATGGTCAGCTCATGCCGCCCGGTCGCCTTGACCTGCGCGAATTGCTCGGCGATCTGCGCCATCTTGGAGCCCACCGCCGCATCCTTGTGCCGCAGCAGCGACCAGACGACATCGGCGGCGGTCAGGTCCGCGCCATCATGGAAGGTCACGCCCTTGCGCAACCGCACATGCCAGTCGGTCTGATCCGTGCTTTCCATCCGTTCGGCCAGCGCCGGACGTGCGATCAATTGCCGGTCCAGCACGGTCAGCCCGCTATAGAACATATAATGGCGCACATAGTCGGTCGACAGCGCGCCCTTGGCCGGGTCCAGCGTGTCGGCGGTCGAGCTGGACAGGCTGGCGACACGGATGCGCCCGCCCACTCGCGGCCTGCTCGCCGCCAGCGCGCCGTCGGGCAGCAGCAGCCCGGCGCCGATGCCAAGGCCCGCGCCGATCAAGTCTCGCCGGGAAAAGGGCGACATCGCGTCCATCAATGGATCATATCCTGCCATTTGTACCACAGGCCCACCAGCGGCAGGAACCAGGGCTTGCCGAAATGGCCGGGCACGCTCGGCCAGTCGAGGCCGGCCCAGGGATTGGCGGCCGGCTCGCCGCCCATCACCCGCGCCATCTGCTGCCCCATATAGGTCGCCATCTGCACGCCATGGCCGCTATAGCCCATGGAATAATAAAGCCCGTCCGTCTCGCCCGCGCGGGGCAGGCGGTCGGCGGTCAGGTCGACCATTCCGCCCCATATATGGTCGATGCCCACGCCCTTGAGCGCGGGGAACATCTCCCCCATCGCCTGCTCCAGGATCAGTCCGCTCTTCGCGTCCGATCGCGGGTCGCTGATCGCAAAGCGCGCCCGCCCGCCGAAGATCAGGCGGTTGTCGGGCGCCAGCCGAAAATAATTGCCGATATTCTTGCTGGTCACATAGTTGCGTCGTCCCGGCAGCAGCCGGTCGATCAGCGCGTCGTCCAGCGGCTCTGTCGCGATGATGAAACTGCCCACCGACACGATCCGCCGACGGAAAAAACCAAAGGGGCCAACAGCCGGCGCGCCACCGGTAGCGACCAGCAATTGTTTCGCCGTTACCGTCCCGCGCGACGACGTCACGCGCCATCCTTGCGGCACGCGCTGAAAATCGGTGACGTCGGCTTGCTCGTAAATCCGCGCCCCGGCCCGCGCCGCCGCCTCGGCCAGCCCGACCCCGAACCGGCCGGGATGGACCTGCGCGCTGGTCGTCTGGATCAGCGCGCCGTGGAAAGCATCCGATCCCACTTCGTCACGTATGCGCTCAGGCGGCACCAGCCGGACATTCTCGTCCACTTCGGCGGTCAGTAGGTCGTGCGCACGGACCAGCTTGTCATAATGAGCCGGCTTGGCCGCCAGCTTCACCCGGCCGCAGCGGTTGAAGCTGCAATCGATGCTCTCTTCGCGCGCCAGCCGCTCGACCGTATCGACGGCGTCGCAATGGGCGCGATAATAGGCTTTGGCGACATCCTTGCCGAAACGGGCGGAGAGCGCGCCATAGTCGTGAGCCGTGCCATTATTGCACTGGCCTCCGTTGCGACCCGAAGCCTCCCCGACGACGCGCCCCTTTTCCAACAGCACGACGCTGGCGCCGCGCTTGCTCAGCGCCAGCGCCGCCGACAGGCCGGTAAAGCCGCCGCCGATGATGGCGACGTCCGCCGTGCCTTCGGCCGCGCCCTCCGCCCCGCCCATGAAGGGCGGCGCGCTGGCGAGCCAGTAGGAGAGGGGAGAGGCGCCCATCCGGGGTTTACAGGCCGACGACCGCGGGCAGGCAGCCGATATGGGGGATTTCGACGTCGCGATAGAAGGGGTTGGACGGCTCATGGCCGCGACCCACGAACACGCGGCATCCGAAATGCAGGTCGGTGGCCGTGTTCTGGTCATACCGGAAACTGGAGGAGACGTGCATCATATCCTCCGGGTTCGCGCCGAGCTGATCGAACATATATTCGAACGCCTGCATCCGCGGCTTGTACGCCTGCGCCATCTGCGCGGTATAGACCGCATGGAAAGGCGCGCCGAGCATGGCGACATTATGATGGATCTGCTCGTTCATTGCGTTGGACAGGATGACGAGCGGAATCTTGTCGCCGATCTTGGACAGGCCGCCGGCGACATCGTCATGCGGACCCCAGGTCGGGACGGCGGCATAGACCGCGTCGGCATCGGCCTCATTATAGGCCACGCCCCATTTCTGGCAGGTGCGGCGCAGCGAATTGCGGATGATCTCCTGATAGGGTTGCCAATCGCCCATCACCTGGTCGAAGCGGTAGGCGCTCCAGTCCTTGCAGAAGGCGGGCAGTTTTTCCGCATCGATGCGATCGGCCATGAAGGCGGTCGCCATCTCGGTCATGCGGAAACGGGTCAGCGTGCCATAGCAGTCGAAGCTGATATATTTGGGCCGGAAATTGGGCATCGGCGGAGCGTCCTTTGCGGGTTCTATGATTGGCCCTCGGGGCCGTGTGACAACAGCATTACGACATGGCAGGGCCGGAACATGCATCCGATTGGCTCGGGTCGGGGGGCAGATTCCGGCCTTTTATGGCATGGCATTCGGCATCATTAGCCGTGCCGCTTTCGTGCGTGCGAATATGGCCGGATGATAGCTGAAAAGCCCTGCGGCAGACAGTTGCGCGGCATGGAATGTCGCACCTTCAATAGCCCCGGTCGCGCGTGACTTCGCCGTCCATCGGCTGGCCGGCAGCAAAGCGTCGGATATTGGCGATCAGCGCGCGCGCCGCCCCATCCGGGCGGGTCATGCTCGCGACATGGGGCGTCAGCAGGATGCGCGGATGCGTCCAGAAAGCATGGTCGGCCGGCAGTGGCTCCGGCTCGGTCACATCCAACACCGCGCCCGAAAGATGCCCGTCATCCAGCAACGACAGCAGATCATGCTCCACCAGATGTCCGCCGCGTCCGACATTGATGAGCGCCGCACCGCGGGGCAGTTTCGACAGATGATCCCGGCACAAAATGCCGCGCGTCTCGTCGGTCAGTGGCAACAGGCAGAGGAGGATGTCGCAGCCCGCCAGAAAGCGCGGCAAAGCCTCTTCGCCCGCATGGCAACGCACACCCGCGATCGCATGGGCCGACCGGCTCCATCCCGACAGGGCAAAACCGAACGGCTGCAACGCCTGCAACACCGCCTGGCCCAGATTGCCCAGCCCCATCACGCCGATCCGCCGCTCGCCCGCGGGGACCAGCTTGATCGGCGCCCAGCGCGCGTCCTTCTGCGCCTCGCGATAATCGATCAGGTTCCGGTGCAGCGCCAGCACCGCCATCGTCGCATATTCGACCATGCCGGCCGCGATCCCCGGCTCGATCATGCGCACCACGCGGACATGAGGCGGCAGCGCGCGCATGTCGAACTGGTCGATCCCGGCGCCGATCGAAAAGAGGACGTCCAGTTTAGGCAGGCTGGCGATTAACTCCGCCGAAGGTGCCCAGGCTGCGAGGTAGCGGATCGCGGCGGGATCATGCGGCTGGGTCGGATCGACGAAGGCGATGTCCGGCGCGTCCTCCGCGAAAATCGCACGCCAGATGCGGCCGCGCGCGGGATCGGAGGTGTAGAGCAGGGTCATGGCATGGCCTTTCGGACGGGACGGCGGCGCTGGGCGGCAGCCTGCCACCAGAGGATCGGGCCGGAAAGGGCGAGCGCCGCCAGCGTCAGCGCGACAATCAGCAAGATGGCGGGACCGGCCGGGCCGATCACATCGCCGCTATGGATCGGCAGCACCGTCATCCACAGCGCCCCATTTTGCTCGGCGCGCGTCGCGCCGACGATATGCGGCCGGGACAGGGTGACGATGGCGCGATGCACCGCGCGCGCATTGCGTTCGGGCGCGTGGAAATTGACGATCAGCCGGTCGCGCTCGATCCGCAGGTCGCGCAGCGCGCTGTCGGGAAAGGCGCTCTGCGCCAGCGACAGGCTGCGGTCGACCGCGGCCGCGGGGACGGCGACCGCACTCGGCGCCGCGCTGGCGTCGGCCAGTTCGGGCAGGATCAGCAGCAGGCCGGTTCCGGCGAGAATGACCAGGAAAGCGGCGGCGACCACGCCGACCGTGCGATGCGCCTGCCGCAGCACCAGCCGCGGGGCCAGCGACCAGCGGATCGTCAGCGCCTTGGCGATGTTGCGCTTGGGCCACCAGAAAGCGAGGCCGCTCGCTGCCATGGTCAGCAGCGCCAGCGCGTTGAGCGCGATCATCGCCATGCCGGCCTTGCCCGCCATCAGCCGATAATGGATCTGCAGCGCGGCCTCGACCGGAAAGGTTGACATACCGCCCGCGCGCAGCACTGCGCCACCGGCCGGATCGATCGAGGCATAGCCGGTGCGCCCCTGGTCGTCCGCCAGTTGCGCGAACCAGGTCGCGCCGTCTCTGTCGGGTGCGAACAGGCGGACGACATGCCGGCCGGGCATGGTCCGGTTCGCCTGCGCCACCGCTTCGCCGGCGGAGATGGCGGGACCGATCGCCCGGCTGGTCATGCCTGCCGGATCGATCGCCCGCGCCGCCGGTCCGCGATAGAGCAGCAGCGCGCCGGTCAGCGCCTGCACCAGCAGGAATGCGGCGATGGTGAGGCCCAGAATGCGATGGATGCGAAGCCATGTCGGCCGGGTCATGCGAGCGCCTCATGCGGCAGGAAAAGAAAAGGCCGCCGACGTCCCGGAGCTTGGAGGGAGGAACGCCGGCGGCCGATCGGGACAGGGCGGCGTCCCGAATGTCAAAAGTCAGAAGTCAAAGCTCGCCCGCACCGTGAACTGACGCGGCGTGCCCGGCTGTATCCACAAGGCCGCATAGGAGCTGGCATAATATTTCTTGTTGAAGACATTGTTCACATCGGCGGATAGCTTGATCTGGTCGGTGATGTTGAACGACCCCAGCACCTTGGCGATGGTATAGCTCGGCAGGAAGAATGTGGTCGCGGTTTCGCCCAGGCGACGGCCGACATGGGTCACGCCCGCACCCAGCATCGCCTCATGATCGCCGATCGAGAAATTCTTGAACAACAAGGCATTGCCCTGATGCTTGGGAATGTTGATCAGTGGGTCGCCCTTGCGGATCGGCGCAGCGAAATTGGGGTCGAGCGCGTTGGTCGCCCAGCCCGCATCGGTATAGGCATAGGTTAGGAAGAGTTCGAAACCGGCCGGCAGCTTGGCGTTCATGTCGAACTCCACGCCCTTGCTCTCGGCCGCGCCGACCGGCTTGGAAAAGCCTGCATTGACCGGGTCTGTGGTCAGCACATTGTCCTTCTTCATCTTGTAGAGCGACAGGGTGCTGGTGATCCGGCCGTCGGGCGTCACGAACTTGGCGCCGATCTCATAGGATTTGCTGGTTTCCGGCGCGAACGGCTGACCGTCGAAGCCTACGCCGCTATTGGGGCGGAAGCCCTTGCCGTAGCTGGCATAGAGCGAGACGCTCGGGGTCGGTTCGAACACCAGGCCAGCCATCGGGCTGAACTTGGTGTAGGAGGCGCGCGGGTTGGTGCCGTTCAGGCGCAGGTCGATGTCCTGGCTGAAATCGTCATAACGGCCGCCAAACCGGATTTTGAACTGCTCGGTGATCTCGATCTGGTCCTGGGCATAGATGCCCCAGGCCTTTTGAATCTCGGTGGCGTTCTGGATGACGGTCGTGGGCGTGGGTGCCACGATATCGTAATTGGGTTCGAAGATATCGATCGCATAGGACTGGTCCGCCGCGCTCGGGCGATAGCGGGTCTGGAAGGTCTTGATCTTGAACTTGTCCCAGTCCGCGCCGATGCGGATATTGTGGACGATCGATCCGGTCTCCAGCTTGCCGCTGATTTCGCCGCGGAACACCATATGGGTGGTGCTGTAATCGCGGTATCGACGCTGGCGCGACAGGGTACGGCCGTCATCGTCGAGCCGCTGGCGGCCCAGCACCAGTTCAGGATCGCTGGAAAAACCCTTGAATGTCGTGTCCTTGTAACCCGCGCCCAGCATCAGCGTCCAATCGTCGCTGAAATCATGCTGATATTGCGCCTGATGGCCCAGCACCTCGACCTTGGTCGGGCCGTCATTGGGGTTGCCCAGGAAGCGGCTGTTGGGAATCGCGCCCAGCTTGTAGCTGATCGTTTTGTCGGCATTGATCGTCGGGATCGCGACCACGCCGCGTTCGAACGGCACTTCCTGGTTCACATATTCCAGTTCGTAGGTGAAGATGTCCTTCTCGGACAGCTTCGCCAGGAAGGACGGGGTCAGCGTATATTTCTGCGTCTCGACCGTGTCGCGGAAGCTCTCCGCCTGTTCGGACGATCCATTGATGCGCACCGCGACGCTGTCGCTCAGCGGCAGATTATAGTCGGCCTCGACCCGGTAGGTTTCAAAGCTGCCGCCGGCAATGGCGAAGTGGCCGCCTTCCTCGAAGGTCGGCTTCTTGGTCACGATGTTGATCGTGCCGCCCGGCTCGCCGCGCCCGAACAGCGCCGAATTCGGTCCTTTGAGCACCTCGATCCGCTCGACGTTCGACGCATCGCGCGGGCCGCCATAGCCGCGGCCGCCGTTGAAGCCGTTGACCAGGAAACCGCTGGGGAAGTTCTCGTCGCCGGCAAAGCCGCGGATCGCGAAACTGTCCCAAAGGCCACCGAAATTATTCTGCTTCGACACGCCGCTCGCCAGTTCCAGCGCGGTGTCGAGCCGGGTGATGTTGAGGTCGTCCAGCAGCTTGCCTTCCAGGAACTGGACGGCCTGCGGGATTTCCTTGACCGGCGTGTCGCCGAAATATTGGCGTTTCAGGCCGGTGACGACGATTTCGCCGTCCGCGGCCGGGGCGGCGGGTTCCTGGGCCTGTGCGGCGGATGAAAGTGCGATGGCGGCGGTGCTGGCGACGAAGGCCAGACGAAGGGCCGATGATGTGCGCATGATGCTATCCCCTTATGAAGTCGCTGTTCCCGAATGTCCTGCGAAACGGGGACCGGCTGGTCTTCTTCTTGTTTCCCGCGCGGATGTTTGCATCCTGTCGTCGGGGCCGGCCCACGGGGTGTTTTCGACCACCTCTTCTTGGGACAAGGCTAGGTTGAGTTACGGATATATTACGTCAAACTTGGCGCATGGGACGGCGCAAAATTGTGAATCGCGGGGCGCTACGGCATGAAAATGCTGCGTTCGATTGCTGCGTTCGATCATGCAAAAACCCCCGGAAAAGGCCGCTTCCCGGAGAAAGCGGCCATATGGTCTGAAGGCTGTGGCCTTCAGAGATATTTGAGCCACCAAATGTCCTTGCGGCGCTGCTTCAATTGCGCGAACCAGCGGGTGGGGAAGTAGAGGACCGGGATCAGGATGAAGACCCAGATCCACACCCAGCGCAGATGGTCGACCCCGAAAACCGTGCCCTTGGTCGGCCCGTAAAGGACCAGCGCCACATTGTAGATGATCTTGAGCACATAGAGGTGCAGCACATAATAGAACATCGGCGCGCCGCCCAGCAGGGCCAGCTTCGGCATCAGCGCACTGCCCTCATATCGTTCGAACAGCGCGAGCAGCAGGCATCCCGTGCCGATCGTCGGCATGAGGAACAGCAGCGACGGCGGATATTTGGTGAGCGCCAGGAAGCTCATCATCGTGCGCAGCGGGGTTTGCGCGACGAACCAGGGCTTGTCGCCATAGATGTTGAGATAGCGGATCAGGACGAAACCGACGATCAGGCCAAAGCCCAGCATCGCCAGCCGTCGGATGCGCGGCTGCGGGTCGGTGCCGCGCGCGAACCAGGGACCGCAGGCGTAACCCAGCAGG
Organism: Sphingobium sp. 3R8; assembly: GCF_020166615.1. Classification (NCBI taxonomy): domain Bacteria; kingdom Pseudomonadati; phylum Pseudomonadota; class Alphaproteobacteria; order Sphingomonadales; family Sphingobiaceae; genus Sphingobium; species Sphingobium sp. 3R8. The sequence continues at coordinate 18,900 of NZ_JAIQXR010000026.1, read as the reverse complement.
ATCACGCCGATCCAGGGCAGGATCGGGTAGGTGGTCTTGAAGACGGTGCCAGCGATCTCGAACTTTTCCCGCTGGTGCAGGATGGCCCAGGGAATGAAGAAGGGCGACTGCGCCGTCAGCCGGATCGGATCGAGCAGATTGTGCAGGCACACGATCGCCAGGCCGATCGCGAACTGCGCCGGGCGGGGCAGGTGCAGCAGCGCGGCCAACGCGACCATGCTGATCCCGATCGCCCAGATCACCTGCAGCCAGATCGCCGTCGGCGGAAAGGCGGGCGCCTGCGTCGGCCAGGCATAGCCGACCACGGTAAACTCCAGCACGATCAGGAACAGCCCGCGCTTCAGCAGGAATGCCGACACTTCGGCCTTGCTGTGCGACTGGCCATAGAGCCAGGCGGACAGGCCCGTCAGCGCAACGAAGGTCGGCGCGCAGAAGGTCGACAGGAATCGGGTGAAGAACAGGCCCGGATCGGTCGTGTTGGCGTCCACCGGATCGGTGACCTGCAAATGCAGGAACCATGTCTCGCGGACATGGTCGACCAGCATGAACAGCATGACGAGCCCGCGCAGCGCGTCGATGGCGATCAGGCGCGTGCGCGCCTTTGCGGCGGCCACCGGCGACGTCGCGCCGGGGCTCAGGCCTGTCAGGAGCGGCTGCGCCGCAATGCTGTTCATCTGTCTATCCCTTCCCTGCCTCTTCACTCGCCCTTGGGCAGGAAGAGATCCTTGTAGAAACCGACCGTCTTGACGGTCACGGTGACGGGCGTTTCGCCCTTGTTGCGGAAATACCAGCCATGGGTGCCGTCGAACGGCGCGGTGAAGTCGCCCTGGCCGCCGGTCATGTCCAGTTCCTTCCAGTAATCGGTGAACGCCCCGTCGGTGGCGCCGGCCTTCTCGCCATGCATTTCCGCCTTCACCGGGCCGCCGGTCGATGCCCATGTGAAGATGAAACTGTCGCCCTTGGTCATATGCGCCTTCACTTCCTGGCCGCTATGCGGCGCCAGGGTGATCGTCATTTCATCCTGCCGCCAGGCCGCCGGCTTGGCGATGGTCGCCTTGGTCGGGATCGCGACGTCGGTCGGCGCGGCGGCGTCCGGGACGGGGGCGGAGTCGGCCGCTTCGCCGGCCACCATGCCATTGAGGCCGATGGCGCTGCCGACGCCCGTCGGATCGATGCCATATTCGGCGGGCAGCACGAACAGGGTGACGATGGCGATCGCTGCCAGCGCGGCCCCGCCGGTCGCCTTGGCGAGGGTGGCGGGCGAGGGGCTGATGCGGGGTGGGAGGGCGGATGCGCTTTGCATGGTCATGTCAGGCACCTTGGGTGAAATAGCCGGCCAGTTGATAGCCGATGAGGACGAAGCCGGCGGTCATCAGCGCGGCGTTGGCGAGGATGGCGCTGCGGTTGAAGCTGGGTGACAGGCGCCACAGGTTCATCAGCAGCAGGATGATCGTCAACGCCATGAACTGCCCGAGTTCGACGCCGACATTGAAGCTTATGAGATTATATATCATTCCATCGTTCGCCAGTGTCAACTCCTGCAACTTGGTCGCCAGGCCGAAACCGTGGAAGAAGCCGAAGATCAGCACCGCCGCCTTGGGATTGGGCGACACGCCGAACCAGGTCTTGAACCCGTCCAGATTGTCGATCGCCTTGTAGACCACCGACAGGCCGATGATCGCGTCGATCAGGAAGGGGTTGGCGCGGATGTCGAGCAGCACGCCCAGCAGCAGCGTCGTGCTATGCCCGATCGCGAACAGCGTCACATAGGCGCCGACATCCTTCATCCGGTAGAGGAAGAAGATGACGCCCGCCAGGAACAGCAGATGGTCGTATCCGGTGACCATATGCTTGGCGCCCAGATACATATAGGGGATGATGTTGATCCCCGACGCGCCTTCGATGAAGGCCTTGTCATTCTCGTTGACGCCATGCGCCCAGAGCGATGCGCTCATGCAGGCGAGGGCCAGTCCCAGGAGCAGCAGCGCAACCCGCCGCACGCCTGGAAAGAAAAGCGGGGGGCGGGTTGCGCTATGCATGGCCTTATTTCGCCTGGAAGGTGGCGAAGCTCTTGGCCCCGCTCTTGTCGACCAGCGCGACCACCAGCTTGGCGCCCTTGGCGGCCTTGAAGCCCCCTGCGCTCAGCTTGTTGCCGCCGGCGGGCTTGAGCGCCGCCTCGGTCTTGGTGCCTGCGGCCGTCTGGGTGAGCTTGGCGGTGAAGCTGGCGGCCGCCAGCGGTTCATCCTCTTCGCTCAGATAGACATCGACGCCCTTGGGGCCGGCGACCAGCTCGATCATCGTCTCGCCGGTCATCTGGACCATGCCGCCATGCTGCGGTTTCATGCTGCCATGGGCGTGCAGCATCGCCGGGGCGGCGATCAGGGCGAAGGCGGCCAGACTGACGCCAAGGAACCCGGTGCGGAACATATCGGTCTTCATGGATAATCTCCTGAAAAATGCGGCTTATTCGGGCAGATGCGGCAGGACGAAGGACAGGGAGGCGCGATATTCCTCATGGTCCACCTTCTTGTCGCTCGTCTGGCCGACATAGATTCCCATCAGCACATTGATGCCCTGGTTGCGCAGCCTGATCGTCGCGGTGCCGTCCGCGCCGGTCTTGGCGGGCGCGGCCTCGTCGGGATCGTTGACATAATCCTGCATCACGGTCGCACCCGCGATCGGCTTGCCCTTATAGTAGACGCGCACCTTCATCGGTTCTCCCATCTTCTGGGGGATGGCGAGGTCGGCGGGAACGATCTGGAGCATGTGCCCCTCGAACAGCGGCACCGGCTTGGTCGGCACCTGGGTCAGATGGACGGCATATTTGAAATTATGCTCGGCTAGCGTCGCCGTCGGCACTTCGTCGCGGCCCTTGTTGTGCCACTCGCCGTCGGGCGTCTTGCTCCAATAGCCATAGTCCATGACCGCGGCGACGGCCGCGACCGGTTCGTCGCTGTCGACGACCGGGATGGCGCCGGCTTCGCGCAGGCGAGTGGCGACCGGCGCCCAGTCGCTGTCATAGCCGGTGACGGTCTTGACCAGCGGCAGCCGCTTGACCGCGTCCAGATCGTCCGCGCCCACGCCGTAGATCAGCGCCAGTTGGCGCGCGCGCTGCGCGAACCAGATGCCATGGGCGCTGGCGGGAATGGCCATGGCGGCGAGGGTGACGGTGCCGACGGCGGCAATGGCGAGGCGAGAAAAAGCCAAGTGCGAACTCCTCGATCAGGGGGTGGTCCCTTGGGATCGAGGCTATGATGACCACACGATGGAATGTTCCGAATATGTCGAATGACTAGGTGGAAAATGTCAAAAAGAGAGGGCCGAAGACGCATTATGCGTCGCCGGCCCCCTATCAGGTTACAAAAGGATGCTCGCAGGTTACAACGGGATGACGGTCAGGCGTCCGCCAGTTCCACGATGTTGACGATATGCGCCTGGGTATATTCCAGCAGGCCCGCCTCGCCCAGTTCGCTGCCCAGTCCGGATTGTTTCACGCCGCGGAAGGGGATGTTGGCGTCGATCGCCAGATGCTGGTTGACCCATACCGTGCCGGTGTCGATCTGCATGGCCACGGCGGTCGCACGCGCGACATCCTTGCCCCATACCGTGCCGGCCAGGCCATAGTCGCTGTCATTGGCGCGGGCGATGACATCGGCGATATCGTCATATTTCTGCACCGGCAGCACCGGACCGAACTGCTCCTCCTGCACCAGCGGCGCGTCTTCGGGCAGGTCGCGCACGATGGTCGGCGCGATGAAATAGCCCGGCCGGTCCATCGGCTCGCCGCCCGCCAGCACCGTGCCGCGCGTCTTGGCGTCGGCAATCAGGGCGCTGACCTTGTCATATTGCATCTTGTTCTGCACCGGGCCGATGGTCGTACCCTGCTTGGCGCCATCGTCGACGATCGCCTCGTTCGCCAGCTTCGCCAGCTCGTCGCAGAAATCGTCATACAGCGCGCTGGGGACATAGGCGCGCTTCACTGCGACGCAAATCTGCCCGGCATTGGTCATCGCGCCCTGATAGACCTTCTTGGCCACCTGCCGCGCGTCGACATCGTCCAGCACGATCGCCGCATCATTGCCGCCCAATTCCAGCGTCACCCGCTTCACGGTTCCGGCAGAGGAGGCCATGACCTTCTTGCCGGTCGCGGTCGATCCGGTGAAGGCGACCTTGGCGATATCCTTGTGCCCGGTCATCAGCGGCCCCAGTTCATTCTGGTCGCAGACGATGTTCAGCACGCCCGCGGGCAGGATCGCCTGCGCCAGCTCGCCGAACAACAGGGTGGTCAGCGGCGTCGTCGGCGCGGGCTTGGCGACCATCGTATTGCCCGTCACCAATGCCGGTCCCAGCTTGTTCATCAGCAGGATCAGCGGAAAATTCCACGGCGTGATGGACGCGACCACGCCCAGCGGCGTGCGATGCTCGATCACCTTGTTGCCGCCCTCGTCCTTCAATGTCTTAGGTTCCACCCGCATCGCGGCGAAGGCGCGCAGGGTGAAGACGCTGCCCATGATCTCGTAACCGGCCTGGTCCAGCGGCTTGCCCTGTTCGGCGGTCAGCAGGCTGGCGAATTCGCCGATCCGCGCCTCCAGCGCATCGGCCAGTTTCAGGACCAGCGCGGCGCGCCCCTCCACCGGCGTTGCCGCCCAGCCGGGCTGGGCGCGCTTGGCCGCCGCGATCGCGCGTTCCAGCAGCGCCTCGTCGGCCTTGGGACAGGCGGCGAACGATTCTGCCGTCGCCGGGTTCACCACGTCGAACGTGCTGGCGCCCGGCGTCAGTTCGCCGTCGATCAGCATCCGAAATTCATGATCCATGAGTCGCTCTCCTTATATAGGCTATCGCAGGCCGATCCGGACGGACACTTGGCTATCGCTTTCCGCAGCGGCTGGCTATATCCTGTATATGTGCGCCTGGGATACAATTTTGACAAGAGGGTATCGAAACAGATGAAACAGGGGGCCGATCTCCAGACGCTCGTCGGCTATCGCGTGCAGCGGGCCAATCTGCTGATGGAAACCGACGCGCGCGCCGCGCTGTCGGATTTCGACCTGTCGCCGGCGAAGATGACTGCGCTCATCCTGATCCGCGACAATCCCGGCTGCGACCAGACCGCGCTGGGTCGCGCGCTCAGCATCAATCGGTCGAGCGCGATGAAGCTGGTCAACATCCTGGCCGACAAGGGCTTCGTGGAACGGCGGCCTGGCCGCGACTTGCGGACCAACGCCCTGGCCTTGCTGCCCGAAGGCGCGCGCCAGCTCGAAAAGATGGTGGCTGCGGTCCGCCGGTCCGACGCGCGCATGACGCAGCGGCTGAGCGCCGACGAACTGGCGACCCTGCACGACCTGCTGGCCCGGCTCGGGCCTGCGACGGGCCTATCGGATGACGAGGGCTGAACAACATGGGCTTGCGCAAAATGTATCATAGGCGCACAATCTGCGCGAACCAGGCGGCCGATTCGACCCGATAGCGCCGCGCGAAACGGGGAGATGGACACGCGTGACCGAAGCTGTTTGCATGGATGAAACGGAAATCCTGGGTCACGGCCTGCCCTCCGCTTCGCTGGATTGCCTGCTGCGGCCCCGTTCGGTCGCGATCGTCGGCGCGTCCGACAAGCCCGGCGCGCTGGGCGCATCGGTATTGGCCAACCTCGTGCGGCAGGGTTTCGACGGAGACATCCATCTGGTCAATCCCAAGCGCACGGAGATTGGCGGGCGGCCCTGCGTCGCGTCGGTCGATGACCTGCCGGAAGGTGTCCATGTCGCTGTTCTCGCCATCCCGCGTGCCGGCGTGCTGGACACGATGCGCGGCCTCGCCCGCCGCGGCGTGCGCGCCGCCGTCATCTTCTCCGCCGGCTTTGCCGAGGACGGGCCGCAGGGCCTGGCCGACCAGCAGGCCATCGCCCGCATCGCCCGCGAAAGCGGCATGGTGGTGGAGGGGCCGAATTGCCTCGGCCTCGTCAATTTCCGCGACAATGTCTCGCTGACCTTTATCGAAATGCCGGAGGCGAAGGCGCAGGGCGATCGCCGCGTCGGCATCGTCTCGCAATCGGGCGCGATGGCCGCCGTGCTGGCGACGACCATGATCCATCGCGACGTGCCCTTGAACTGCTACATCTCCACCGGCAATGAAGCGGCCAGCGGGATCGAGGATTATCTGGCCTATCTGGTCGACCAGCCCGACACCGCCGTCATCGCCCTCATCGCTGAACATGTGCGCGATCCCGCCCGCTTCCTCGCCGCCGCCCGCGCCGCCCGCGACGCGGGCAAGGCCGTCGTGCTGCTTCACCCCGGCCGCAGCGCGGCGGGCGCGGAAAGCGCCGCCACCCATACCGGCGCGATGGCGGGCGACCATGCGGTCATGGCCGTCCATGTCCAGCGTGCCGGCGTCATCCTCGCGGACTCGCTGGAGGAACTGGGCGACATTGTCGAAATCCTCGCCCGCTCGCCCGATGCCGGGATCGGCGGGACCGGCGTCATCGCCGAATCCGGCGCGTTCAAGGCGATGATGCTCGACCTGGCCGAAGCGGTCGCGCTCGACCTGCCGAAACTGACCGATGCCGACAGCCCGGCGCTGCGCGCGGCCCTGCCCGATTTCGTCCCCGTCACCAACCCGATGGACATCACCGCCCAGGGACTGGTCGATCCGGGCCTCTACGGCCGCACGCTCGCCGCGCTGGCGCAGGACGACCGGATCGGCACGATCCTCCTCACGCTGATCCAGACCGACACCGGCACCTCGCACATCAAGTTCAAGGCGGTTCTCGACGCGCTTCAGGCGATCGGCGAGACGAAGCCGGTCATCGTCGGCGGCGTCGATGAAGGCGGCGGCGTCTTCGCCGACGATCTCGCCGCGCTGCGGGCGGCCGGCGTCACCTATCTGCCCACCGCCGAACGCACGCTGCGCGCGCTTGCCCGCATCGCCGCCCATCGTCAGCGCGACGAGCAGGTGGCCCCGCTCGCCGCCGATCCGATCGCCGATCTGGCGCAGGTCGGCAGCAGCATCCCCGAACATCGGTCGAAGGCGATCATGGGCGCGCAGGGCATCGCCTTCCCCGCCTTCGAATTGGCCCAGAGCGCGGCCGAAGCCGTCGCCGCCGCCGATCGCCTCGGCTATCCGGTGGTCTTGAAGGCCCAGTCCCCCGAACTGCCGCACAAGAGCGATGCCGGCGGCGTCATCATCAACCTGGCCGACCCGCAAGCCGTGGCGGCCGGCTGGGACCGGCTGATGGCCAATCTCGCCGCCTCGCGCCCTGGCCTCGAACTCGACGGCGTACTGGTGGAGGGGATGGCGGCCAAGGGCGTCGAACTAATCGTGGGCGCGCGCAACGATCCGCATTGGGGACCGACCATCCTCGTCGGCTTCGGCGGCGTCGCGGCCGAACTGCTGCACGATGTCTGCCTGCTCCCGCCCGACCTGACCCGGGACGCCATCATCGCGCAGATCCGTACGCTGCGCATGGCCCCGCTGCTCGACGGCTTCCGCGGCGCCCCGGCGATGGACATCGGCGCGGTCGCCGACATGGTCCAGCGCCTGGGCCGGATGGTCGCCGCCACCCCCGCCATCCGCGAAGTCGATATCAACCCGGTGATCGTCTATCCGCAAGGGCAGGGCGCGCTCGCACTGGACGCGCTGATTTCCCTATAACAATCGCCGTTCGCTTCGAGCGCAGTCGAGAAACGCTTCTCGACACGCGCGAAGCGAACGGGTTTTTTACGTCAGCGCATAATAGCGCAGCACATTCCCGTCCGCGCGCCGCTCGCCCACGCCAATGAACACATGCTTGGTCAGCCAGTCATGCTTGCCGACCGGGCATTCGAAACTGGGATTGCCGCGCAGATAATAATCCTGCTGCTCCACCGGCTCGCCGTCGCCGAACGCCCAGTCGCGCAGGCGCGCCATCGTGTCGGGCTTGCGTCCCCACAGGAAACCCCGATTATTGAGCAGGATCAGCGTGCCATCCTCTTCCTCCAGCATGTAGCGGGCGTCGAACACAGCGACGTCGTCGGGCCGGAAATAGGCATAGTCGCCGCCCGACCCCGGCACCGCCTTGCCCCTGATCCGCGGTCCCTCGAACGTCCCGCCATCGACATAGACGGCGCTGCGATTGCCGCCCATCGGCGTATTCACGATGGTCTGAACCCGCGGAAATTGCAGCCGCACCTCCATCGCGAATTCCAGACGCGGATTGTCCAGCGTCGAAAACAGATTTTCCATCAACCCAACTCCCCAATCACCCTAATTCCCTAATCACCCTAATTCCAGCGTCCCGCCGTCCACGAACAGATTGGCGGCGGTGATAAAACTGGCTTCCTCCGAAGCCAGGAACAGAACGGCATGCGCGACTTCCTCCGCCCGGCCCATGCGCTGCATCGGCACCGCCGCGATCATCGCCTCGCGCATGGCCTCCACATCGGCCTCGCTCATGCCCGGATTGCGGTGCAGCAGCGGCGTTTCGATCGGACCGGGGCTGACCAGGTTGACGCGAATGCCTTCACCCACCAGTTCGCCCGCAATGACCTTGAGCGCCGCATACAGCCCGCCCTTGGCCGCTGCATAGGCGGTATTGCCCGGCACGAAGGCATGGCCGCCGATGGATCCCGTCGCTACGACCGACCCGCCCCGGCCCATCAGCCGCAACGCCTTCTGGATGGCGAACACGCAGCCGCGCAGGTTGACGCCATGGACATGGTCCCAGTCGTCGGGCGTCAGGTCGCGGAAAGGCGCAAAGCCACCCACGCCTGCATTGACGAACAGCGTATCGATCCGCCCGTCCTGCGCCGCGATGTCGCCGATCACCGCCTCCATCGCGTCCAGATCGGCGATGTCCGCGCGATAGCCCCTTGCGCCCGCGATCCCGGCCACCGCCGCATCGATCGTCGCCTGGTCGCGCCCGCTGATCCGCACCGTCGCGCCCTCCGCCGCGAAGGCCTGCGCGCTCGCCAGGCCGATGCCGCTATTGCCGCCCACGACCAGCACGATCTTGTCCTTGAATCGCATCGCTGCCTCCCGGTTCAAAAGGGGGAATGGGGATTGGGGCTGTCGGCCGGCACATCCTGCACCACGTCCCAATGCTCGACGATCCTGTCGCCTTCGATGCGGAAGATGTCCATCACCGCAAAGCCGGTATCGCCTGCCCACCGCCGCACATGATAATGGACGACCACATGGTCGCCATCGGCAAAGCGCCGCTTGATATCATGCACCGCATCGGGATTCTCCGCCCGCACCTTGCGCAGAAAGGCTTTCAGCGGTTCCAGCCCGGTATCGACCCACTGGTTATGCTGGATATAGTCCGCCGCGATGAAGCGGTCGGCGGCGTCGCCGTCCATCGGGATCAGCACATGGTCGAACATCGCCTGCACCAGATCCAGGTTGCGCTGTTCCTGCGCACTATAGCTCATCACCCTCTCCTGCATTTTTCGCTGGCGTCGATCCGCCCTTTGCCCTTACGATAACGATCGTTATTAAAAGGGCAAGCGGGCAGGGGAAAAATCCCGCCCCTTCGGACAAGAGGAGAGGGCGATGGAACGCGCCGATTATGATCGCTATGCGCAGGCGTTCAACGACCGGGACTATGACACGGTGTTCGATTTCTACGCGCCGGGCGCCAGCATCCGCTTCTTCGGCGTGGACCTCGGCACCCGCCAAGCGTTCAAGCGCTTCTACGGCTTTCTCCACGCCCATGTCATCGAAACCCTGACGATCGAACGTTTCGCGTCCAGCGCCGATCTGGTCGCGCTCGAAGGGATCATCCGGGTCGAAGGCGTCAAGGATCTCGACGCCGCTGCGCTGGCGGCGCAGGGGCTCGACCAGTTCGCCCCGATCGCGAAGGGCCAGGTCCAGGAAATGCGCCAATATATCCATTATCATGTCGCCGACGGCAAATTCACCAGCGTCGGCTGCGCGATTGTCGGCTGAGTGACCTGCCGCACCACGCATGGCTTGACTTCACCACCGCCAGATGCCCTATCGGAAGACCATGTCGAACAGCAGCCCGCCCCGGAAACCGTCCGCGTCCTCCAAGCCGCCGCGGCCGCGCGCTGCCGAAGCCAGCCCGGCGGACACGCTCCACCGCGTGCTACGGCTGGCGAACAAGCTGATGGCGCCTTTCTCCACCTATCTGGAACATCGCTACAAGATCAGCCTCAATGAATTTCGCCTGCTGATGCTGATCGGGCGCCACCCCAATTCGGCGAGCCATGAGCTGGCCGAAATGACCGGCGTCAATCCGATGAGCGTCTCCCGCGCGGTCGCCGCGCTGCAAAAGCATGGCCGCATCGCGGTCGAGCGCGACCCCGGCAACAAGCGGCGCAAGACGCTGATCCTGACCGACGAGGGGCAGCGCCTCTACGGCCTGATGCGCCCGCAGACGGACAAGGTGGCGACCTATCTCGTCTCGGCGCTGGCAGGGCAGGAGGTCGACATGCTCAACCAGTATCTCGACACGCTGGTCGACACGCTCGAAGCCACCGACGACAGCGGCAACAGCCGGTTCCTCGAATTCACCCGGCCCGACGGCGACGACGAGCCGACGGCCTGATCGTTCAGGCCTGCCGCGCCAGCGCGGCGGGCAGTTCGGCCCGCAACAGGTCCAGCAGCCCGCTGATCTTGGGCAGCAGATGGCGACGCTGCGGATAGACCGCCCAGATCGGTTCGTCATCGGGTCGGAAATCGTCCAGCACTTCCTCCAGCGCGCCCGATGCGATGTGGGGCAGCAGGTAGAATTCGGGTAACTGGCATACCCCCATGCCCGCAATCGCGGCCTCCGCCACCGCGCCGCCGCTGTTGCAGCGCCACCGCCCCTTGGGCCGGATGCTCTCCGCCCGCCCGCCCCGCTGGAACCGCCACAGCGGCGACGTGCCGACCAGGCATTCGTGCCGCGACAGGTCGCCGGGTTTGCCGGGCCGGCCCTGCCGGTCGAGATAGGCGGGCGCGGCGCAGGTATGGAGCCGCCGCGAGGCGATCCGGGTGCCGATCAGCCGCGATTCCGCCAGCTGCCCGGTGCGGATGGCCAGGTCATAGCCCTCGCCCACCAGGTCGACCAGCCGGTTGGTCAGGTCGATGCTGATCCGCAGCTTGGCATGGCTGGAGGCATAGCGCCGCACGATCGGCGCGATGAAGCGCTCGCCCATCGCGGTGGAGCAGGTGATGCGGATATCCCCCTGCGGCTCGCCGCCCTCGCTGATCATCGCGATCGCCTCGTCTCGCTCGGCGACGATCCGGCTGCAATGGTCTAAAAAGACGCGGCCCGTATCGGTCAGCCGCACCGTCCGGGTTGTGCGGTGGAACAAAGGCGCCTGCACCCGCGCCTCCAGCGCGGCGATGGCGCGGCTCATATGGGTGGTCGACAGGCCCAGCGCCTCGGCGCCCGCCTTGAAACTGCCCGCGGCTGCGATCGCGACGAACTCGTCTATGCCTTCCCAGCGGTGCATATTGTCCCACTCCAGAAATAATGAATCCCGCAAATGCTTTCTTATCGCGCAGGCGGGATATTGCTAGAGCGGGCGACACCACCGCCGCGCGGCGCGGGCTTGCACGGGCCCCTGCCGATCGGGCACAGGATTTTCCGATTATCGGACCAATTCGGGAGTAGACCCATGAAGACCCGCGCCGCCGTCGCCTTCGAAGCCAAGAAACCGCTGGAGATCGTCGAACTCGACCTGGAAGGCCCCAAGGCGGGCGAGGTTCTGGTGGAGATCATGGCGACGGGAATCTGCCATACCGACGCGTACACGCTCGACGGGCTGGACAGCGAGGGCATCTTCCCCTCGGTCCTGGGCCATGAGGGCGCGGGCATCGTGCGCGAAGTCGGCCCCGGCGTCACCTCGGTCAAGCCGGGCGACCATGTCATCCCGCTCTACACCCCCGAATGCCGCCAGTGCAAAAGCTGCCTGTCGGGCAAGACGAACCTTTGCACCGCGATCCGCGCGACCCAGGGCAAGGGGCTGATGCCCGACGGCACGACCCGCTTTTCCTACAAGGGCCAGCCCGTCTTCCACTATATGGGCTGCTCGACCTTCTCCAATTTCACCGTCCTGCCTGAAATCGCGGTGGCGAAGATTCGCGAGGACGCGCCCTTCCAGTCGAGCTGCTATATCGGCTGCGGCGTGACCACGGGCGTGGGCGCGGTCATCAATACGGCCAAGGTGCAGGTGGGCGACAATGTCGTCATCTTCGGCCTGGGCGGCATCGGCCTTAACGTGATCCAGGGCGCACGCCTGGCCGGCGCGAACAGGATCATCGGCGTCGATATCAACCCCGACCGGGAGGAATGGGGCCGCAAGTTCGGCATGACCGACTTCCTCAACTCCAGGGGCCTGTCGCGCGAGGACACCGTGGCGAAGATCGTCGAGATGACCGACGGCGGCGCCGATTATACGTTCGACGCGACCGGCAATACCGATGTGATGCGCACCGCGCTGGAAGCCTGCCATCGCGGCTGGGGCACGTCGATCATCATCGGCGTGGCCGAAGCGGGCAAGGAGATCGCGACCCGTCCCTTCCAGCTCGTCACCGGCCGCAACTGGCGCGGCACGGCCTTCGGCGGCGCCAAGGGCCGGACCGACGTGCCCAAGATCGTCGACATGTACATGACCGGCAAGATCGAGATCGACCCGATGATCACCCATGTCATGGGTCTGGAGGAGATCAACACCGCCTTCGACCTGATGCACGCGGGCAAGAGCATCCGTTCGGTCGTCGTCTACTGATGGAAACGGTCAGCACCAATCGCGCCTTTGGCGGCGTGCAGGGCGTGTACCGGCACGCCTCTGCCGTCACCGGCACGGACATGACCTTCTCGGTCTATGTCCCCCCGCATGAGGCGGGCGCGACGCTGCCGGTCGTCTGGTATCTGTCGGGGCTGACCTGCACCCACGCCAATGTCACGGACAAGGGCGAATATCGCCGCCTGTGCGCCGAACTGGGGCTGATCTTCGTCGCACCCGACACCTCGCCCCGCGGTGAGGGCGTGCCCGACGACCCCGACGGCGCCTATGATTTCGGGCTGGGCGCGGGCTTCTATGTCGATGCGACGCAGGCGCCCTTCGCCGATCATTACCGCATGTGGTCCTATGTGACGCAGGAACTGCCCGCGCTCGTCGCCGCACATTTCCCCGCCGACCCGGATCGCCAGTCGATCATGGGCCATTCGATGGGCGGCCATGGCGCGCTCACCATCGGCCTGACCTTCCCAGACCGGTACAAGGCCGTCTCCGCTTTCGCGCCGATCGTCGCGCCCTCGCAAGCGCCCTGGGGGCACAAGGCGCTGGGCGGCTATCTGGGCGACGATCGCGCCGCCTGGCGCAAGCATGATGCCGTCGCCCTGATCGAGGATGGCGCACGTTTGCCTGCATTGCTGGTGGATCAGGGCGCCGCCGACAATTTCCTGGAGCCGCAGTTGAAGCCCGACCTGCTGCGCGCCGCCTGCGACGCGGCCGGCATCCCGCTGACGCTGACGCTGCGCGACGGCTATGACCATAGCTATTATTCCATCGCAACCTTCATGGGCGATCATCTGCGCTGGCACGCCGCGCGGCTGACGCAGCAGGGCGCGGCATGAGCATCGACTTGCTGACCGACGATGTCGTGAACGAACCCTAGCAGGGCGCGGTGCGCGAAGGGAAGGGCGCCTTCTTCGTCATCCGCGACGGCCGGATCGCGCGGGTCGGCAACCACTATAATCTCGCCGACTGGCTGGCGCAGGTCGGCTGGAGCATCGTGCGGAAAAATGGGAACCGCTTTTCTGCTTACAACGATGCGACAACAAAAACTAAGAGCGCGCGACGTACGTCGGATTTAACGCAGCATGCTCTAGGCGCGCACGCGCGCCTGCTCCAGGCCGAGCGCCGCCATCACCAGCAGCATCGTCAGGAAACTGACCCCCAGCACGCCGGTCAGCGGCAGGATGGACACCGATGGCAGCAGCGACACCGCCGCGCTTGCCGCAGCCGTGATCGCCAGTTGCAACGTGCCGAGCAATCCCGCCGCCGCCCCCGCGCCGCCGGCCGCCGCATCCAGCGCGGAAATCGCCGCAGGCGTCAGGATGAAGCCGGACAGGGCGAACAACAGCATCGAATAGGCTTGGAACAGCGCGATCGGCGCCCCCGCGCCCGCCAAAGCGATCAGCCCGGTCGCGCCGATCGCGACCAGCGCCACCCTGGTCACCAGCGGCCGCGCGCCCAGCCGCCGCATCAGCGCCGGCGCGAACTGGGTCGCGATGATCGACGTCACGGCATTCAGCGCCAGCAGCAGGCTGTAATGATGCGGCGTCAGCCCGAACCCCTGCGTATAGACGAACGGCGCGGCGGTCACGAAGGCGAAGGGCACCGTCGTCGCCAGCCCCGCCACCAGCGTCCAGCCCAGGAACGCGGGCGTCGCCAGCAACCCGCGATAGGCCTGCATCATCGGCTGAGGGCGTAGCCGCTTTTCGGGCGGCAGCGATTCCGGCAGCCTCAGCGCGACCGCCACCAGCGCCACGATGCCGCCGCCCGCCAGCAGCAGGAACAGTCCGCGCCACGGCATGATCTGCAACAGGTAACTTCCGGCCAGCGGCGCCAGCACCGGCGATATGCCGATGATCAGGAAGGTGAAGGCCATTAGTTGCGCGGCGCGATGACCGCTATGCCGGTCGCGGATCATCGCGCGCACGCTCGATGTCCCCGCACATGCCCCCATGCCCTGTAGAAATCGGCATGCGACCAGCATGGTCAGGCTGGTCGCCATCGCGCAGGCGATCGAGGCGATCGTGAACAGCGCCAGCCCGCCGATCAGCGGCCGCCGCCGCCCGAACCGGTCGCCCAAACTCCCCAACGGAATCTGCGCCAGCGCCAGCCCCAGGAAGAAGGCGGACAGCGTGCGCTGCACCGCGCCGCTGTCCGCCGCCATCGCTCGCGCCATGCCCGGCATGGCCGGCAGGTACAGGTCGATGGCGAAGGGGCCGAGCGAGGAGAGAAAGCCGAAGGCGATGCCCAGCAGCAGGCTCGGCTCGGTGTCTTTCCGGCCGGCCGGGTCGGTGGCGTGCGGCATCGTCTGGTCTGTCCTCTCCCTAATTAGTAACGAACGTTATATTTGTTTTGCGCCTTTCACAAGCGTTTGCGCGGCCTTGCGACCGGCGATGTTTCGATTTGCATATTGTGTCATCCACATACAATGTGCGCCGCATGGAGCGCAGCGCTCGCCGCCGCGCCTTGCCCCGATAAATGAGAGGAACGCCGCCCATGGCCGTCATGCCGACCGCAGCCTTGCCCGCCGACGATCCGCGCAGCATTCTGGCCAGCCGGCCGATGCGCCTGCCGCAGGTCATGGCGATCGCCATCTGCTTTCTGCTCAATGCGCTCGACGGGTTCGACATTCTCGCCGTCACCTTCGCCGCGCCGGGCATCGCCCGCGCATGGAGCATCGGCCCCGGCGCGATCGGCCTGGTCGTGTCGGCCGGGCTGGCGGGCATGGTCGTCGGCTCGCTGACGCTGGGCCAGCTTGCCGACCGCATCGGGCGTCGGCCGCAAATCCTCCTGTGCCTCGCCATCATGGTGGGCGGCATGTTGGCCTCCGCCTTCGCCCCCAGCGTCGTGCTACTCTGCCTGCTGCGCGCCTTTACCGGCCTTGGCCTCGGCGCGGTGCTGGCGGCGGTCAACGCCGCGTCGGCGGAATTCGCCAACCGGCGCCGCCGCGACCTGGCGGTCAGCATCATGGCGGCGGGCTATCCGGTCGGCGGCATCGTCGGCGGCTGGGGCGCGGCGCAATTGCTCAGGAACCATGGCTGGGAATCGATCTTCCTCGCCGGCGCCGGCGCCACCGCGCTGATGGTGCCGCTCGTGCTGCTCCTGCTGCCCGAATCGGTCAGTTGGCTCGCCACTCGCCACGGCCCGGCTGCGCTGCCGCGCATCAACGCCATATTGCGCCGGCTCGGCCAGCCGGAAGCGGGGCAGGTGATGATCGTGGACGAACCCAGGGCGTCGATGGGCCAGCTCTTCGCCGACCGCTACCGTGTCACCACGATCGCGCTGATCCTCATGTACGGCCTGCACATGATGACCTTCTATTATGCGCTGGGCTGGGCGCCCTCGCTGGTCGTGGCGCTGGGGTTCGATCCGTCGCGCGCGACGATCGTGTCGGTGTTCATGAACATGGGCGGCGCGATCGGCGGGCTGACGCTCGGCTTCCTCTCGCCGCGCCTCGGCCTGCGCCCGCTGGTGATCGGCGGGCTGGCCGGCGCGGCGGTCGCGGTCGCCGCCTTCGGCGCCGTCCCCGCCGCCATGGTCTGGCTTCAGGTGGCGGCGTTCATCCTGGGCTTTCTCGCCAATGGATCGGTGGTCGGCCTCTATGCCCTGATCGCCAATATCTATCCCACCACGCTGCGCGCGACAGGCACCGGCACGGTGATCGGCTTCGGCCGCATGGGCGCGGCGCTCGGCCCGTTCCTCGCCGGGCAATTGCTGGCGGTGGGGGCGGGCAGGGGCGTCACCTCGCTGCTGCTCGCGCTGGGTTCTGCGGTCGCCGCGCTGGTTCTGCTGCTGTCGCGTCTTCGCCCGGCGGATGAGGAAAGGCCCCTGCCTTAGCGCGGATCATTCGGGTCGCCCGCCTGCATTTTCTCTCTGGCCCGACCCGAAATATTCGTGTAGATGAAATATTCATGGATGCGAAATCATCAGATCGCGATGTCAGCGCCCCCCTCCTGATCCTGCCGGGATTGCTGTGCGATTCCCGCATGTTCGGTGAAACGCTGGCCGCTTTCCCCGGCAGCGCTGTGGTCGATGGTTTCTACCCCGGTTGCGACCGAATCGAGGCGATGGCCGATCATGTTATCGCCCACATGCCCGATCGCTGCGCCCTGCTGGGCCATTCGATGGGCGCGCGGGTCGCGCTTGAAGTCATGCGCAAGGCGCCCGATCGCGTGGAGCGGCTGGCGCTGGTCGATACCGGCGTCCACCCTGTAAAGCCCGGCGAGCGCGAGGGTCGCTACCGCCTGCGCGATATCGGCCGCGCCCAGGGCATCGGCGCGCTGGTGGCGCAATGGCTGCCGCCGATGATGGGATTCGCGGCCCTGCGCAACGAAGCGCTGATGGACGCGCTCTACGCCATGGCGGTCGCCGCCGGCCTGCCGACGTTCGAAGCGCAGATCGAGGCGTTGTTGCACCGTCCCTCGGTCGATGCGCTGCTGCCGTCGATCGACTGCCCGACCATCGCCATGGTCGGCCGGCAGGACCAATGGTCCCCGGTCGCCCAGCATATATCCATCGCCGCCGCGATTCCCGGCGCGCAACTGCGCGTCGTCGAAGGCGCCGGCCATATGATGCCTGCGGAAGCGCCGCAGGCCTTCAACCATCTCGTGCGGCAATGGCTTTCAATGCCGTCCGTGCAAGACATTTGTGAACTTCCAGATCAAGTCGAAGGAGAGGTTTGAATGACTGACAAGACCCTGCAACAGCTGCTCGATGAAAAGGGCGACATCGTCGAATTCCTGCGCAACCAGCAGGTCGGCCCCAATGCCTATCCGGGCGTGCCGGGCGAATATAGCAACTGGCGCGACGAACAGCGGAGCTGGGCGGAAAGCTCGGTCCTGTTCAACCAGAGCTTCCACATGGTCGACCTGCTCGTCACCGGCCCCGGCGCGTTCGACATGCTGGCCTATCTCGCCCCCAACAGCTTCAAGGGCTTCGTGCCGAACCGCGCCAAGCAGTTCGCCCCCGTCACGCCCGAAGGCTATGTGATCGGCGACGTCATCCTCTTCTATCTGGAAGAAGAAAAGTTCGAACTGGTCGGCCGCGCCCCCTCGATCGAATGGGTCGAATATTGGGCCTCGACCGGCAAGTGGGACGTGAAGGTGGAACGCGACGAGCGCACCATCGCCCGCCCGCTCGACCAGCAGGGCTATCGCCGCAACTATCGCTTCCAGTTGCAGGGGCCGAACGCCATGCCGGTGCTGGAAAAGGCGATGGGCCAGACCCCGCCGGACCTGAAATTCTTCCACATGGCGCCGATCATGATCGCCGGCGTCGAAGTGCGCGCGCTGCGCCACGGCATGGCCGGCCAGCCGGGCTACGAACTGTTTGGTCCGTGGGAAGATTATGACACCGTCCGCAACGCGCTGATCGAAGCGGGCAAGGATTATGGCCTCACCCTGTGCGGTGGCCGTACCTATTCGTCGAACACGCTGGAATCCGGCTGGATCCCCTCGCCGCTGCCCGCCACCTATACCGGCGAAGGCTCGAAGGGCTTCCGCGAATGGATCGGCGAAAACAGCTATGAAGGCAAATGCTCGCTCGGCGGCAGCTTCGTCTCCGACAAGATCGAGGATTACTACCTCAATCCGTGGGAACTGGGCTATGGCATCATGGTCAAGTTCGACCATGAGTTCGTCGGCCGCGAAGCGCTGGAAAAGATCAAGGATCAGCCGCACCGTCAAAAGGTGACGCTGGCCCTGGACAATGAGGATATCGTCCGCGTCATGAGCTCGATGCTCCAGACCGGCGACAAGGCGAAGTTCCTCGAATTCCCCAGCGCCGTCTATTGCATGCACCCCTATGACGCGGTGCTGAAGGACGGCAAGACCATCGGCCTGTCGACCTGGATCGGCTACACCATCAACGCCGGCCGCTTCCTGGCGCTGGCGATGGTCGACGCGGAGTTCGCCGCGCCCGGCACCGAAGTGACGCTGCTGTGGGGCGAACCCAATGGCGGCACGCGCAAGCCGACCGTCGAACCGCATGTCCAGACCGAAATCAAGGCGATCGTCTCCTCGGTCCCCTATTCGGAAGCCGCCCGCGACAACTACGCCGACGGCTGGCGCACCAAGGCCGCCTGATCGGCGGATATCCCGAGTGGGAGGGGACGGGGGATGCCGAAAGGCGTCCCCCGTTTTCGTTGGGGGACGGAGCTTCGCAAGCTATTGGTCCGGTG
>NZ_JAIQXR010000025.1:0-68409 GCF_020166615.1 Sphingobium sp. 3R8 | reverse complement strand
GCTGATGGGCTGATGTCGGAGGTACAGGCCGACGCCCTGCGCGCCGCTGTCACCCAGCGCTACAACATCCTTGTCGCCGGCGGCACCAGCTCGGGCAAGACCACGCTCGCCAACGCACTGCTCGCCGAGATGGCCTGGGTCGATGCCCGCGTCGTCCTGATCGAGGACACGCGCGAGCTGCAGTGCCCGCTGCCCGATACGGTGGCGCTTCGCACGCGGCTGCCGCATGTGTCAATGACCGAGCTGGTGCGCTCAACCATGCGCCTGCGTCCCGACCGCATCGTGGTCGGCGAGGTTCGCGGCCCCGAGGCGCTCGACATGCTCAAGGCCTGGAACACCGGCCATCCCGGCGGAATTGCGACCATCCATGCCAACAGCGCGACCGCCGCGCTCTACCGCATCGAGCAACTCGTGCAGGAAGCGGTGTTCACCGTGCCGCGCCAGCTGATCGCCGAGGCCATCGACATCGTCGTGTTCATTTCCGGGCGCGGCATCGATCGCCGTGTCTCGACCATCGCGCGCGTCGCCGGGCTAGATCCCGACACCGGCACTTACGCGCTCGCCGATTTTCCCACCGCCAGACCCAAGGAGATCTGACCCATGACCCGTGCTCAACTATCTCGCCTTCCCGGCAACCGCCATCTGCTGGTCGGTGCCGCGATCGGCCTCGCGCTCACGCTTGCCACCCAGGTCCAGGCGGCCGGCTCCGGCATGCCATGGGAAGAGCCACTCCAGCAGGTGCTGGAATCGGTGCAGGGACCGGTCGCCAAGATCGTTGCGGTTATCATCATCATCACGACCGGCCTGACTCTTGCCTTCGGTGAGACCTCTGGCGGGTTCCGGCGCCTGATCCAGATCGTGTTCGGCCTGTCGATCGCGTTCGCTGCGTCGTCCTTCTTCCTGTCCTTTTTCAGCTTCGGCGGCGGGGCGCTGATCTCGTGATGGGAGGCGGCCAGCATATCGAGGGCTTTGAGGTGCCCATCCACGGCTCGCTCGGGTCTCACCTGCTGCTTGGGGGCGCGCCGCGCGGCCTCGCGATCATCAACGGTACGCTGGGCGCTGCCGTCGGCCTTGGGCTTCAACAATGGGTCGCAGGCGTGCTGCTCTGGGCGGTCGGCCACAGCGTCGCGGTCATGGCCGCCCGCCGCGACCCGAGCTTCGCGCCGGTCCTGCTCCGCCACATCCGTCAGAAGGGCTATTTCGCATGCTGAGCCTGCGTGAGTATCGCGACCGCGCCGAGCGGCTTGCCGACCATCTGCCCTGGGCCGTGCTGGTCGCCCCCGGGGTGGTGCTCAACAAGGACGGCAGCTTCTTGCGGGTGCTGGCGTTTCGCGGCCCCGACCTCGAATCCGCAACCGAAGCCGAACTAGTCGCGGCCTGCGCGCGGGCTAACAATGCCCTCAAGCGCTTCGGGAGCGGTTGGGCATTGTTCTTCGACGCCGAACGGCGCGAGGCGCTGGCCTATCCCAATAGCGACTTCCCCGATGCGGCGAGCTGGCTGGTCGATGGCGAGCGGCAGGCGGCGTTCGAGGCCGAGGGAACGCATTTCGAGAGCCGCTACCACCTGACGTTGACCTGGCTGCCGCCAGCCGACGCGACCGACCGGGCCGGACGCTCGCTGGTCGAGCGACCCGATGGCGACAAGGAGCGCGACTGGCGCGGCGCGCTGGAGAGTTTTGTCGCGGAAACCGACCGGGTGCTAGACCTGCTCGCCGGCTTCATGCCCGAGGTCCGGCCACTCGACGACGGCGCGACGCTGACCTTCCTCCACGGCACGATCTCCGATCGCCGCCATAGCGTCACCGCGCCGGAAACCCCGATGTATCTGGACGCGGTGTTGGCCGACACGCCATTGGTTGGCGGGCTCGAGCCACGACTTGGCGACCTGCATGTCCGCACGCTCACGATCCTTGGCTTCCCGAGCCTCAGCCGGCCGGGCATCCTCGATGCGCTCAACCATCAGGACTTCGGCTATCGCTGGGTCACGCGCTTCATAGCGCTCGACAAGACTCTGGCGACGAAAACGCTCACGTCGCTGCGGCGCCAGTGGTTCAACAAGCGCAAGTCGGTCACCGCGCTGCTGCGCGAAGTGCTCTACAACCAGCCGGCACAACTGCTCGACAGCGACGCCGACAACAAGGTCGTCGATGCCGACCTCGCCCTGCAGGCGCTTGGCGGTGACCATGTCGCGTTCGGCTATCTGACCACGACGATCACGGTCACCGACCGGAGCCGGGCGGCGGTCGAGGACATGGTCCGTGCCGTCGAGCGGATCGTCAACGGCCTGGGTTTCACTTGCGTCCGCGAAGGCGTGAACGCGGTCGAGGCCTGGCTCTCGTCCTTGCCCGGTCATGTCTACGCCAATGTCCGGCAGCCGCTGGTCCACACCCTGAACCTCGCGCATTTGATGCCGCTGTCGTCGGTGTGGGCCGGGCCGACCCGTAACGAGCATCTCGAGGGACCGCCGTTGCTGGTCGCGAAGACCGCCGGCTCGACGCCGTTCCGGCTGTCGACCCATGTCGGCGATGTCGGTCACATGATGGTGGTCGGGCCGACCGGCGCGGGCAAGTCGGTGCTGCTCAGCCTGATCGCGCTCCAGTTCCGCCGCTACGCCGACGCGCAGGTCTACATCTTCGACAAGGGGAACTCGGCCCGTGCCGCGGTGCTGGCGATGGGCGGAGTGCACCATGCGCTCGGCTCCGCCGAAGCCGATGGCGAAGCGCTCGCCTTTCAGCCGCTGGCCGGCATCGACAACGCTAATGAGCGCAGCTGGGCCGCCGAATGGATCGCGGCGCTGCTGGCCGCCGAGAACGTGCCGGTCACGCCCGAGGTCAAGGACGCTGTCTGGACTGCTCTCGGCAGCCTCGCCTCGGCACCGCGCGAAGAACGGACCATGACCGGCCTCGCGCTGTTGCTCCAGTCGAATGCGCTGCGAATCGCGCTCCAGCCCTACACGCTCGAAGGGCCGTACGGCCGCTTGCTCGACGCGGCCGAACAGCAGCTCGCGCTCGCCGACGTCCAGTGTTTCGAGACCGAGGCGTTGATGGGCCAGGCCGGGGCGGTCGCGCCGGTGCTGACATATCTCTTCCATCGGCTCGAGGAGCGGTTCGGCGGGCGACCGACCCTGCTGATCCTCGACGAAGCCTGGATCTTCCTCGACCATCCGCTGTTCGCCGCGCGCATCCGCGAATGGCTGAAGGTGCTGCGCAAGAAGAATGTCGCGGTGCTGTTCGCGACGCAGAGCCTCGCCGACATCGCCGGGTCCGCGATCGCGCCGGCCATCATCGAGAGCTGTCCCCAGCGCATCCTGCTGCCCAACGATCGGGCCATCGAGCCGCAGGGCCATGACATCTATGCGCGCTTCGGCCTCAACGGCCGGCAGATTGAGCTGATTGCAAGCGCAACGCCCAAGCGGCACTATTACCTCCAGTCCGCGCGCGGCAACCGTCTGTTTGAGCTGGGGCTCGGTCCTGTGGCACTGGCACTGTGCGGCTCATCCGATCCCAACGCGCAGGCCCGGATCGACGCGCTGCTCGCAAGCCATGGCCGTGACCACTTTGCTGAAGGCTTTCTGCGTGCCGCCGGCCTCGACTGGGCGGCGGAGCTTGCCACTACATTTTTTGACAAGAATGGGTCAGGCGGCGGTAATGGGAAAGACCTGCCTGAATGACCGAGACTACGGACGCTGGGGACTTTCCGGACTCGAGGACCTGAGGCGCGGAGCTGCCCTTCATTCAGCCGCCCTCGGAGCGTTGCACATGTCCGATTGCGACCAATTCACGACCTTCAGTGGCCGTGCTGTGGATGACCGCCTGTGCCGAAAGCTGCCGCCAGATGGCGGAGCTTGTCGGGATTACGAACTATATAGATCCCCATGATGCGGCCATCGCGTACATCGAGCGCAGTGGTCTGGAGCACGTCGCCACGATCGATACTAATGTAGCCGGGCAGACCGTTAATGGTCGCGGTGCGTAGCAGCGTCGGCGCTGACGTGTACTTCCGACGCAGCCCGGCGAACAGGCGAAGCGCTCGGTCGATCCCGCGCACCACATTGCGGAAAGCGATGACCTTGCCGCCGCCATCGGAATGGATCTCGACGTCGCGCGCCAGCAGTGCTGACAATGCGACCGTGTCACCGTCGCGGGCAGCAGCAAAGAAGGCTCGCGCGATCCGATCAGCCTCGGCCGCCTGTACGGTAAAACGTGGCCGCGCGTGCTGCACGTGTTTGCGCGCGCGCGAGGCAAGCTGTCGGACGGCTGCAGGCTCGCGCCCCAATGTCGTCGCGACCTCGGTCAGCGCCATGTCGAACACGTCGTGGAGCAGGAAGGCGGCACGCTCCAGCGGGGACAGGCGCTCCATGGCGAGCATCAGAGTGAGCGTCACGTCATCGGCGATCGTTTCCTCCGCCTCCGTCGTGCCCATCAGCGGTTCGGGAAGCCATGCGCCGACGTAGGTCTCCCGGCGCGCACGGGCGGACTTTAGCTGGTCGAGGCAGAGACGCGTGACAACGCGGGTCAGATAGGCTGCCGGCGTGTCAACGCTCTCCGCCCTTGCCGCCCATCGCAGCCAGGCCTCCTGAACGACATCCTCTGCCTCGCTGACCGATCCGAGCATCCGATAGCCAAGACGCAGCAGTCTTGGCCGCTCGGCCTCGAAATCAGCGAGGCGTCTGTCACTGGGCGGCACGAGAGTCCTCCACCGGATGCGATCGGTGACTGCCGCCTGCCGCATCGCGCCACGCCCACAGGGCGAGAGCGGCCGTCAGTATAGCCGGAAGTGTCACCGCAGGAAAATCCTGAACCAGCGCGCCCGTGCCGCAGATGCCCACCGCCACCTCCCAGAAATGGAACAGCGCGTGGCCCCCAAGCCAGAGCGCAGCGAGGGACCACAGCGTGACGCGTGCCGCCGGCCGCGCGGCACCGGTCAGCATCGCGATACCGATCAGAAGGAAGATCAGTCCGATATCGCGCAGGAAGTGCTGGTTGAACGGGCCGGTGGTGGTGACGCCTGGGACCGCGAAGTACCAGCTGGCGGGCGAGATCAGCATGAACAAGCCATTGGCTATGGCCCCGAGACCGAGCGCTAAGGCCAGCGCGAGAGGAAGGCGCCTGTTCATGCCGCCTGTCCCTGCGACTGAGCGGCGAGCCACGCATCGAAACGCGTAGGCGCGATCCGCGCGTCCTCTCCAGGCACCAGCGTGTGGTCGTCGGCGGCGGCGCCGAAATAGTTGCGATCGTCGGTGACGACGATCCGGCGCGGATCATCTCGCGCGCCAAGCCAGCTGGCGGTGAATTCCGCGAGCGGCGCGCGCTCGGGTCCCGCGACTTCGACGATGCCATCTGCAGGATCAGCCGTGGCTATCTCGGCAAGCAGGGCCGAGATGTCGGCGGCAGCAACCGGCTGGAGCGCAATGCCCGGCAAGTGCACGGCGTCGCCCTGCGTATAGCCGTCCGCGATGGTTGACAGAAATTCGAAGAACTGGGTGGCCCGCACGATCGTGTAGGGAACGCCGCCAGCGGCGATCAGCTCTTCCTGCGCCAGCTTGGCACGAAAATAGCCCGAGGCTTGAAGGTGATCGGTGCCGACGACCGAGAGCGCGACGAAGTGGCGCACCGCGGCGTCGCGGGCCGCTTCCAGCAGGTTCGCCGTGGTGCCGCGAAAGAAGGCGAAAGCGGCCGCATCCTCGAACGAAGGAGCATTGCTGACATCAACTAGCACCGCAGCATTTGTCAGCGCCCGAGCTAGGCCTGTGCCGGCTTGGGCATCAACGCCGGTGCTGGGCGATGCGGCGACCGCTTCATGGCCCTTGGCTCGCAGCAGTTCGACAAGGGGCCGGCCGATCAGTCCGGTGCCGCCGATGACAACAATCTTCATGTCCATATCTCCCGTGCAAGTCGCTGCCTGCCTGACGAGGTGGACAAGGCCAGTGTGACATGGGTGACCACAAACTCGAAAAAATGTTCGGCATGATGTCACGATGCGATTGTGTCTCTCGTCAAGCCACCGAGTGCCGATGTTCGGCGCGGTGACAAGGAAAGCAACATGGCCGAAATGAAGCGATTGAACTGGTCCGAAGTCGCGCCTGAAGGCGCCAAGGCTCTGTTTGGTATCCACCATTATGTGACAACGAGAACGGGTCTTCCCGAAGAACTGATCCATCTGGTCTTTCTGCGTGTGTCGCAGATCAACGGCTGCGCCCATTGCATCGATATGCACACGCGCGATCTGCTCAAGACTATGGCGATCGACAAGGTCGCGCTGATCCCCGTCTGGGCGGAGGTGCCGCATCTGTTTTCTGACCAGTATCGAGCAGCGTTGGCTTGGGCGGAGGAAGTGACCAATGTCAGCACGACCCATGCTTCGGACGAAGCCTATGCCGCCGCTGCCGCCACATTCGTCGAGAAGGACTTGGTCGATCTCACGCTTGCTATCGCGGCAATGAACGCGTTCAATCGTCTCGGCGCGCCCTTCCGCCTTCCGGTGGCCGCCAAGCCATAGGCCCACAAAAGGGGGAGCATACCTTGCTTTCCCTTTCGACGGCACACGACCAAAGTCAGTCGTTGCCATCCGCGCCGTATACGTCCTGTCCCGCCGAAAGCGGCCTATCGCGTTGGTCGCGGCGGACGATCGGCTAGGTGCCTAAACCAAAGCCATTCAGCATAATCTTCGAACCCAAGAGCAGCGTTGTACGGAGAAATCCTCAAAGCCGATTCTGCGAAGGAGCGCGACCTCAATCGGTAGGCGCAATGGCAGAGCAATGCGCTGCTTCGATACGCCAGCGCGCTTCGGTCCGGTGCCAGATGCGCGTATATGCGAAGGTGCCGCCAAAATCCTGATCCGCATATCGTCCCACCATGTGGGCCGTGGTGCAGACGATCGCAGTGTCTCCCAGCAGGCGAATTTCGGGGACGCCCCTGACATCGATTCTCGTGATTGCCAGCAAGCCCGAACGGTGCGCAGCAAGGTCGTCTGCCTTCGTCAGGCGTAATCCGTCCTGGTTCGTGAAATGGAGGGCATCGCTGAGCAACTCGCCCAGCCGCGTCACATCGCTGGCCAGCATCGCCGCACGCAATTGCGCCTCGGCCACCTTGACTTCGGCAATACTGCTCATCCGTCTTGCTCCTTCAAAAGCTGTCAGCCTGCTCGCTCATTTTGCCAGCGAGACGCAAGTCGCGCCCGCGCAGATCAGCAATGTTCCGATCGCGACCTGCGGCATATGCAGCGAGCGCCATTCGCCGAACACCAGCGCTCCGAGCATCACCGCCACGATCGCATTACTGTTGGTGAGTGGCGCAACGACTGAGACCGGCAGCTTGAGCGTGCCGAACCCATATGCCATGCAGCTGATCGCGACGGTCCATACGGTCCCCATGGCGATGGCAAACCCGATGCCTGTCGCGGTGCTTCCGGCGAAACCGGTGGTGGATGCCCATGCCAAGCCGATCATGGCAATGACGGTCCCTACGCTCGCAAGATAGACCGGAATAGCCGCGCCAGCCCCGATGCTCGCGCGCATCAGCACCGTGCCCAAGCCAAGGCAGAGTGCGGGGACAATCCCGCCGATCAGGATGCCCGCGACCTTCATTGCGGAAACCGCTCTACATGCGTGTCGCCGGTGCGCCCGAAATACACCGCACGGTGCCCGAGAAACGAAACGAGGTACCCGGCGCATCCGGCTCGTTTCGCTTTCAGGCGGAACCCCTTGTAGGTGTAACCGGGCGCGAGCGTTTGCGCTTCCAGGATAGCGGCCCGAAGCGCATCATCGTCGAAGCTAGCTTCGACGGGCACATCATCGGCCGGGAACCCGAGTTCGATGCTCTCACCCGAGGGCAGATAATAGATCGCCGTAGAGCGCCGGAAATCGATCGCATAGCTCTCGAAGCCGGCCTCGATCAGCTTTGCGACAATCTCGGGGAAAGTCATCGCATTGGCTTCGGCGGCATCCAGGCAATTTTGGGCACAGTTATTCTGGTCAGCGTTCATCACGCAGCCTCCTTCGTGTGTTGATAAGATTACCGGATCCTCGCTCAGGAGAGCGGAATCGCCTTCAATCCGCGTCGCTCGACGATCGTCTTGAGCACCCTCCCGACCGTCGTCCGGTCTTCAGGCGTCAGATGATCGAAGAACTCGGCGTCGTTGATGTCTGCAAGCGCGGCCAGTCTCGGCACTATCTCCTGACCGGCGGCAGTAAGCGCCAACATGTGGGCGCGTGCATCGTCGTCTCGATCCGTGCGGGCCACGAGACGCTTTGCGATCAGCCGGTCCGCCAGCTTGCTGATCGCCCCGCGACTAAGCCCCATCTTCTCGGCCAGCCGGCTGGGCCCGTGCGCTTGTACGTCGTAGAGTTCCCGCAACATTGCCCATTCCGCCACGGTGACGCCCTCCGCCTCGAGCTTACGGGCAAAGGCATGGGAGACGTGGTTTGATACGAACCGTAGCCAGTAGCCGAGGTGCGACGTCAGATGGGCGGCAGGAACACGATTGGACATAGCAACCCCTTTGTTATCTAGGAAACTACATCTTATATGTTTCCTTGTCAACATGATCTAGGAGATGAGCTGGCTGATCTGTGGCGCTGGTGTGCTAGACGGACGCCGTAGGTCCGCTTCTGACAAAGACATGCCGTTCGACACATCAGTTGGACTAGCAGCAATGTCCCGAATGTCGGTCCATCGCGTGTCGCGACAATCTGATGAACTGAGGGCAGGTTTTAGCGAGCAGTTTCGAGCGGTCGAACGGCGGCATTGTCGGCGAAGCCCGTTGGCGACTAGTCGCAAGGATTACTCAACCTAGCATACTACTGCTCTAACCGCTCTGGCTGACAGCCTCGACGTTGTTTCCGTCGGGATCCAGCACATAGGCGGCATAATAGCGGGGATGATAGCGCTCGCGGATGCCGGGCGCTCCATTGTCGTTGCCGCCGTTCGCCAGCGCGGCGGCATGAAATCCATCCACCTGCCTTTGGTTCGCCGCCGTCAAGGCGATGTGGATTGGCGATCGCGCGCCATCTTCGTGGTGAATCCAGAAGCTGGGATAGCCGTCCCGGCCGAAACCATAGCGCGCCGTGCCACGCGTGGTGCGCGCGGCAGTGACGCTGATCACCAGCGACAGTCCCAGCGGGGCCAGCGCCGCTTTATAAAAGTGCCGTGACGCCTCGACATCGGATACCCCGATCTCGATATGATTGATTACCTCCATAGCACATGCTCCCCTCAAACCTGTGAAGCGCCGCCATCAGCGAACAGTTCGATACCGTTGACATAGCTGGCGGCGTCGCTGGCGAGGAAGGCCGCCACTTCAGCAATTTCCTCGGGCTCGCCGATGCGGCCGATCGGGCTCTTGCTCTTCAGAAAGGCCATACCTTCTTCCGCATGGTCGCCGAATGCTTCGCGCAATGATGCGGTGTTGGTCGGTCCGGGGCTGACGATGTTGAGGCGAATTCCGGTACCCTTCAAGTCGCTGGCCCAGCTTCGCACCAGATTGCGCACTGCTGCCTTGGTCGCGCCATAGATGCTCATCGTGGGTCCAGGGTCGATCGAGGCAGTCGAGCCGACGATCACGATCGAGGCACCTGCGCTCATCAATGGAAGTGCGCCCTGCACGGTGAAGACGATGCCCTTCACGTTGGTGTCGAACTGCTGATCGTAGGCAGCTTCGGTGATCTGCCCGAGCGGTGCATGGACGCCCCCACCAGCATTGGCGACCAGCGTGTCGATGCGCCCAAAGGTCGCTTTCACCTGTGCGAAAAGAGTATCGAGGCCAGGCAGGCTGGTCACGTCGGCGACGATGCTGGTCGCCCGCTCACCTAACGCGGCGACGGCCTCGTCGAGCGCGTCCTTGCGGCGCCCCGTGACAATCACGCGCATGTCTTGGGATACCAGCTTGCGTGCGATGGCAAGGCCGATGCCGCTGCTCCCGCCCGTTACCAGCGCAATCCTGTCATGTGTCATCGGCCATCCCTCAAAGTTTCAATGTCGGTGATGCAGGTGTTGGCAATCGTCTCGGCAAAACCGGTGCCGAACAGCCCCACTGGAGTCTGAAAGCCGGGGCGGACCTCGCCCGCCAGTACGCGCCGGGCCGCTTCGGCCGCAGCCATCGGCGTGAAGCTGTAGCCGTTGACGGTATCGAGAACGGATCGAACGATCGTGCCGTCTATCGCGGTGACTTCGACCGCCGCCTGATACCGGTTGGCATCACGTTCGGCAGCGTCCGGTCCGACAGGCAAGTTGGCGAGATCGCCGTCGGGGAAGGCCTTGCCCGACACATGGACATAGGTTTCTACGTCCGGGATGCCGGTGGCGCGGCCGATGGTGATGAGATCGGGGAGCGTGACCGCGAAGCACCGCTCCGCACCGCCGCCGAAATCAAAGTGTGCCGTCTCGCCAGGCGACCGCGGGGCCAGTTGTCCGCCACTAAGTCGCAGCGTCTCGGTGACGAGATTCCGGCGCGCGCTGATCGCCGAACCACGCGACATTGACCCGGCGACGTGC
This sequence comes from Sphingobium sp. 3R8, assembly GCF_020166615.1. Lineage (NCBI taxonomy): Bacteria > Pseudomonadati > Pseudomonadota > Alphaproteobacteria > Sphingomonadales > Sphingobiaceae > Sphingobium > Sphingobium sp. 3R8. Next base: position 57,919 of record NZ_JAIQXR010000025.1, on the reverse strand, counting down.
AGTGCGATGGCCAGCTTTTGCGGCTTCTCGACACGCGCCGCAGCATGGCCGGCGAGGCATCCCAGCATCGCGACGCTGCCGCCACCGCCGGGCAACAGCATGACGCCCGCCGCTCGCGCTGCATCGTCCAGTTTTTCGGCCAGTCGGTAGGTGTCGAGTTCGGCGGCGATATCGAGATAGTGAACGCCCGCGCCGATCGCCGCACGCATCAGCGGCTCGGCGGTGTCCATATAAGGGCCGGCGCAGTTCAGCAGCACCGACACGTCGGTTAGCGCCGCCCTTATTGCGTTGTCATCTGACAGATCGAAGGCGCGGTAATCCACGTTCAGCTCTTCGGCGAAGTGGACGAGCGGTTCGCGCGACCGTGCTGCCAGAACGAGTGGCAGCCCAGCCGCGCGTGCCAGCTCCGCCGCCATCCGACCGGTGTAGCCGCTGGCACCATAGACCATGAGACTTGTCATGATGGCTCTCTGCTCAAGCTCTGCGCGGCATCTTCGCCATGCTGCCAGCTCTTGTAGACGAACTCGAGGCTGTAGCCGTCCGGATCGCGGACCTGAGCGGCATAGTAGCGGGGATCGTAATGAAGCTGCGGTCCGGGGGCATGGATCTCGCTGCCGCCCGCCTTTATCGCCGCGGCGTGGGCTGCATCCACCATGGCCGCAGAAGTAGCCGCAAGCCCGACATGTACCGCGCCGGGGGCTGGCACGCCTTGCCGCAGCCAGAAGAGCATGCGTCCGTTCGCGCCGAAGCCTTTGAGGTCGGGGTGGCCTGGAGGGCCTTCCGAGCCGGCATAGTCGAGCCGCGCGGTGATGCCGAGGACGGGCAACACCTGTTCGTAGAAGGCGATCGAGCAAGCGGTGTCGCTCACCGTCAAAATGATATGGTCGAGCATGTGCGTCCCTTCAGATGATGTAGCCGCCCGCGACTTCGATGTTCTGGGCGTTCACCCAGCGATGGTCGTCCGACAGAAGGCCAGCGACCAGGCAGCCCACGTCCTCGGGTTCGCCGACCCGCCCGAGCGCCGTCTGGCTTGCCAATAAGGCCTCGAACTCGTCGTTCAGGCCGCCCCCCAGCTCCGTCCTGATCGGACCGGGCGCAATCGAATTAGCGCGAATGCGGCGCTCGCCGAACTCTTTCGCCATGTAGCGGGTCAACACCTCCAGCCCGCCCTTGAACGCGGCATAAGGTGCGACACCCGTCGTTGCGACACGGGTCGTCGCGCTGGCGACGTTGAGGATGTGCCCGCCGTCCGCGATCAGCGGCAGTAGGGCCTGTGTCAGAAAGAACGGGCCCTTCAGGTGGACACGGAACAGGCCGTCGAACTCGTCCTCGCTCACTTCCGCCATCGGGCGGAAAAGGCCGTAGCCAGCATTGTTGACCAGTGCGTCGAAACGGTCGGCGCCCCAAGTCGCCGACAGCGCATGGCGGACCGCATCGCGAAACGCGGGGAAGGCCGCGCTGTCACGCACATCCAGCTGCAGTGCCACGGCTTTGCCGCCCTCGTCTGCGATGGCACCGACGACCTTCGCGGCGGCTGGGGGGTTGGTGTTGTAGGTGAGGATCACCCCCATGCCGCGCCTGGCGCACTGAATCGCCGCGCTCGCACCGAGGCCGCGACTACCACCGGTGATAATGACGATGCTCATCCTGTTATCCTTCGATCTTCGCTGATCGAGGGATAGGCGGAGCGATCATCGGCGGCTCACCCGTTCCTGCTCAATGCTTGCCTAATCGTGCTTTTTGGTTGTCCCTGCGCCGCAATCGTGGAAGCTGGCCGCATGGAAATGCAGCTTGCAGAACTCCGCTCCCTCACGGCGCGTGCCGAGAACCGCCGCACTGAGACGGGTATCCCGCGCGTGGCGATGGTTCAGGGTGCGATCCCCGAGCACCAGCTTGCTGCCGTGTATGAGCCAATGATCAACGTCATCCTGTCAGGCTGGAAGACAATGACCGTAGGCGAGCAGACGCTGCGTTACGACCCCGCGACCTATTTTGTAATGTCGGTCGATCTGCCTGCGGTTGGAGCGATCCATCCGTCCGACACCGGGGAACCCTATCTTGCCGTGAATCTGACGATCCAGCCTGCGGTGGTTGCCACACTATTGGCGGATATGCCCAAATCTGCCGGAGGCGGACTTTACAGTCCCGCCTTCTCGGTCGCGCCGGTGACGCCGGATCTGCTCGATGCCTGGGTGCGGATGTTACGCCTGATGGAGCGGCCAGGGGAAGTCGCCGCGCTCGCGCCGTCCTATGAGCGCGAAATCCTGTTCCGTGTCCTGCAAGGTCCGATGGGCTGGATGCTGCGCGATATAGCCATGCCTGACACCGCACTGTCGCGCATTGGCGTTGCAATACAGTGGATCAGGGAAAACTTCGCGCGCCCGATCCGCGTCGCGGCGCTGGCAGAGATGGCGGCACTTAGTGTCTCGGCCTTCCATCGTCATTTCAAGGCCGCAACGGCGCTTACCCCGCTGCAATATCAAAAACACGTGCGGCTGCTTCACGCGCGGTCCTTGCTAATGGCGGGAGAAGGTAACGCGACCTCAGTCGCGTTCGGCGTGGGTTATGAAAGCCCGACGCAGTTCAGCCGCGAGTATGCGCGGCAGTTTGGGCTGCCCCCGTCCCGTGACGTAGCGCGCTTTCGAAGGGCCTGAGGCAGGACCGATCTTTTCCGATATACCGGCCTCTTTTGGAGAGCTGGCGACCCCGTCGGTTGTAGCCGTCGGCCACTTTGCTTCGACCGCAAATCTGGCCCTTTCGCGCCATGGTTATTTCTAGCGGCGAAATGAATGAACGACAGCAATCGGGGAGCGTAGCCGTGCATCCGGAGGTGGACTTTGTTGGCGGACGCCGGCTTTCGCATGCGGCGAAGCATCAGTCGCCCTCCGAAGCGGGTATACCATTTCTAGCAGGCATTGCGTCGAACCCACTTTCATCTGACCAGTCCGTGCTGTCGGTCACCAGAAGAGTATGCGCAGGCCCCACGCGGTCACTGATCGAATGCACCCGGATGCGACAGACTGGCGGACAATCCTGAGGCACGCTCCGCGTTGCCGGGAGAACACGTCCGTTCCTGGAGATCATCCATGCCATCTTACATCCGCACGTATGCGAGGCTCTCTGCCGCTGCCCTGTTCGCCGTCGGCTCGCTCGGCCTTGCCCTGGCCGTACCGGCAACCCCCGCCCACGCGCAGTTCGGCGGCGTGGTGTTCGACCCTAGCAACTATGCGCAGAACATCCTGACTGCCGCACGGACTTTGCAGACCGTCAACCAGCAGATCCAACAGCTTCAGAACGAGGCACAGATGCTGGTCAACATGGGCAAGAACCTGACCCGCATCGACTTTCCGCAACTCGATGCCCTCAAGCAGAAGCTCGCCGAGATCGACCGGCTGATGGGCCGCGCGCAGGCTATAGACTTCCGGGCCGACCAGCTCGACGACAGGTTCCAGTCGCTGTATCCGCAGGACTTCAGCTCGGCCATGCGGACAGATGCCCGCGTTCGTGATGCTCGGGCGCGCCTCGACGCCAGCATGGGCGCATTCCGCCAGACGATGGCCGTGCAGGCCCAGGTGGTCGAGAACGTCCAGTCGGACACCGAGGCTCTCGCCGGCATCGTTGCGCGCAGCCAGGGTGCCGAAGGATCGCTCCAAGCCCAGCAGGCGACCAACCAGCTTCTCGCACTCACCGCCAAGCAGCAGTTCCAGCTCCAGCACATGATGGCCGCGCAGTTCCGTAGCGAGGCCGTCGAGCAAGCCCGCCGCGCGACGCAGTCGGCGGAAGCCCGCGCGGCGACGAAGAAGTTCCTCGGCTCCGGATCGGCCTACACGCCCGAATAGCCCCGTCGGGCCAGCGCGCCCGATCCGGCCCGCGATCGGCGGTCCCCCTCTCAAGCCGTCGATTGCCGTCGCGGGGCGTGGCCCGCCCCCCGCCGCGCCCCGCGACACCCTTTCGCTCCAGCAGGAAGTCTCGTGCCTTGAACGACCTCAATGTCATCGACCGCTTCTTGGCTGCGTTCATCACCTACATCGATAGCGGGTTCGGACTGCTTGGACCCGACGTCGGGTTCCTGACTGCGACACTGATCGGCATCGACATCACGCTTGCCGGCCTTTTCTGGGCAATGGGCGGCGAGGACAACGTCATCGGCCGGTTCCTGCGCAAGATCCTCTACATCGGCGCGTTCGCCTTCATCCTGAACAGCTTCTCGACGCTCGCCGACATCATCTTCCGCTCCTTCGCGCAAGCCGGCCTTACCGCTGGCGGTGGGACACTCTCGGCCGACGACCTGCTCAAACCCGGGCGCCTGGCCGGGACCGGCTTCTCGGCCGCGTGGCCGCTCCTCGAACAGGCCAGCGATATGGTCGGGTTCACGACCTTCTTCGACAACTTCCTGACGATCATGGTGCTGCTGTTCGCGTGGGCGCTGGTGATCGTCGCCTTCTTCATCCTTGCGGTGCAGATGTTCGTCTGCATCCTCGAGTTCAAGCTGACCAGCCTCGCCGGCTTCATCCTCGTGCCGTTCGCGCTGTGGAACCGGACCAGCTTCCTCGCCGAGCGCGTGCTCGGCAATGTCGTGAGCTCGGGCATCAAGGTGATGGTGCTCGCCGTCATCGTCGGCATCGGCTCGAACTTCTTCACCGAGTTCACCGAAGCGCTGCAGGGCCAGGAGCCCGACATCGGGCAAGCCATGAGCCTCGTGCTCGCCAGCCTGTCGCTGTTCGGCCTCGGCATCTTCGGTCCGTCGATCGCCTCCGGTCTGGTCGCCGGGGCACCCCAGCTTGGTGCTGGCGCTGGGCTCGGAACCGCGGTCGGCGCGGCCGGCGTGACGATGCTTGCCGGTGGCGCTGCCGCCGGTGGCGCACGGGCGCTGGGAGGCGCTGCGCTCGGCGCAGTGCGTTCGGGCACGGCGATGGGCTCGGCCGCGTCGACCGCCTACCAGCTCGGTCGCGAGACGGCCGCCACGCCATCGGTCGGCGCTGGCCTTGGCGGCGTGGCGCGTGCCGCCAGCAATGCCGCCAAGTCCCGCGCCAGCAGTGCGCTCGGGCTGGGCGAGGCCGCTGCCGGCGGGCGCCAGGCGGCATGGAACGCACTCAACCAGAACTCGACTCAGAACTCTCCGTCGTCGTCTCAGGGTGGACCGGGCGGCGGCGGGGAGACCGGCACGCCCGCCTGGGCACGCGCGATGCGCGACCAGCAGACCAGCCGTCATCGGCGTCAGCTCGCCATCCACAGCATCAGCCAAGGCGATCGCGGCGGCGCCTCCGCAACCCCCGACATCAAGGAAAGGAACGACTGAGCCATGTTCTTCAAGCGAAGTGCGCAGCGCTACGGGCGCACACCACCCCCGGAAACGCCGTACCATCGCGCGGGCCAGCTCTGGGACGACCGGATCGGCTCGGCGCGGGTGCAGGCGCGCAACTGGCGGCTGATGGCGTTCGGCTGCCTCGTGCTGACCGCGGGCACCTCTGCGGGGCTGGCCTGGCAGTCGCTGCAAAGCCGGGTCACGCCTTTTGTTGTCGAAGTCGACCGGCTGGGCGAGGCGCGGGCCGTGCAGGCCGCTGATGTCGAATACCGGCCGACCGATCCGCAGGTCGCATGGCACCTGTCGCACTTCATCACCAATGTCCGGTCGGTGTCGCTCGACCCGGTGCTGATGCGCCGCGACTGGCTCGAGGCTTATGACTTCGCCACCAAGCGCGCCGCGCAGTTCCTCGGCGAATATGCGCGTTCGGCAGCGCCTTTCGCCAATGTTGGCGAGCGGACCGTGTCGGTGCAGGTCACCAGCGTCGTGCGGGCGTCAGACAAGTCGTTCCAGGTGAAATGGACCGAGACCGCTTACGAGCGCGGCTCGCAGTCCGGCACCAGTCGCTGGACCGCGATCCTCACCACGGTCACGCGCCCACCGGCCTCAGCCGATGTGCTCCGGAAGAATCCGCTCGGCATCTATGTCGACGCGATCGGCTGGAGCCGCGAACTCGACGCCGCTCCGATCTCATCGCCTGCGGCGCGTTCCGCGCCAGAGCCTGCGGCGAACCTTCCGCTCGGATCGCCACTCGATCCTTCTCTCGGCGCCCAGCCGATCACCCCGGCATCGTCCAACACTCAGGAGACCAACTGATGAAACATGTCCTCCTGCCGGCGATCGTCGGCATGATCATCGCGAGCCCGGCGCTCGCGCAGAATCGCTCCGCGCCATCATCGTTGAGAACCGTCCAGTCGGCGACACGAAGCGCGACGGTCGAGCCGACGGCCGCGGGGTTCGTTAGTGGCGCGCAGGTTTATCCCTTCAGCGAAGGAGCGATCTTCCAGGTCTATGCGGCACCGGGTCTGGTCACCGACATCACGCTCCAACCCGGTGAGAACCTCGTCGCGGTCGCAAGTGGGGATACCGCCCGCTGGGTAATTGGCGATACGACGAGCGGCTTGGGCGAAGGCAAGCAGACGCACGTCTTGGTAAAGCCGTTTTCGGACGGCCTGCTCACGAACCTCGTCATCACGACCGACCGCCGTGCCTACCATGTTCGGCTGGTCAGCACCTCGGGCACCGCCTTGTCGTCGATGCGCTGGACCTATCCGCAGGACGAACTGCTGGCGCTGCGCCGCCAGGCCGAAGCCGCTCAGGCTGCGGCTCCGATCGCTACCGGACTTGCGATCGAGCAGCTGCATTTCAACTATTCGATCAGCGGTGACCGGCCGGCATGGCGGCCGCTGCGCGTGTTCGACGACGGGTCGAAAACCTATGTCGAGTTTCCCGCGTCACTTTCGAACGGCGAGGCGCCGCCGCTGTTCCTGGTGGGCGCCGACGGCAAGGCCGAGCTGGTCAACTACCGCCTGCGCGATCGCTTCTATGTCGTCGACCGGATCTTCGATGCCGCCGAATTGCGCCTCGGCCTCAAGAAGCAGCAGGTCGTCCGGATCGATCGGGTGTCGCCGCGGGCCAAGCGGAGGGGCGCATGACCGATACGCCCACGAATGAAGCCCCGGTCACTGCGCCTGCCAAGGTCGATCCAGAGACGCTGATCATTCGCTCCCGGCCGGCGCGTGCCATCCGTTTCCGGCGCGGCGCGATTATCGGCGCGGCGGCGCTCGGCTCCGCCAGCCTGATGGGGATCGCCTGGATGGCCCTTAAACCGCAGGTTTTCAGGCGGGTCGCCCAGGAAAGCGAGCTCTCCCAGCCGATGGCGAAGCCCGTCTCGGATGCGCTGTCCGAGCTCCCGACCAGCTACGGCGATGCACCAAAGCTCGGGCCGCCGTTGCCGGGTGATCTCGGGCGACCGATCCTGCGTGCCCAGGAGCGGGCGGGAGCCGAGGTCTCACCGTCGCAGGTCGATACGGCTGAGGCGGCTCGGCAGCAGCGCCTCGCCGAACTCAAGGCAGCGCGCGAATCCGGCCTGATGGCGCAGGTGGCCACCGGCAACGGCGCGACACCGTCGGCGACAGGCGCAACCGCGGCGATGGTCGGGGCCGCTTCAGCGGCTCCGGCCGCGACCGGCACGCGAAAAGAACAGTTCGCATTGGCGCGCGACACCGGTGGCGATCTCAATTCCGGCCGACTGGTGGCACCAATATCGTCCAACAGCCTCCTCGCCGGCAGCGTCATCGCGGCGAGCCTCATCACTGGGCTCAATTCCGACCTGCCGGGCATAGTCATCGCGCAGGTGACGCAGAACGTGTTTGACACGGTGACGGGCCACATCCTGCTCGTGCCGCAGGGGGCCCGCCTCATCGGCAAATACAATAGTGTAATCGCGTTCGGCCAGCGGCGGGCGCTGGTCATCTGGCAGCGACTGATCCTGCCGGATGGCAGCTCGGTCCGTCTCGACAACATGCCAGCGACGGACGCCGCTGGGTATGCCGGGCTGGCGGACAAGGTCGAGTTCCATACCTGGACGTTGCTCAAGGGCGTCGCCATCGCGACAATGCTCGGTGTCGGATCGGAATTGTCGATCTCCGGCGAGAGCGATCTCGTCCAGGCAATCCGGGAATCCGCCCAGTCGAACACCGCTCGCGCTGGCGACCAGATCACGCAGCGCAATCTCGACATCCAGCCGACGATCACGATCCGTCCAGGCGCACCCGTCCGCGTGCTGGTGACGCGCGATCTCATCCTCGCGCCCTGGCGCGGACAAGGAGGCCCCCATGGCTGACTTGAAGCTCGGCAAGCTGCCCGACCGTACGCCGGTCAAGCTCTCGATCACAATCACGCCGGACCTTCAGGCAGGGTTGCAGGATTACGCGGCGGTCTATGCCGCCACCTACGGCGTCGAGGAGCCGGTGGCCGACCTGGTGCCCGCAATGCTGGCGGCGTTCCTCGAAAGCGATCGTGGATTTGCCAAGAGTCGTCAAGCATACATCCGAGGCTCACGATGAGCGAATTTGGCCATAAAACTCAGTCAGAGGTGCAGCCGTTTCTGTCGAATGACCAAGCGGCAGCCTTTCTCAATCTCTCTCCGCGTACATTGGAGAAACTGCGGGTAGTCGGGGGCGGGCCAGCCTTTTCCAAATTAGGACGCCGGGTCATTTATGCGAAGGATGACCTCGAACTCTGGGTGAGAGCGAGGCTCTGCAATTCCACTTCGGACTTGAAACGGCCGGGCGCGCCAAGAGGTTGCAAGGGGTAGGCAGAGCAGCATTCGAAAATTGCATAACGGAGTGTCGTTCCGAACCGAGGCGGTACAAAAGTCCACCGCTTCATTTGAACGTGTGGCATCTAAAGCTGCGGCAAGCGCAGCCCGGCGTATGGGGATTATGTGAAAGCCTGATCTGCGCCGAGATTGAATCAATCTTTTAACCAGATACTTTGCTCCAGACCGCTACAGTAGGAGGTGGCGTGCTGGGGGATTCGCAAAGTGACTGACGAGAGTTTAATGCCGCGCTGGGTGCGTGACCTGACACGTTTCCTGCCGCTGAAAAGTCAGTTCGTCCTCACCGGAAATGTGCGCGACCTGCAAATCGGCGCACTGGGTGGACGCGCCGCCGCCGCTTCGTTGAACGAAGTTTTGGCCGCGACGCTGAATGGGGCCGGTTATGCCGACATCGTTCGCTTCGATCCGGTGCAGGGTTTCTCGGTCGCTCCCAATCCCGATCGAACCGGCGAAATCGACGGCCCCCTTCTGCGATTAGGGCTTACCCCCTCAAACGGACGCGCGGCTGGGGGAGGTGATCTTCTCGCAACCACGCTTCAACGCCTGTGCGAACTCGAAGACGCACCGCTCGCCTTGATCGTCGACTTCGCGTCGCGCCTCATCGTCCGCAACGATGCCCTTTCTCCAGCGGAGCAACAGCTTTTCACTCGTGCGCTGGTGACAAGCCAGTCGGCCGAGGCTCGCCCGGTGGGGCCTGATCGTGCGCCGCGGTTCAACACGATCATCTGGATCGTTGAAAAGGAAGGCGACCTTCCCGATTGGCTGACGATAGACAACCCCCGGCTTCGCCACATCCCGATTGCGACGCCGGATCGTGCGGCGCGGCAGGCCGTGGCACTTTCACTGGTCCGTGGCATGCCCGGCGGTCGCGAGGCCTCTGCCGACACCCTCGAGGCGGCGCAGGACGAGCTTGTCGATGCCACGGAAGGCATGTTGCTGGTCGATCTGAATGCGGTTGCCCAGCTCGCCCGCACCGAGGGGGTGGCGATCGGCGAGATTTCCGAAGCGGTTAGGCGCTACAAAGTCGGCGTCACCGAAGACGCGTGGCGGAAGATCGAACGCCGCCGGATCCTCGATGGCGCCGAAACCATTCAGCGCCGCGTCGTCGGGCAGGACCATGCCATCGTCCACATGCTGGACATTGTGAAAAGGGCGGCAACAGGCATTGGTGGCGGTGGCCGAGGCGGTCGGCCCCGCGGGATAGCCTTTCTTGCCGGCCCCACTGGCGTCGGCAAGACCGAACTCGCCAAGACTGTAACCGAACTGCTGTTCGGGGACGAGAGCGCATATATCCGCTTCGACATGTCGGAATTCAGTGCCGAGCATGCGGATCAGCGGCTCATTGGCGCTCCCCCAGGCTATGTTGGCTATGACGTCGGTGGCGAACTGACCAACGCGGTGCGGGAAAAGCCGTTCAGCGTCGTACTGTTCGACGAAATCGAGAAGGCGCATCCGCGCATCCTCGATAAGTTCTTACAGATTCTCGATGATGGCGTGCTGACCTCGGGGCGCGGCGATCGGGTCTATTTTTCCGAAGCGCTCATCATCTTTACGTCAAACCTCGGCATCTACTCGACCGGTCCCGACGGCGAGCGGCGCGCCAATGTCACGTCGGACCAACCCTTCGCAGAGGTTCAATCGAGGGTACGCGGGGAAATCGAAAACCATTTCAAGCTCGTGCTCAATCGTCCCGAAATCCTCAATCGCTTCGGTGAGAACATCATCGTTTTCGATTTCATTCGCAGCGAAGTGGCAGGCAAGATTTTCGACTCCATGGTCGCCTCCGTGTTCGCAGATGCGGCCAGCTCGGGCCGCCCGATCACGATGTCAGCCGATGCCCATGCGGTCTTGAAGGACCTTTGCACTGCGGACCTCGCCAATGGCGGCCGAGGCATTCGTAACAAGATCGAGGCGTATCTGATCAACCCTCTCGCCCGGGCATTGTTCGAGCGGGAAGCCGATGGCCCGACCGTGATCAAGAGTATTACAGCCGGACCGATCACCTCGCTTGAGCTCGAAAGCGCGTGATGCAGATCGCCGTGTCGCGCCTCCATTTTCCCGTTACGGCCCTTGGCCCCGGGAAACGGATCGGCCTTTGGTTTCAGGGGTGCAGCATCCGGTGCCCGGGCTGCATTTCGGTCGATACCTGGGCCGACGACATCGGCCGCGTTCCAGTGTCCGACGTAATCGAGCGGGTCGCTGCCCTCGCACCTGAGGCCGACGGATTGACTGTCTCAGGAGGGGAGCCGTTCGACCAGCCGGACGCACTGACGTGTATCCTCTCTGCATGGCGAGGCCTTTCGAGCCGCTCTGTGCTCCTGTTCACCGGGAAGGAAATCGAGGAAATTCAGCCTTGGCTGGCGGCCAATCCCGGCCTTGTCGACGCGGTTGTTGCAGGCCCGTTTCGCTCCGATCTCCCGCAAAGCATCGCCCTGCGCGGCAGCGACAATCAGACGCTCCGCATTCTGACGCCGCTGGGTGAGGAAATGCGACCTTTCGAGCGCCCATCGGAGGCTGGCGATCGTAAGCTCGACGTCATGTTTGACGCGGACGGCGACGCGTGGTTCGCCGGCATCCCTGCGCGGGGCGATATTGGACGGCTTCGGCGCGCGCTTGCTGCGGCGGGACATCGCGCACAGACCTCGGATGCGCACGGGACATTTGCCGCATGATCCGCTTTTGCCCCAATTGCCAAACCGAGCGGCCGATTGACGAGATGTTCTGCGAAGGCGAACTAGCCGGCAAGCTCTGCGACTGGCCGATGTCAGGCGTTCCGTTGCGGCAACCGGGATGGCGTCCGCCTGAAGTCTCGGCATCAACCGCTTCCACACCGCTGACTCTGCAGTGCATTAACGGCCATCCGGCGGAGCCTGGCGATCTCATATGCTCCATTTGCGGCGCAGACGTGGCGGAGCCGGGTGTCGCGGCCGACACCAATGCCGAACCACACCCATCCCCGTCCAGCTCTGCCTCTCAGCCCGCTGACGCCGGTGCGGCGAGTACGGAGACCCGCATCGCCGGGTGGGCCTTGCTCAAGCGATTGCCCACGACGAGCCACGTTCGGGAACGCTATGAGGCCGTGCGGGAAGCCGACGAGCGACAGGCGATCCTCACGCTCTACGCGGCGGGGAGCGAGCCGGACCCGGAAGTGTACGAGATACTGCGCACGCTCAATCGCGACCATGTCCCGGAAGTGCTCGAAACGGGCCATTATGGCGAACGCGCCTATGAGGTGACGGAAGATTTGCGCGGCGGGACATTCGCGGATCTTGGCTTGGTGGCCGATGACGTTGCATCGCTGTCGCGGATCCTCGAGGAGGTCGGGGGCGCGTTGGCTGCCTTAGCCGAGTGCGGGCTCCGCCACCGTGATCTCAGGCCGGGCGCCATCATGGTGCGCGCCCGAGACCCGCTTGATCTCGTGATTACCGGATTTGGGTCGGCGCGGCTCTCCGACTACGACCTCGACATCGTCTCGCCGCTCGAGATCACGCGCTACACCGCGCCGGAAGCCGTGGCCGGCGGCGTTGCCGCTGCGAGCGACTGGTGGAGTCTGGGCATGCTCATTCTTGAGCAGGTCACGCATGGTGCATGTTTCGCAGACGCCGATGACCAATCGTTTCTGATCAGCGTGCTGACCAATGGCGCTCCGATCCCCGAAGGATTGGCGCCCGAGCTGGACACGCTGCTTCGCGGCTTGCTGTGTCCCGATCGTCGCGCGCGATGGTGTTGGCCGGAAGTGCGCCGCTGGCTCGACGGCGATATGCCCGAGGCCCCGGCCAGGCAGGGTGCCATCGCCGATGATCAGGCGACCCGGTCCATCACATTGGGGGGTCGGCGATTTTTGGGCGGTGCTCAGTTCGCCCTTGCCGCCGCCGAGGCCGAGCAATGGGACGAGGCTCGTGAGCTCCTGCTGCGGGGGGATCTTGCAACCTGGATGGAGGAAGCCGGGTTCCAGCCCGATCTGCGCGCAGAAATTCGTCAGATTGCTTCGCTGGACTCGGTTTCCGAGGATTTCCGGCTCGCGCTCGGCCTAAAGGCGCTCAATCCGGCTATGCCGTTGGTCGTCCGCGGTGAGATTGTCACGCCGGGTTGGCTGATTGATCACGCGACCGAAGGCTATGCCCTGATCACTGGGCCCGTGCCCGACCGGCTCGAGCGCGACGACGCCGAACTCTGGCTCGCCCGTCTCAAGCGCCGAGAAATCAGGGTGCGGGATCGAGCAAGACAGCTCGATGTCGAGCTTGATGAGACCAAGCTCCAGACATTGGCGCTTTCCACCTCCAAGAGCCGCCTCGGAAACGTGTGGGAAGAACAACGGCGCATTCTTCCCGACACCGATCACCCCGGTTTGCTGGCGATCATTGAGCGGCGGATCACCGAAGAGGAAGATCTGATCCTGTTGCTCAGTGCGGCAGTATCGCAGTTTCGCAGTGCCGATGCCATCGTGGACGAGGCCGAACAAGCTGCCCAGCGCGCGGGGCTTGAATCCTTTGATCGCACAGAGGCGCTTGCCCGGCTCGCTCTGCCGCGCCGGGAGCTGCATGCCGATCTCGAAACGCGGCTCGAAGGGTTTGCGCGCAGCGGCCTCGATCGCATCGACGAATGGGCCGACCAATTCCGGCTGGAACGCCGACTGCCGATCGCGCGGGCGCTGGCTGTCCTTGCCGTCCCGAGCGATCAATGGCGGCAACCCCCGCGGCAGTCCTATGTCGCCACGCTTCTCGACTTTTTCGCGCGCCGGATCACTGGCTCCATCATGCGCGGACCACTCACGCGCATGATCATTGGCAAGACGACGGCCCGGATCGACCTGAACGAGCTAGACAGCCCGCGACGCCGCGCGGGCGCGCTGCTCGATCACTTGCTGCTCCGCAATGATCAAACGATCGACATCGACCCGGCTCCACTCACGGACGATCCTCGGCTCGAGCGGCGGCTGCGGACCCTCTATGCGCACGCCACCCTGTATCGACGCGACACAGGGATCAACGGCCTTTACCTGGGCTTCCCGTTTCTGGTGATGCAGGAAGCGAAGTCGAGCACGCGGCCGAGGATCGCGCCCATCCTATTGTGGCCAGTGCGACTGAGCCCCGAAGTCGGATCCCGTGGGCGGGTCACCCTGGCCTTCGATCGCGATCGCGAAGAGGTGCGGCTCAATCCGGCCTTTGAAACCTTGCTCGGGATCGATGCCGCGGCCCGCTGGCGCGATGCCGCCAATGAGGTTCTGTCCCGCTCCTCGGTCAACGCAGCCGAAGTGGTCGATGCCTTCCGGGATTTTTTTGCGGTCGAAGGTCGCGAGCTTGCGCCGCTTCCCTCGAAGGATCTCAAGCTTAAGCCGGGCGATGACCGGATCGTATGCGCGGCTGCGATGTTCCATCTCGGATTTCTCGGCCAAGCCGTGATGGAGGATTTGCGGCAGCTCAAGGCCATGCCGCCAGCCGGATCCAGCCTCGAGACCGCATTTCGGGTGGGCGATGATATCGAGCGCGCCGCGCCGGGGCGTGTTGGCGAGCTGGAGCGCTATTTCACCGCCGATAGCGATCCGTCGCAGGAAGCCGCCGTTCTTGAAGCACGGCATGGTCGCGGTCTTCTGATCGAAGGGCCGCCTGGCACAGGTAAGAGCCAGACGATCGTCAACATGGTCGCCGATGCAATTGGAACCGGACGAAGTCTGCTGGTTGTCTGCCAGAAGCAAGCAGCCCTTGAAGTCGTGCACAAGCGGCTCGACGCGGCCGGTCTGGGTGAGCGGGTCGTCATGGTCAATGACGTCAACAAGGACCGAGAGCCCGTTATTCGAACAATCCGGGAGCAGCTTGAAACTCTTTTTCAGCGTCCCCCTGGCGCCACCGGTTGGCGGCAGCAACGCCAGCAAACCGCTGCGCGGATCGAGGCGCTTGAGCGCGAACTCGATGGCCAGCATCGCGCGTTGCACGCTACCGACGAGCAAACAGGTCTTTCATACCGGTTGCTTTTGGGTGACCTGATCGGCCTTGCCCGCGAAGGCGAGGCGCCGTCCTTACCGTCGCTGCGTACCTTGCTGGCATCTTTCGATCCTGGACGTCTGGCGGTGCTTCAGGAAACCTGCGCGCCGGTCGCGCGGCTGTGGCTGCCTGCCCATTATGAGCAAAGCGCGCTCGTTGACACGCGTCCGTTCGGCGTTGAGGTCGGCACGATCGAAACCTTCAACTCCGATGCGCTCGACTTCATCCGGCTCGAGCGCGAACGGCTCTCAGTCATCGAGCGGACACCCAACGCGCTTACGATCAATGATCCCGAACCCTATCGGACATGGTCCAATGCGCATGGGGCCACTTTGCTTGGCCTGGACCAGGAGGCACGCGACCGCCTCACGCGGTGGCTCGACCGCTTGAAGGGCGCATCGGAACGCATGGCTGGAAAGACAGCGATGCAGACGGCGCTGGCGGACATCGAAGGTGATTTGCTGCGGCTGCCGGCGGACGACGCCCCCGACGATGAAGTCGCGGTGGTCCGCGGAATGGCCGATGCCGAACTCGAGGAATGGACCGCCCGATCAGACCGGTTGCTGAAGCGCCCCACCTTTCTGGAACGACTGTCGCCATCGCGATGGCTTGCCAGCTGGCGGCGCCGACAATTGTTCAAGCTGGAGGGGCTGACGGATGCGGCAGCCTTTGGACAAGCGCTCCACCGTGAGGACGCGCTGCGTCCCGTACGGTTGCGGTTGATCGAGGCGGCCAGCGAGATTGGAGAACCGTCAGGGCATCTGCCGCCGCTCCGTATCTCGCAATTGCTCGATGTGACGCGCAGCGCACTGGCGCAGCTTGCTGCGGCCGAAGCCGTTGTCACGCGCCTGGAGGCCTATCCAGAGCCAGAAACCGCCTATGCCATGGCCCGCGCCACGAGCAAGCAAGCGGTCATCGACCTGATCGAGGGCATTGATCAAGGGCTTGCTCGGCATGCCGTGCGCACGGCCTGTGCAGCAGCGCTCGCGCGGCTGTCACCTTGGATGACCGAGGTGTGGATCGAGAATTGCTCGAAGGCGATTGCCGACGACGCGACGAACCTTTCGCGGTTGGAATTGCTCGAGCGCGACCTCCCCCACGTGACGGCCTATCAACGCTTTCGGGCGCGCGTGCCGCAGCTGGGGGAAGAGGCAATGGCCGTCTTCGCCGAGCTTGCCCGAATCCGAGACCGGCTCGAAGCCCTTGCAGCGGACCAGCTCGAACCCACTGTTCGCCGGATCATTGCCACCGAAGCCCGACTGGCTTGGAAAGGTCGTCTCGAAGCGGAAGATCCGACGCTTCTTCTCGAAGCATCCGAGCTCGAGGCAAAGGCCAGATCGCTGGCCGATGCCGACCGGGATATGCGCATGCTCAATCGGCGGTTCCTCGTAGAAGGTCTCGATGCCAGCCGTCTGAGACCGCTGCGAGAGTGGGAGGATATCACCAGATTGCGGGGCGTGCGGGCCAAACGGCTGCGGGAATTTGTCGATCTAGGAGCCGATCTAGGCCTCATGCAGCTCCGGCCCGTGTGGTTGGTCAATCCCGACGTCGCAAGCCGCCTCTTGCCCTTGCGCAAGGCGCTGTTTGATACCGTCATATTCGACGAAGCCTCGCAGATGCCGATCGAATATGCGCTGCCCACTCTTTACCGCAGCCGAAACATGATTGTCAGCGGCGATGAAAAGCAGATGCCTCCGACGGCATTTTTCGCGAGCCGCGTCGAGAGCGATGAAGCCGAAATCTACGACGGTCAGGATGCCGATGACGAATTGGGCGAGGAGGAGCGGGACGCTGCCGCCGAGACCTGGAATCGCCGTGAAATCAAGGATTGCCCTGACTTGCTGCAGCTCGCCAAGACGGTGCTGCCCTCGACGACGCTGCAGATTCACTACCGGTCTGCCTATCGCGAGCTGATCCAGTTCTCGAACGCCTCCTTCTATGTCAATCGCCTGAGCGTTCCCGCGCGGCATCCCGCAGATGAGATCCGCCGGGTGCGGCCGATCGAAATGATCCGGGCGGAGGGAATCTATGAAGATCAGACCAACCGGACCGAAGCTGAGCATGTGGCTGACACCCTCCGCTCGCTGTGGCGGGCCGACGGAAGCAAGATTCCCACCGTCGGCGTGGTTACATTCAACCGCAAGCAAGCCGACCTGATCGAGGAGGTGCTCGAAGATAGAGCCGAGTCTGATGCGGCCTTCCGGGTGGCGCTGACGCGTGAGCGCGATCGCGTCGAAGCCGGCGAGGACATGGGATTTTTCGTCAAGAATGTTGAAAATGTGCAAGGGGATGAACGCGACGTCATCGTCTTCTCATCGACATTCGGTCGCAACGCACAGGGAACTTTCCGCCGCTTCTTCGGCGTGTTGGGCCAGAATGGCGGCGAGCGCCGTCTCAATGTCGCCGTGACGCGGGCCAGGCAGAAAGTGATTCTGGTCACCTCGATGCCCATTCCGCAGATATCTGATCTGCTTTCGACCCGTCGCCAGGCCGTGAGCCCACGGGATTTCCTGCAGGCTTATTTCGAATATGCCCGCTGCATCTCGGACGGTGATCTGGAGGCCGCCAGCCTCCTTCTGACTCGCCTCACGCCCGAGCAACGCCGAGGGCCGGGCCGATATGAAGGCCTCGGTGACGGCCTTGAAGACGCCGTCGCTGGAGAGATCAAATCGCTCGGGTGGCAGCCCAGCGCGGTCAGCGACGACGGCGCCTTCGGTCTCGATTTTGCCATCGAAGATCCGCGAACTGGTCTCTATGGCATCGGCATCGAGTGTGATGCACCGCGCCACGGCCTGCTCGAAACCGCACGGGCACGCGAGCTTTGGCGACCGAGCGTGCTCCGCCGTTCGATTCCGGTGATCCACCGCGTATCTTCGCACCGCTGGTTCCATGAGCCGGCCCAGGAGCGTGAACGGCTGAGGGCGGCTGTAACCGCCGCATTGGGAGCGAGAATATGAGCGGCCCCAAGGTCGTCCGGATCGTGACGCGCGAGGAAATTCTGGAAATCTGTCACGGCCATCTGGCGCGGGTTGATGCCGCCTTGGCAGAGTGGACGCGAATCGGTCGCCGGAATGACTGTATCGACGATGAGGCTGTCGTCGCGGCGCAGCGCCGCCGCGATGCGCTTGCCATGCTGATCGCTCAGGACCGGTTCGCCGACCTTCAGAAGCAGGCGCCGATCGAAACGGAATTCCTGCGTGATGATTTGCAGCAGCGGCTCGCGAAGGTCGCGGCCGAACAGACTGCAGCGCGGACGCGAGAGCAGCGCGAATGCGAAGCCGCGAGCGCCTTGCTGCGGGCTTTGCGAAAGACCGGTACGCCGCTCGACCCTGATCTTGAAAAGGGGCTCGAGCGAGGCGACTCCGCTGCAACGGCGCGAGGCTTTTTGCTGCTCGGCGAAACACGTCCGGTCCAGGCAGACACATATCTTGCCGCCAAGCTCCGCGACGACGCCCCTCCGGCGTCGTTCGCGGACTGGGCCCGTGCGCAGCCCGCGCCGCCGCAAGATCCCGCCATCGACCGTGTCGCCGCCCGCATAATGGAAATTGCGCAGATCACCGATCTGGAGGAAGAGGCGAACTGGCAATCGCGGCTTGTCGAAGCGGCCAGCGCACCAGCCAAGCGCCGACATCTCATTCTCGACGCTCTTGAAGTCGAAACCGGACGTGCTCTGACAACCGCGCGCCGGCGGATAGCGGCAATCGCTGCCCTCCATGCGACCCTTGCAGAAGCCGAAGCCGCCGGTCTCGATGTGGGGCGTTGGCGAGCGGACATCGATCTCGCCGAGCTCGGCGAGATCGAGGCACGGGAAGCGGAAGCCGCATCGTCGATCCAGACCCATCGCGAGGCGAAGGCTGTACAGGCTCGCCGTGCCGCCGTGCTCGAGGGTCTGAGCGGGTTGGGCTATGAAGTGGCGGAAGGCATGTCGACGGCCTGGGCTTCCGAAGGTCGGCTTGTCATTCGCAGCGCGGCACGCCCTGACTATGGGGTGGAGCTGAGCGGGGCGGATCGATTTCAGATGCGCCCGGTCGCCTTCGATGCAAACGGGAGAGGGCCGGACCCTGCGCGCGACAAAGATGCCGAAACGATTTGGTGTGGTGATGTGACCGGCTTGGAGCAGCGACTGGCAGCACTCGGCGATGGCCTCAAGATCGAGAAGGCCCTGCCAATCGGCGCGGTCCCGCTCAAGCGTATCGAAATTGGCGGCGCGGATGGCGGTGCACGCATCGAGGCGCCGGTGCTGCGACAGCGCACGCTTCGCTGAGGTTATCGTGGTGGGCGCCAGCCCGCCCGGCGCGCCTGTTCGGCAGAACAGAACCAGCGTTCGCCTTTTGCCGGATCAATTCTGACGTCGGCGTAAGTGCGTGATCCTGGAAGCTGATAGATGCGAGCGCCGGACGCCGAGATGTTCCCCTTGATCCGGCATTGGGCGGATGGTGGAGCGGGATCAGGGCCGCGCTGCGACTGACGATAGGCTTCTGGCCGTTGGAGGCCGACGGCCCAGACTCCCCGTCTTGCAGCGCGCGCCCGACTTTCCGCCGAGATGTAATCCAAGCTGTATTTGCGATAGGCGGTCGCCCAACCCGCCTCGACCAGCGCTGCCCCCACGTCACGTCCGTTCAAACGGCAAACCGCAACCACCCGGCCATAGCGGTCCCGATCGGTCGCGACGCAGCTTAGCCGCTTGTTTTCCACCAAGGCCTTGAGCCATGCGGCCGCGGCCTTTCCGCAGGCTAGCTGGCGGCGTTGGCCACAACGTTGCGCAAGCTCAGGGGCATCGACACCTGCCAGTCGGATTCGTTGCTCCCTCACGATCAGGGTATCGCCGTCGACGACCTGTGCGGGTCCAGAAAGCGTAAACTGCAACATCAACGCGAAAAACAGCCAAGTCATCCCTCTTTGTTCCTCAATCAAATCACGTATAAGTGGCTGCCGGGGAAAGACAAACGGGGGAAGCCTGAAATGGTGACAAGCAGGCAGGTGGCACGCGGGGTTGTGCGCTCAATGCGTGCGATGGATCGCGCGGCCAAGCAAGCCGAGCGTCGCCGGGTCACACACCAGCAAGCACTGCATCGGCAGGCCATGCTCGATGCCTCCGCTGACGCCGCCGCTGAATATGAAGCCGTGATCGAAGCCCTGACCGGCGCGCACCGCATCGTGCTTTCGCGTCGGGACTGGCTCACGACCGCGACGGCAACCCCGGTCGCAATGCCGGATCGCCGCGATGACGCCGAACGGCGCGCGGCGGCAGAGTTGGACGCCTACACCCCCGGCTGGTTCACCCGGCTCCTCAAGCGCGAGGAACGCGCCCGCGAAGCCCTCGCCCAATCGATTGATGCCGCTCGGGCGCAAGATGACTCCGACCACGCTCGCCGAATCCAGGCGGCTGAGGAGCAGAATCGTGCGATCGCGGAAGCTCAGCGTGTTGTAGAGCGCAGCCCGGATGCCATGGTTCGCGCATTGGAGGCGCATAGCGCGCTCGGCGCCTTGCCATACAGCGTCGAGGGGCTCGACACGCTTTTCATCGACGGGCGCATCGTCGCCGTTGTCGATGGCCTCGATCTCGAAGACATGCCCGAGGAAAGCATTTCATTGCTGAAATCGGGGAAGGCATCGGTCAAAGCGCTGCCGATCGGCAAGCGGCACGAGATTCATCGCGATGCGATCTGCTCGGCGGCCGTCCGCGTGGCGATCGAGTTCCTGGCCGTGCTGCCCATCGATGAAGTCGAAGTCGTGATGCTCACCGACATTCTCGACCGTGGGAGCGGCCACATCGATGCCCTGCCGGTGCTTCACCTCCGGGTGACCCTGCAAGCGATCAACACGCTCAACCTGCAGCGGACCGATGCGTCAGCGCTGGTGGACCGACTTGGCGGGCACATCGATTGGAACAAGCGCGATGGGTTTCGCGCGATCAATGCGGCCGCCTTCGGCATCGATCTTGGCGAATGAGCGCGATCAGCGCTTGGCCGCCGTTTCCCAAATGTCCTTCAGCTGCCGGTCGATCCTGTCCAGCTCGGCCTGATCGGCACCGCTGAGCATCGCGACGACATATTCTCCCGTTCGATAAGCATCGAGAAGTTGATTTCGCGCCGTTGCCAAGGCCACAAATTCGGTCGCAAGCGGGCTATCGTCGACTGGCGCCAGCCGGTTCGAACGAAACTGCTTGGGATCATAGATCGCGTCGGGATCCGGCAGAAAGAGGATCTTGGCGACCTGTCCCAGCTGCGGGCTGACATCGAGTAGTGCCCGTTGGCGATTACGCCAGACCCCATGATGTTCGGCCTCGAAATAGAGTCCGGGAACGTGCCAGATGGCCCAGCCATAGATCGTCTGGCCGCCCGCTCGCTCGATCTTTCGAACAACATTGTCGAAGCAGGCGGACATTTGGGCGTCTGCTGATGGCTTTGAGCGAACGTAAAGTGGCCGCTCGGCCGAAATCGTCCTGCAAAATGCTAAAAGCGCGGGGCTCAGGGCCTTCGGCACCGTACTCATGGCTGGGTCAGAGACACGATCAAAGCTGGTTCATGAGGTGCTGCGCCCAAACGGCTAGCGTGTCGGCGACACCGGACACCGTCTCCAGCAATTCGACGCGGTTCTGCCAGAGCTGCGTTCCCGCGCCCGCGCCGATGCCCGTCACAATGCCGGTACCCGCTTTGCCTGCGGCCCAAGCCAGCCAGCTGCGAACCGTTTTCGCGAGCTTCGCGAAGCGACCGGCGGCGCGTTCAACGACAACGGGGTCCGCGGCATCGATCGCAGCAGGACTTGCAAGCTCAGCGCGAACCTCGGCGATGCTGTCTTGCGCCGCCGCAATCTCGGCATCGGCCACCCCCATTTGAAATTCCGATGGCGGCTGATTGTGTCCGAGCATCGGGGATGCGTCGCGCAATTGCTCAAGCGCGCGCTCGAGTGCATCGAGTTGTTGCGGAAGTGCCGCCAAGCGAACCGCAAGGGGCGGCACGGTCTCCGGTTCGTCATCGTCCTCGGGGAAATGCTGCAATCCAAAATCGATATTGGCGAGCAGTTCATGACCGTTGACGTGGGTTTCCTTCATATTCTCGGCGCCGAGCGGGTACTCCCACAGCTCCCAGGTTAGCAGGCCAAGGGCAGGATGCTCGACGGCGGCCGAATAGCCAATCTCTGGCCCCATCTGCCGCTCGTCCGAAGCGAACTCGGCCCACTCGAGTTCATTGGCGGGAACCTCATATATTTCGCCGGTCGCCGCATGCCGGATGCGCGCAGCGCCACGAGAAAAAATGGCGCTCACATTCCTTCCTGGATCGTTTCGACCTCGACCGATACTTTGGCCACATTATAGAGCGCCACTGCGCCGCCCTCAGCCGTGGCCGGGTCAAACAGGGCCAGATTAATGCCGTCGCTGACCGAGCTGCGATAGACAACGCCGTCGAAACCGCATTTCTTGATAAACTCGCACAGATATTGACTTGGGATATAGTCGATCGCCGCGCCGGAAGGGAGAACGGGGCGCGTCAGCTCCTCGCCAAGACGTTGGAGAAGCGGCAGGTCCGCTCGCAATTGGCCGATGACACTCGCCTGCTGAAAGCTGAAAGGCGAAATATGCTTCCGCGGATTGCGGAGATCGACCGCTCGAATTTGCGGGATCTCGAAATCCGCCACGCATGCCACTTCGCCGGTGTGGGGCCGTATTTCCGCAGTGGCGGTTTCAGGCTTCGAACCGAGGTAGAGATAGGGAATGCCCGCAGGGTTCGCGCGTCCGTGGGATGCGGAGCGTTTGGGTGGGGCGCCCATCTGTTCGATCGGGTAATTGTCGTCGCCGGCGCGAATCCGCGCCCGATACCATTTGGTCGGCAGTTCGCCCACCTCGAGATATTCGAGAAGCTCGCTGAGCCGGTCTTGATCGAGAGTCGTGCCAAGAAACCAGCGATTCTGGTGCATCAATTCCTCGCGCAGGGTTTCCCACCGCAGCAAGGCTTCGCTTTTGTAACTGGAGGACGGCGCGAACGATCTGCGGACGATGTCGCCATTGTCGAGAATTTCGCCGAGCAGATCCTTCGCGTGAGCAGCGTCCATCCGCGGATGCGTGAACAGCTGCCAATCCTCCTGCATCCATTCGACGAGCGTCGGTCCTTCGTCCGCCAGCTCGTAGACATTGACCAGCGGCTCGAAATAGGTGGCGGCGAGATCGCTCGGATTCACCAAAAGAACGTTCTCGGTTCGGCAAAAGCTGCATGTCCCGACATCAGTCTCCAGAAACGGAAACACATTGTCGCGCAGATGGCGATCGTCAAAGCACTCAGGACAGCAACGCCGTTTGCGCATGATCGTGTCAGCTGAAATAATCGGCGAACGTCTCGATATGATGCTTCATCGAGAGCTTCTTCACATATCCGAGGCCAGGAAAATGGCCTTTGGCGTGCAGTTCGCGAAATTCCTTGATCGCACTTGATTCGAAAAGCTTGGAATCGCCGCTGTCGAGCTTGTCGATGAGCTTCTTGAGCGCCTGCGCGAATTTGCCGGCGGGGTCGGTTGGGGTATCATTCGTCGTCGAGACGAAATGATAAATGTACATGACATCATCATTGTCAGGATCGATGTAGGTCAGGTGAATCGCGACCGCATAGGCGGGCCCGCCCCCTTCGGAATAGCTATCGCCGACCATGAGGAAATCGCCGAAGCCGGCCATCTTCATGTCGCCGAAGGTCAGGTGCAGTTCGGAAAATTCCTCGAAGGGAATCTTGGCATATTCGGCGTTTTTCAGCCGCTTGAAGCCGTCGCGCAGCAAAACCCGCGTGCTTCCGTCGAAATGCTTGCGATAGAGGGTGTTCGCATGCTCTTCGACGAACACATGGTGTGATGCCGCCAGGTCGCCACCCAGGAAGTCGGCAAAGGCCTTCTGGGCCGTGAAACCGGCATGGACGAATGTCGGATGGTGATCCTTGTGCGCCTCATAGCAGGCCATCGCATCGGCGAGGGAGGTATGACTGCGCAACAGGATACCGGCAGAAATTGCGTCGTTCCCGATATACTCGTCTTGCAGAAGCTGCGTGATGCTGGCTCCGTCCTCCTGGTGATCGCCATGATAAGGATTGACGATGACGATCGCCTTGCCGCCGGCATCGCAGATCGCCTTCAGCGTCTTCTCAAGGCCGCCGAGTGATTCCTTCACCGGTTCGATAATCGGGACAAATCCGGCACCGGCCATCAGCTTGGCGCTTTCGCGCATTGTGATGAGCTCGAACTGCTTCCCGCGAAAATAGGGGTGGTACATGCCGTGCTCAGCTCCAGGCCATCGCCGCGCGGAGCGGCGTTCCGATGGCCGCGACAAGCCGATCATGATCGGCGCGGCGTACCGAAATCGACAGGGCTGCCGCCTGCAGTGAGTCCGGCAGCTGCTCGACGAGTTCGCCGAGCGGGGCGAGGTTGCGGGTGCGCTTCAGGGTGCGGACCATTTCGACGTGCAGCGTGGCGGGATCGAGGTCGGCGAACAGTGTCCGCAGCGTCGCATGCCGCTGCGTGTTGGGGACGTCAGGAACTGCGACGCCGAGCGTCTTGAGGATTGCAACCGCTTCGGCCGAGCGCAGCGATTCGAACACTGTGACCGGGCAAATCCGCGCGGGGCAGTCGATCGCCTCGCGCACGGTCTTGATCCGGTAGCGGCGCGACAGGCTCATAACACCGACATCGTCAGGCACCGTCGCCAGCACCCCGTCGATATGGCTCTCGCTGGCGATAACGTTCACCTTGGCGAAGACGCGCTTGTAGTTCTCGACCTGGTTCGCGAGCCGGGCCAGCGTATCCCGCTCGGACTTGATCTCATAGACCGTCGCGGTGCCGTTCAGGATGACCAGGTCCGCCTTGCATGCGCCAGCGCGAAACTCGTTGAGCATCGAGGCGGTCTGCAGAGAGTGCGTGCCCATCAGGATCTTGTGACTGATCGCGGCGCGGTAGATATATTCGTCGCGCTGCCCGGCCACCTTCAGGATGTCGAACGCCGAGTCGAACGTATCGCCGACGGTGGCGTTCGCGCTGCAGCGGTCGCCCAGATCGGTCTGGTCGACCAGTCGGCGGAACAGGCCGGACCGGCCTTTCTTGGCGAGTTCGCGAAAAACGGCGGCGGAAAACAGGCGCGTCAAAGCAGAAAGTTGCGCAGCGCTGTAGATGATCGATCCCCCGCCCGTGCCGCCAGTCGCATTCTGAGGCGCGTTCGCTCTTAGCCGAGAACGCTTCTGGAAGGAATCCTGGAATTGACCGGAATGGAGATGCCCCCCGCGCAAAGGTTGTGACGCCGCTCTCATGACGCAGCGCTTTCGGGCGCGCGTCTGCGGCGGCCAACAGGTTGGCGACCCAACGCGATGGCGATTTTCGATGAGGCGCGTTCGGCAGCTCGCTTGGCGGGCGCCATCTGCACATGCGCATAGATCGCAGTCGAGCGGGGGTTGCGATGCCCGAGAATTGCCCCGGTCATCGCCAGCGCCTGACCGGCGGAGGTTGAGGTCGAGCCCATCGTGTGGCGCAGCGTGTGCGGCGTCACATCATGCAAGCCAGACAGCTTCTTCACCTTGGGCCAGATGCCCTTGGTGCCCTGGAAGAATGATTCTCCTTCCGTGGCGGGGAAGATATAAGGGCAATCGTCCTGCCGGGAGATGCCCCGCAGGATCTCGATCGCGGCGCGGCCGAGCGGGCGAACCGAGCGCCCGGTCTTGCTCTGCTCCAACATGAGGAAGCCGCGGTCGAGATCGACTTCGCTCCATTTGAGGCCGGCGATCTCATTGCGGCGGCAGCCGGTCAGCGCCCAGAGCCGGGCGATGGCGATCGCCTTGGGATTGGTGCCATTTGTTTCGAGTTGGTCGAAGGCCGCGCCAAGAAGCTTGACCTCTTCAAGCGACAGGAAGCGCTCGCGCTGATTGTCAGTTTTGCGCACCGCGGCCTTGTCGACCGGATTGCGATCGGTCAGCTCAAGGCGCATCGCGAAGCTGTACATGGCCGACAGATCGCGGATCGCCTTGCGTGCGGCACCTTCGCCGCCGCGCACGATGATCCGCTTGCGATGTCCGGTCTTCTCATCCTTCGCCGTCTTGCCGCTCGCGACATCGCGCGCGAACTGTTCGACATCGGCGATGCTGACATCGCCAATCCGCTTGCGCCCGAGAAGCGCGACAATGTGATGGTCGATCCGAGAGAGCGTATATTTCTTAGTCAGCGGCTGCATCGGCTCGCCGATCCGTTTCCCGCGCTGAATGACGCAGCCGCGCTCCTCGTAAAGATCGCGCAGCTGCGAAATCAGAAGCTCGCCGCGTTTGGCGATCCGCTTTTCGCCGGGATCGCCGCCGTTGGCGACGGCACCGAGGACGGCCCTGGCCTGTTTGCGGGCCTGATCGATCGTAAGGGCGCCATAGCGGCCAAGTGTATAGGTCCGACGCTTCGCGGTGCGGCCGCCGCCGTCTGCCCGATAGCGCACGATGAAAGATTTGACGCCACTCGGCATGATCCGAAGCGCAAAGCCGGCAAGTTCGGCGTCCCACAGTTCATATTGCTCGGCGCGCACTGCCGCATTGTCGCACAGGTCGCGCGTCAGTCTGGCCGTCGATCGTTTGCCCACTTGTCTGGCTCCACTTGGACCCGTAATGCCTGCGGGACCACTGCGGGTCCACCGGTGGGCGAAGCGGGTCAAACTCGGGCGGAGCATAGCACAAGTAGAATCATGATAAAACAGCTACTTGTCTTAGTTCAGCGTAGCTGGGCGTAGTCCATCCAAGTAACGGTCTAGATTTGCCAAGGTTGGGGTCGAGGGTTCGAATCCCTTCGCCCGCTCCAGAAATCATCGAAAAATCAATGGTTTCTGGGGCAACTGGGAAGCGATTTCCGGATATACGGTCGCTGCAAAAGCACATTGTCTCCACAAAAATTGTAGGAATGGCGCGCGACAGCCTTTGTGAGCGCAGGCCGAGCTTTGCGATTTGGCGACACCGGCTCTTCCGCCCGTTTGTTGGCGCGTGGAGCAATGGGGCCGCGTAAGCTTCCAATATTCCCGCTACCGAGGTGACTGTCCACATCCTGGCGAGGGACATCTGGCTGGCGAGGGACATCTGGCAGACTGCCTACAGCGTGCGAGAGATCGAGACGGGCTTGCCTCATAGAAACGCGGGTCAACCATCAGGGGATCAACGGTCCCTGACAAATAGTTGACCCCTTGCATCCCTCATAAGGAAGTCGCCGTACCTCTCGTAAACCCAGTTTTTGCGAACGGATATCGAGGTGACGGTCATATGGGCTGAGAACGGGAGAACGCAGCATCCTGGCCGACGCACTTCCAATCTGGTCCGCCCCATGCAGGTCAAGACTGCCCGCTTTTTGGAGGCTACCGTATGAGAAGCCTTAAACCCTATCGGCCGTTCCGGTTTCCCCTTTATCCTGGACGCATCTCGACCCTGCACCGCGCACCGAAGACAGATCTCTATCCGTCGCGCTGTGGACAGCCATCGGCCTTGCCTATCAGCGGTCAAGACATGAAATCCGGCCGTCTCATGATTATCGAGCACGAGGAGAATAGGAGCCGTGCTTTGGCCGCGCTCCTGCAAAGTTGGGGTTTTTTGACCGTCACCCATGCCGATAGCGCCTGCAAATCGCAGCGGTTCAATCAGAATATCTGCGATCTCGTTCTGCTCAATGGCGTTTTCAATGATGACATATATGCCCAATTCCTGTCGGCCACAAAAAGTCTGGGACAAAGCATCCTTATTTTTTCGCAAAATATGGACGATTATAAGCGACTGAAAATCCTCTGTGATGCTTCAGGGGCGATCATCCCTCCGGACTGGGAAGCCGAAGCGCTCAGGCGAAAAATCGGAGAAGCGATCGAGAGGCCGGCGGCTGCCGAGGACGGCGTGCCATCGACGGCAATGGAATATCATCTCTATTGCTTTTCAGGTTGGACGATCGACATGAATCAGCATCTCGTCGTCAACGAACAGGGGGAATCCATAATTTTGTCGCCGGGAGACTTTGCGCTTCTGCGGGTCTTCGTGACATATCCACGCCGCGTCTTGAGCCGTAACCAGATTTTGGATCTCACCACGGCGATGGGGAGTGATGTCACCGACCGTGTGATTGACACGCAAATCTGCCGCCTGCGGCGACGATTAATGGCCGGTCACAACTTCATTCGGACGGTCAGAAACGAGGGATATATGTTTACGGAGCGTGTCCGACGTATTCCGCCGGCCTGAATCACGTCGATATCCCTGGCTTCCCCATCGGATTCAGCCGGTCCCAAAGTTGCGCGGCATTAATAGGAAGGCCTTGCGCGTGACGCTGGCGCCCGGTTCTGGACCGACCGGCTGGCGAGATGATAGAGGCCCTCATAGACCAAAACGGCCACCATTATGGCTATGGCAAAGGGCAGGTCCGCACGATCAAACAGGATGGCGCGAAGGAGCAGGCCGATGGCCGCTGCCATCGCCGTCAGTCGCATGAAGGTGGAACGCAGGGTGGCTTTCATGTCAGTCCTCCTTTTCAAAGGAAAAAGTCGAGCAGCAGTTTGAGATTGAGGGTGATGATGATCGCGGAGATCGCCCAGGCCGCGAATTTGAGCCAATGCGGGTTCACGAAGCTGCCCATCAGCCTGCGGTCGCTCGTGAATTTGACGAGGGGAACGACGGCGAAGGGCAGTTGCAGGCTCAGGATCACCTGGCTCAGGACCAGCAATCGGGTCGTCCCTTCCGATCCATAGAGAGCCGCCACGATCACGGCGGGGACGATGGCGAGCATCCGGGTGACGACCCGGCGCAGCCAGGCAGGCACGCGCAGGTTGACGAAGCCCTCCATCACGATCTGCCCCGCCAGCGTCGCGGTGATCGTTGAATTCTGTCCCGATGCCAGCAGGGCCACGGCGAACAGGGTGCTGGCGATGCCGGCGCCCAGCATCGGCGCGAGCAGGCGGTGCGCATCCTGGATCTCGGCCACGCCGGTCATGCCCGCGACATGGAAGGAGGATGCCGCCAGGATCAGAATCGCGCCATTGACGAACATGGCAAGCATCAGCGCAACGGTGCTGTCCACCGTGGCGAACAGCACCGCTTCGCGCTTGCCCCTTTCGCTCCGCTCGAAGCTGCGGGTCTGGACGATCGAGGAATGAAGATAGAGATTATGGGGCATCACGGTCGCGCCGATGATGCCGATCGCGATGTAGAGCATCGCCGGGTTGGTGACCACGCTGGCGCTGGGAACAAGGCCCATGCCGATTGCGGCAAGGTCGGGCTTCGACAGGAAGAGTTCGACGGCGAAGCAGCCCGCTATCACGATCAGCAGCGCTACGATGAAGGCTTCGAGTTGGCGAAAGCCGCGCTGTTGCAGGAACAGGATGAGCATCACATCGGCGGCGGTCAGGCACACGCCCATCACCAGCGGAATGTCGAACAGCAATTGCAGGGCGATGGCCGTGCCGACCACTTCGGCAAGGTCGCAGGCGATGATCGCCAGTTCGCACATGATCCAGAGGGTGACACGGACCGGCGCGCTATATTGGGCGCGACAGGCCTGGGCCAGGTCCATGCCGGTGACGATACCGAGTTTGGCCGAGAGTGATTGCAGCACCATCGCCATGATGCTGGACAGCAGGATCACCGACAGCAAGGTGTAGCCAAAGGCCGACCCGCCCGCGAGGTCGGTCGCCCAGTTGCCGGGGTCCATATAACCGACCGCGACGATATAGCCGGGACCGGCGAAGGCGCCCATTTTCTTCCAGACGCTGCCGCCAGCCCGCGGCACCGCGATCGTCCGATAGGAACCGGGCAGGCTGGGCCTGATGTCCGGCATGTCCATGGACGGCATCGCGATGTCGGCGGGTGGCGGAGGCGTCATCGATTATCCCCTTTGAAATGGCAGTCCAGGTCCAGCGCTATTGCGCGGTGCTGGTGTTGAGGCTGCCGTTGAGGCCATTGGGGAAGAAGCCGCCTTTCTGTGCGGCCAGCTTCGTCAGATAGACGATGTTGAGCACTTCGCCCGTCGTGCGGCTATAGGCGATGCCGTCGATCTGCAACAGCGCATGGGCGCCTGCATGATGGGGGCAACGGCCCCGTCCGATTCTGTCAGCGTGGCGCACGAAGCGGTAGCATGTCTGGAGATGGACCTATTCCGTCGGGGGTGGCCGGTCGGCCAGTCGCTTGGTGCGCTACCCGACGTGCAGAAGCAATTGGGGTTGGGCCGTCCTGCTTCGCGTGAAGCCATCACCATATTGGAAGCGCGCGGCATGCTGGATGTTCGCCGCGGTCCTGGCGGCGGCCTGTTCGTCGCAGCGCCATCCCTGGACGATGTTGCAGGATCGATCCTGATGTATCTCGCGCTCGCGGGAGAGACATATGCTTGCATCGAGGAATTTCGATCACTCATGTGGCGCATGATCGTAAAAACGGCGATCCAGCAAAGGGTCGTCTTGCCGTTGCGCGGCACGATTGAGGGTCAGTGGGGGTTTGCCGTCGACCTTGCGGAACAGGCAGGCAACAGGACGATGGGCCTGCTCGCACGTCTGGCCGAACTGTTGATGCGTATTGCGCATGAGGAAAAGACACCTGCCCGCGATGCTGCGCTTGAAGCGGCAATCAACGATGGCGATTGCGTCAGGGCTTTTGCCCGGCTGGATCAACTGGCCGGGCCGGAGAAGAACAATGCGCCGATCGTCGCGCTTGATGTCGCGGAAAAGGGCTTCACCCTTTCGGGGCGCAAATCCGCCATGGCTCTTGCCGCACGGATGGCGCGCGAACTCAGCGGTCCCGAACGCAGGCAGGAGGCAGAATGGGAAACTGCCGAGCGTCTTGGTTATACCGAAGGGGTCGTGCGGCAGGCGCGAAGAATATTGCAGGATTTTGGTGTCCTGCGCTGCAGGCAGGGGCGCAAAGGCGCCGAGTTTGCGCCGCCGACGGCGCCGACGGGAGTCATTCGCCTACTTGCACCCAGCCTTGTCGCCAGCGCCGCGCTGGCCCTCGACATACGAGAAACGATATTCTTCCTCGTCAGCAGTGCGACCATGCTCGCTGCGGCCCGCGTGAAGGCAGCGGACGGCCCGCCCCTCAGGCTTATCGCTCCCTCGTCCGGTCCTGACGGTTTCGAAGCCATAATCCTTGAAAACAAGTTGCTGGAACGGAGCGGCAATCCTCTTCTTTCGATCGTGGTGCGCTCCTTGGGGCTCGCCAATACCTTTATCGCAAGAGATGCATTGATCCCGCCCCATATCGGGGAGATCACGGCGCTTAATCGGCGAATCGTGCGGGCCATCGATCTGGGCGACGCGACGACCGCACGGGGATTGGCACAGACAAAATTCGACCTGATGCAACGGCCTACAGGATGCTACCGGGACGTCGCCTAGCCTTCCCTCGTACAGGAAATGATTCATCTAACTGCCGTATAAGGGCGAGGTTAGCGTAGCTGCTCCATTTAGGAGCAATAAAATGAATGCCTTTCGGAAGTCCTGGCCCCTGGGACTGGCGGTGGCGGGGATCGGCCTCATCCCCGGCTTCGCGCTCGCGCATCATTCCTTTGCGGCATATGACATGAGCAGGACGCTCACGGCCGACGGGACATTGAAGGAGTTTCGCTGGGGGGCCCCGCATTCCTCGATGGTGCTGATCTATCTCGACAAGGGCAAGCCCAGGGAGATGTCGATCGTCAGCGGAAGCCCGCTGATGTTTTCCAAGCAGGGTTTCGCACCGCGTGATTTCAAGCGCGGCGAAAAGGTCAAGGTGACCTATCATCCCAACACCGGCGGATCGCCGGGCGGAGCGATGGCGAGCTTGAAGCTCTCTAACGGCCGAACTTTCGCCGACAGCGAAGCCGCACGCGCCAACGGCGGCAACTGAAAGAAGCGACATGGGTAGCAATGAAAAGGAAAGCCGTATCATCCTGCGCGCTGCGCTGGCTGGCATGGCGCTTTGCGCCGCAGCCGCCGGCCCAGCGCAGGGGCCGCCGCCCGATCTGGAGGGTGTCTGGAAGATCGCGACGCCCATGAACAGCTTCAGGCCGGTAGCCGGTGCGGTGCCGTTCACGGCCGAAGGGCGCAAGGCTTACGACGCCAACAGGAAGCTTCGGGCGCAAGGCAAGATCGATGACTATGACATCACCCTGTCCCGCTGTTCGAACCCGGGCGTGCCGCGTCTGGCGCTTACGCCGATGCGGTTCAAGATCTGGAACCGGCAAAATGTCGTAACCTTCGACTATGAATGGAACCGCGTGCTCCGGCAGATCAATGTTGGCGTTCCGCCCCAGCCCGATCTGATGGGGCAGGGACTCATTCCGACCACGACAGGCAAGTCAGCCGGGCATTGGGAGGGGGATACGCTTGTCTCGGTCATGGAAGGCGTATCGGATCGGACATTGATCGATGATCTGGTCCCCCATGGGTACGATCTCAAAGTCACCGAACGCTATCGCCTTGTCGATGCCAATACATTGGAAAACCGCATCACGATTGCGGACCCGGCCTATTTTACTCGGCCCTGGGAAACGGTGGTCACTTACAAGCGACAGCCCGACGCCATCTTCGCCGAAGATGTGTGTCTTGATCGCATTGCCGCAAAGCAGCCTGCCTTCCCCAAGTGAAGCGGCCGCCATTTGATCTGGAGCATGTCCGCATGACCACCCATTTTTCGTTTCTCGTCGGGCGGAGGCGCGATGCGCTTGTCGCCATGACCGCGCTCGGGCTGGCCGTGCAGCCTGTGTCGTCACAGGCGCAAGCCGGCCCGCCGCCGTCTGGCGCACCGGCTGGGCCGCTCCCCACCGGCGGCATTCCTTTGCCTCCCGGCGCAACCGGCGGACCCCCGCCCGGCGTGCCGTTGGGTCCGGTGCTGACGCCCGCGCAAAAGCTTGTGGCCGACCTGCCTCCACCTGGGCCGGGCGCGCTGCCCCCGCGGCCTCCATTGCCCGCAGATTCGGTCATGCCGTCTTCAGACCCGCGCGACCTTCAAGGCACCTGGGTCAACAATCTGCCACTTCAATTTCGTTCCCAGAACGACATGTACGGCGCACCCGCGCCCTACACGATGGAGGGGGCGAAGATCATCGCCCGGCGCGTCAAATCGCTCAAGGATGGCAAGCCGTTCACCAATGCATCGGCCATCTGTCGCCCGCCGGGGCCGCAGTGGCAGCGCGACCTCAATTTCCCGTTCCTGATCGTGCAAGCCAAGGATCATATCGAGTTTCTGTTCGAAGAATATCATGGTCGCTGGATCATATCCCTCGATCCGCAGGGCACGAGCCTTCCGTCGCAAAAACAATATATGGGTCGTTCAACCGGTCATTGGGACGGAGGCACGTTGATAGTCGAAACGAGTGATTTCAAACAGGCCATCTGGCTCGACGTCGATGGCACCCCCTTGTCGACGAAGGGCAGATTGATCCAGCGCATCCGTAAAGTGGGCGTGGACGGCCAGGTGCCGTTCCTTGAGGTCGTTACCACCATCATCGACCCGACCTATTATACAGGTCCATGGTCAATCGTGCGAACCTTCGGCTGGGTGCCGCATCAGGCCGTGTTCGCAGAATATAATTGCGAAGAACAGGTTGGCGATCCCAGCGTGCCTGTGGACGGCGGCCTCGTTCCCGAACCGCTGGACTGATCGTGCGACCCGCCACAAAGGCCCAACCTATAGGAAACGCCAATGCGACATTTGCCGACGTTCAGCCGCCAGCGCCACATACTGAAGTTCAGCCTGCCACTCGCTGCTATGCTGGCCTTCTCATCGCCAAGCCTGGCGCATGATACGGAAACCGCGAACAAGAAGGTCGTGCTGGGTTTCTATCAGGCTCTTGACGATGCTGACGCGGCTGGCGCCACAAGCGCGCGCATTCAGAGCATCGCCGAAACTTATCTTAGTGCCGATTATGTCCAGCATGCGGAGGCCTTTGCGCGTCTGCCTGGGGCTGGCAGCGCACGCGATAAGTTGATTCGCATGTTTCAGACCATGCCAGCGATGAAGCTGCCTCCGGCAAGAACCGTCGCGATCATGGCGGAAAACGACCTGGTGATGCTGCTGACGGCCCGTGATATGCCCAATCCTGCGGGAGGGACGGCGCCAGCCTATATCTTCAACATGTTTCGCGTAAGGGACGGTCGGCTGGTCGAGCATTGGGACGTCAGTCCGCCCCCGCCCGGCTTGGGAGCGGCATCCTCCTCACCCCCTGGGCCTGTGCCTTCTGGCGGGCTTCCATCGGATGCCGTTCCGCCGCCCGTCAGCCCACGGTAACCTGTCTGTTACATCGAACTTTACCGTTCTCTACAGGCGTTGCCGTCAAGGATGGGCCATTAGGGAGAGCGGCAGGGGCAGGGCGCCCCGGTTCGTTCCACCTTCCAAGCCGACCCGGCCGCCAAGCCTTTGAGGATTTACCGACATGTCAGTCGAACAGTTCGCCCAGCATCTCTACGGCACCCAGATCAGCACCAGCCTGCGCGAGATCGCCTGGATCGTGCCTGCGGTTCAAAGTATCCATATCGTCGCCATCGCGGCCGTCCTGGGCGCGGCCATCGTGATGGACCTGCGCCTGGCCGGCGTGCTGGCCACAGATGAAACGCCGCGCGGCGTGGTCAAGCGACACCTGCCCTGGATGTGGGGTGGGCTTGCCCTTTTGCTTACTTCGGGCACCCTGCTCGGCTGGGCGGAACCTTATCGCGTGCTGATGAATCCGGTATTCTGGACTAAGATGGCGCTGGTCCTGACCGGCTTCACTCTCACGCTGCTGTTCCGCTATCCCATCCTGCATCCCGATTACCGGATCGAGCACGCCCGCGCGGCGCGGCTGATCAAGCCGATGGCTTGGGCGTCGCTGGCGATTTGGGTGATGGTCGTCTTCTGCGGGCGCTGGATCGCCTACTACCAATAATCATATCTGTCTGGAGAATATCCCATGGTACCCAGCCTTGAGACCGAAGGCGGCCTGATGCAGACGCTGTATGATTCGGCCATCGCCACTGCAATACGCGAAAGCGGGACGTTATTTCCCTGGATCGAGAGCGCTCATGTGCTCATGATCGCCATCGTCGTTGGTACGATCGCGATTGTCGATTTGCGGCTGATAGGCTTCTCCTCGCACCGCCGCGGCGCACGCCAGTTGATCGTCGATATGCTGCCTTTCACCTGGGTGGCCTTTGTCCTCGCGATCGGCACCGGCACCCTGCTCTTCCTGTCCAATGCGACCGGCTATTATGAAAGTATGCCTTTCCGCTTCAAGCTGCTCGCCATCTTTATTGCGGGCATCAACATGGCCGTCTTTCATCTGACCGCCTATCGCAAGATCGGCGAATGGGATGACCGGCTGCCCACACCGCGCGCGGCGAAGGTCGCCGGCATCACTTCGCTCACCCTGTGGATTCTCATCGTCTTCCTCGGGCGATGGATCGGCTATTCCTACCCCCTCGCCTGATTCCCCATATATCATCCTGAAAACCGCACGGGCGTCGGCTGCAAAGCCGGCGCCCGAAATGCGTCCGGGAAGGAAAGCGTCCGTTTCCCCGGCGGGGAATGGGCGATCGCAGCTCGCTCTGAGGTATCGCTCCGTCTCGCATCCCTGGCGTTGCGCGTCGTTACGCAACGTTCGCGTGAACCGTAACGCACAAGCGTTCGCGCCGGAACTCGGGCAGTCGAACGCTCATCCCATGATGTCCGACGGCGCGTCCAGAGCAGGGGCTGCCGGCCATCGCCAACCGATAATATATGAGGATCGGCCCTTGAACATGTTTCTTCGTTGCAGCGCCACGGCTATTGCGATCTGCCTGCTGCCCTTGGCCCTCGCACCGGCGCACGCGCAGGATGCTCCCCCGGCTTCCCCTGCCGGGCAACCCGCCGAAACGACGACCGACAGACAGGATGACGCCCACATCATCGTGTTCGGCCGGGGCGAGTTGAAGATCGGCACCGCGCAGGCCGCGAGCGAGGGGACCATCAGCGGTTCGGACCTGCTCGTGCGGCCGCTGCTCCGGACGGCCGAACTGCTCGAAGCCGTGCCCGGCATGGTCGCCGCCCAACATTCGGGCAGCGGCAAGGCCAACCAATATTTCCTGCGCGGCTTCAACCTGGACCATGGATCGGACTTCAGCACCTATATCGATGGCGTCCAGATGAATTTCCGGTCCCACGGCCATGGTCAGGGTTATCTCGATTTAAACGGCCTGATCCCCGAGATCGTCGCGCGCGAAGATTTCCGCAAGGGCCCCTACCGCGCGGACGGCGGTGATTTCGCCATGGCCGGCGCCGCCTATATGTCCACGATCGAACGCTATGACCGGCCCTGGGCATCCGTCGAGGCCGGTTCCTATGGCCATCGCCGGATCGCCGCCGGCGGCACGATCAAAAATGTCGCCGGTGGTGACCTGACCGTCGTGGGCGAGTTTCGCGTCTATGACGGTCCGTGGGAGCAGCCGGAAGGCCTGCGCCACTATGCGGGCTTTGTGAAATATGACAGGCCAACCGGCCTGGGCGAACTGGAACTGACCGTCCATGGCTATCGCGGCACCTGGAAGCCGACCGAGCAGATACCCGAACGGATCATTGGAACCTCGGTTTGCGCCGACCGATTTTGCTCGCCCGGTCCGACCGCGACCGGCGAAACGACGCGTCTGATCGCCAATGCGAAACTTTCCGGCGAAGGGTGGCGGGTCAACGCCTATGCCCAATATTATGACTGGAACATGTTTTCGAACCCCGAATATTTCGACGCGGCGGGTATCAGCGCCCAAATCCATCAGTTCGACCGCCGATCCGTCTATGGTTTGACCGGTGAGAAGGATTGGAAATTGTCCGACCGCTTCGAACTGACGCTGGGCACCGAAAACCGATATGATAATGTCAGCCGGGTCGGGGTGCAGCACACGATCGCGCGGCAGTTCGTCAATTCATTGGGCCTGTATGCGCTCGATGAAGCATCGGCCGCGCTCTATGCGTCGGCGACGTGGCGGCCCCTTGCCGGGCTTCGTCTGATCGGCGGGCTGCGCGGCGACTATTATCATTATTCCGTCCGCGCGCTGGACGCAGAAGCGGTCGCACTGGGGCAGGGGTCGGGTTCCGACGCCATCCTCTCGCCCAAGGCGCAGGCGGCCTATCAGGTGGGGCAGCGTGTCGAACTCTACGCCAGTTGGGGCAAGGGTTTCCATTCCAACGACGTCCGCGGCGCAGTGACGACGACGCCGGTGCCGGTCCTCGTCTCGGGCACGGGCAAGGAACTGGGCGCGCGCTTCCAGTTCGGCACCTTCAACTTTACGGCGACCTATTGGTGGCTGAATCTGGGCAGCGAACTCCGGTTCGTGGGCGATTCCAACGCGGTCGAACCATCCGCCGCCAGCAAGCGTCGCGGCTATGAACTGGTCGCTTTCTGGCGTCCCGTCCCCTGGCTGGCGATAGACGCGAACTATACCGCCAGCCACGCGCGCTACGACACGGGCGATTATATTCCCAACGCCTTTGAAAACGCGGCCTCGGCAGGTATCTCGTTCATCAAGGGACCGTGGGAAGCGAGCGTTCGGCTGCGCCATCTCGGCCCCTATCCGCTGCTGGAGGATAATTCGCAACGCGACAAGGGCAGCAACGTCGTCAACGTCCGCGGCGCGCGCAAGTTCGGATCCTTTGATATCTATGCCGAAGTCCTCAATCTGCTGGGCAGCAAGGACAAGGACATCGCCTATTGGTATCAATCCTATATTCCCGGCTTCGATCAGGCGCCGGTCGAAGGACGTCTCAGCCGTGTCGTGGAGCCACGCACCCTGCGCGCCGGCGTGAAAGTGCATTTTTAGATGAACCATGGTCTTTTTGAGAATTTAGTTGAACGATCCGGTCATTTTCGGCGAAGGTAGTCCAAGACGCAGAGACGATGCGGATCATGCAGATTGGATAAGGAATGGCCGTTCGACCCCGACTAACGGAAAACGCGAAGCCGTCCCAGTCATTGCTGGGCAAGCTCGACACAGCGCGTAATACGGACGAGAAGCCGGACCGTCGCGTCAATCGCACTCGACTGGCGCTGCTGGAGGCCGCGCAGCGTCTGTTCGCCATGCGATCTGTCGAGGGTGTTAGCATCGACGACATCGCCAAAGAAGCGGAAGTCGCAAAGGGAAGCCTCTACAATCATTTTGAAAGCAAGGAAGCGCTTGCTGACGAACTTTTCAGACTGATGCGAAGCCATGTCGCCAACCTGCTCGAGACGGCTATCGACGAGGCAACGCCGCCACCTGAACGGCTGGTGCGCGGTTCTTTCGTAATTTTGCGTTTCGCCTTGGATCACCCGGAAAGTGCTGCGGCATTGCTGAAGTTGTCACCGGAATTGCTGGATGATGCTGCGCCGCTCAACATGAAGGCGCGGGAGGTTGTCATCGCCGGTCTGGAATCGGGGCATTTCAAAGGAATCCCTGCCGATTCGGCTACTTTATTGGTGGTGGGCGCCTCACTTGTGATGTTGCAGGATTCGATTGATCGTCAAAAGTCCGTCAAGCGCCTCATCACCAAAATGATACCCCTTATGGCTGGTGTATTGCGGGCTCTGGGTGTGGATGGCGCCGGGGCGGCAATGGCGGCAAAAGCTGCAGCCAGGGCAACGTTGGAGTAGATCGCTGGCCAACACGAGCGGGGGTGTCGAACTTTACGTTGTGAGCGGGCAACGCTGAATGACATAATCGTGGAGCGATTTCTTTCGCTGTCCATACCGTGATCCCATATGGGATCGGCAATGGACAATGATCGATCTGATGCCACTATCTGCATTCGCCTGCGACGCGATGCTCTAGTGCAGCGGATGGCCATCGAAGACGCTGAAGATCAACGCGCCGGCCATCCCGTGCCGGACTCCTGGTATGGGTCGCTATGCGCAAGCTTCTGGCAGATCGGCGTGGCGGCCGTCGCGCCACCGCGCAGGATCACGGGGTCCATCAACCTCGATGAGAATATGGTTGCGTACCTACGGCTATATAGCCTGTTGGCTCATCTGATTTCGATTAAAGCTATCCCTTCGGCTGGCAAATTGAGTGTCAGTCTGCCGTCTTCGCTGACAGCAAGGCTTTGGGGAGGAGCGATTTCAGCGGCGGCGCTGATGTGATCCATCTGTGCTCGCGTGGGATATTGCGGTGATCCCAATTTTCGCCAAGCCGGGAAAGGCGAGCCGCGTTCCATATCCACATAGCTAACCTGCACCTTACGCCCGGCATGCACGCCTTTCAGCGTGATGTTCATTACTTTCGAACCACCCGAAACAGTTCGTACGCTGCTTTGCCCCGGTATGCCCGACGGCTGCTGCACCTCCGCAAGATTCCAGACCATGATCGCGGCGCGCTTGCCCTCGCGCGACGCGAGCGCCGGTCCGGTCGAAGCCAGACGATGATTACCCATGCGATTCAACAATTTATAAGTGTTGAATTGTGGCTTGGCGATGCTGCCGCGCGCCAACATTCCCCAGCCATTATCGCCCTCTTTCAGGACGTAATTTGGTACGACTATCTCCTCGAAATGACTGCTCAGCGCCCATTGCGACATGGCATGGCAATATGGCAGGCAGTTAGCGAGAATATGCGCTATCATGGCAGGGCTGTCTGCCGACCATTCCGAAAGCCAAAGTTCTGCGCCTTTGTAACGTGTCGCGTCGATTTGACGCCGAGCCATCGCCATCGCGGCCGGGATCACGTCATTTTGGGACAGCAATGGAGCGTTACCGAATATATGGTTCTGATCGTCGCCCGCGTAGATGTGCGTACTGACGAAATCTACCGGACAATCATTGGCGGCGCAGAAAACGAGGAAAGGCTCGATCCACTGAACCGCCGATGTCGATGGCCCGCCCACCTTGAGTGCTGGGTCAACCGCCTTGACTGCAGCCGATGTGGCTTTGTAGAGTTGGAAATAGTCTTCCTGCTCACCCGAGAAGAAGAAGGGGAGGTCAGGTTCGTTCCAAACCTCGAAATACCATTGCCGTATCTTCGACCTTCCATAACGATCCATGAGATGCTGCACGAAAAGGCGAACGAAGGCTGACCAGTCATCCGTCGATGCAGGGGGCGAGATGTTCCCGCCATACAGGCCGAACTTCCTCGTCCCGCTTGCCAGTTTTCGCGGCATGAAGCTCAGTTCCACGAAGGGCTGCACGCCGCGCGCCAGCAAGCCGTCGTAAACGGCATCGACATTCTGGAAATTGGGCGTCGCCCCGCTTGTCCACACGCCCAGTTCATCGGCGAAGATGCCGTGGAAGCGCACCCGCTCCAGTCCGGCTTCGTTACGGAACCGGTCGAGATCGCGCCGCCAGTCCGCCCGCAGCGTCATCGCTGCGCGATCCGATCCCGCACAACGGGACCAGATGTGATCCAGCGGACCCGTATCGCGATCAAGATCCACTGTGATCGGTACGGATGCGATTGCGGCCCTTGCTTGCGAGCCGATCAGGGCGGCAGTCGAGATAGCTGTCCCCGCCTTGATTATTTCGCGCCTGTTCCACATCGCAAAACTCCAAATGAAAATACAGGCCGATCCTGATACGCCGCCCGACCGCATTTCGGCTCTTGCGGGAAGGCATGGAACAGCCGCCCTACGATAAAATGTGATGCGTTCAGCCGACGCCATGATGTCGACACCAGCATCAGCATTCACCATCCGTGGCCTGTGAAACCGAACCATGGGCGTCAGCTTGCCGGAGTCGCCCTAACCTGACTATGTTTTCGCAATGGCGAGTCATTGTCTCCATCACGGCAGCAGTTTATCCAACTAGGCTGCCGGTCGGCGTCTATGTGTCAGGGCTTTCGCCGCGCGCTTCGGCCGCGCCGCCATTGGAACACCAATAGCTGTGGGGGGCGTGGAGCAGACCGATTTTCTCCGCGAAGATCATCTTCTCGAGAGTCTCTGCTGCGCCCTTCTCGGCGGACGGCTCACCTTGGCCTGGGTGGCGACGCACATCAGCGCGCTGCTTATCCGGGCAGGGCATAGTGCGGCTGGCAGTTTGATCATCGCCCATTATCCCCTCGCAGTGGCGGCGCCGTTATTGCGGCGCTCGTTCTCCTAGATTTGCATACCCTTACCTCTAGGCTTCGTCAATATTAGATCGATATCGTTCGATTATACTCTTTGCTTGCTTGGCATTTTGGCGCGTCGGCGCAGACCGCCGTCTGCATGTTCATGCCCGCTATTTCCGGACGGCATATCCATGGACGCAACGCGGCATCGCTTACGCTCGAAGGTGATGACTGGGGCGATCGATCAGGTCGCGCACCGTTTCATAACGGCGAGGAAAAATTGGCGGGCTTTTGACCCACGACGGCATCGCTTGCGCGGCCCTTCTTCAGTTCCACGACGAGCAGGCGCTTGCGATCTTTACTTATCGCCAGAATGTCCAGGGCGCCCGTATCTGTCGGATATTGCTGACCGACAATCTCACCCTCATCGGTGAAAATGTCAAAGTCGCGGCCCAGTTCGGTTTGAGCCCAGTTGGCGACGAGGAAATCCTCCAAATGCTTTTCCATGCCGAAAGCCACAGGGTCCTCGACAAGCCCCTCGCTCGTCATGACCGGCGCTACGGCGGGTGCAGGCAATCCGCCGATCAAAGCCTCAATCTCCTGCGCGTGTCCGGAGATGTTCGAGACAGTCCCGATCGAACCAGTAGAGTTCTTCAGCGCATCGCTCATCGCCGACCGGTCGACGTGGATGTCATACCAGCGGACATTGCGACGATGAGGCAGGATTTGGCTTTCCGCGTACCAATATTCCCCTTCAATCTCGCCCACACGATAACGGCCGGCCCCATCGGGGGAGAGGATGACATCGCCCGGCCGCAACCCCTTCGATACTGTCCAGATCGCTCCGCACGCCAAACCTGCAGCGACCTTGCTCTTATCGGGGTGAATTTCGAGATAGATCGGCACATAGGCCGCGTTGAAAGGCCGCCACGTCTCGGGCAGCTTGTCGGACAGGTCTTCGTGAATATCGAAATGCGTTCCGGTAAAACCACCCTCGAAGCACGCCTGTGCGTGAACGCTCTTTCTTCCAAGCATGATCCGATAGTAATTCTTCACTGCTGCCCCCTCCGGTAGGTGGCTGAGACCATAGCCACATCGTCGGCAAGGGTGTCAAAGTCTTCTATCCGTGAGTCACCTGATTACCGACATACCTCGCGGAACGGCGAGTGTTTTTGAGCCGATCGTGCCGGGTTGCGACGAAAATGCGCTCGATAGGGCCTGATACCCCAATGGGACCCCGCGCATAGGCGCTGGCCCGGCCTCATATCTAAGTCATTGAAAGGTGGTGGACGCACTAGGGCTCGAATCTAGGATTCGCTGATTACGAGGATCTGCTGCCCTATAGATGCCCCAAAAAGAGGGCTCGACGTCAAAATATCTGTAAGACTTTGAAAAATGGTGCCGGGGACGGAACCCAAGAGATCAAATAAATATTTGATTTCAATTCTTGGTTGCTCAGCAGCCGCAATGAGATACCGCAAATTATACCACGCAGCATAAATAGTAACCCCAAGCCTTAACTAAGCTCATGATATCATACAATAATTTTACATGGGGTGTCCATCTCCGGCCGCTTGCTTCCAAAGACTGAGAAATCTTCACGTTTTGAACACCGGTTCGGTTCCCATTTGAACAGCTTTAGCGTCACTTTTGGGCAGTATTAAATCCCTTGTAGGTCGTTCAGCCGCCAAATTTTTCATTCTAGGTGCTTACAGTCCGCTTTCCAAACGCCACACTAACGGGCCGCGTGACCATTGCGCACGGCTTCTCTGTGATCGCCGGTGCGCCAAAGGGGCCGTAATCGACGCCCGTATAATTACGACTTGAAGTAGCGGGGATTATCCCAGTCCGCCGGGTCGCCGACCAGTCCCTTGGGGTTGGTGATATCAATCAGCTGGTGAAGCTCTTGGAGCAAAGCGCCATCTGCCGGGCATTTTTGTCCACGTGGGTTTGGAAACAGGCTCATGATATGCTGGGGAACGATCGGTCCTAAGCCACCCCAATAGGTGTAATCCTCGCCGACCAGGATGCGATCGACCTTGGTATCTCGCGCGGCGTGGCCGCCATCGGCCTGCTTCGCATGCGGTAGATAATGCATCGAGTGCTCGAATTGCCACGCTGGATCGCTTCCTTCATGGCGATAGGTGCGATCACCAACCATATAACTCTTTGGTCCAGGGATTTGAGGCTTTTTTCGGGCGAAGCGCGGATCATGCCAATATTGATCGAACGACAACGCTTCATCGACGCGCATCCAATAGATTACCCGTGGATGGATGCGCCCTAGGCCGTTCTTGGCAGAACCGGCCATGCCAATGATGATGTCGCCTTCATGCGCATGTTGGCGGATCTGAGGCATGCAGCACGCCAATGTACACCAGCCGAAGAACGGGTTGGGTGCAAAGCCAAGATCATGATCAAGGCGATATGTCCGAGTGCCCAAGCCGTGCTCCTAACACTTCACCTGCCCTGCTTCGGGCCGGTCGACGGGAACACCGGATGCGTCACGTGGATCATCACCCCCGCCACCGGCGATCCGTATCCTGAGCAGGTCTGCCGACCAGCCGCACTGGGTGCCATATTTCTCGGCTATAGGATGCAGGTCGGAATAGGGAAAACCTTCGCCAAACACCACCACGATGTCACCGCCCGATTGGTTGCATTGACGCGCAGCCACTTCCAGCTCAGGCAAAGCGCAGGTTGCCTCATCTAATGGGATAATGACCGAGGAGCCATCTAGATAAGATGTATCCTGCACATCTTCGGGTTTGATAAACACCACTACGGACAGATCCGCACCCGCATCGCGCAATAGTTCGAGGATTTTGCTTTGATCGATGGTGCATGCGGTATGGAGGACGACAAAGATGCGACCGTCGAAGCGCTTCACGATTTCAAATTCTTGCGCCACCATTTTCTCCCGTCCGCTTCGATACCGCTGGTTCCAGAAGTTATTACTCTTCCTTATTCTTCCGAACACGGGATGCTGTGTGGTAAGAGGGTTTGATACGCAGACCGCAAGATTTGCCGTAAGAAGCTGTAGATTAATCGTCTGATAACGCCACTACGCTCGCCGAACACACCGTTCCCCTTGAGGTCGCGGTTGCGCGGAAGGTGACGATTCCTTTTCGCCACATAGCGTCGCGTGCAGCGCCGCGCGTCCGCACGTCGAGAATGTCCCCGCGCCAGCCGCCCAAGCTCAGCTCATTACGCGCAGCAGGATCGAGACCAAGTGCGATCCGGGCTGCCTCGCGTCGCGCCATTACTTCCGCGAGGCCAGCGTCTGCTACCAATTGAAGCTCGCGGTCGTCGAGCTCCACACCTAAAATATTTGAACCGTCAGCATCGGCTACGCCAATCCCAGCCAGACGACCTCCAAAATCCAGATAAACCGAGGGTGAGAAATTAACGCTGCGTTGCTTGAGATCAATGGAGACCGTTCCACGTCCCTCGGTACGCAGTTCGTTAAAAATTGCGAATCCGCTAAGAATCGCGTCCTCCCATTCCCAATAATGCACTGGCGCCACTTCGAGACCGGTAACAAGTGCTTCGAGCCGCTTCAGAAATGCGAACGACATATCGTTGGCGTCAGCAAACAAGCGCTGCGGCTGCGCGGTGGAGCGTGACGCTGTTAGGCCCGCGACCCGCATTCCCTCGATATATATGGCGTTGATGACGGCTTCTTCGACGATGTTGGCACGCGCACCGTCCTCGACCTCATCTATCTTCGGATCGCTCCTGCGTTTCCGCTCCATTAGCTTACGCAGAACTGGCGACCATCCGAGTTTGGCAGCGAATGCTAGGTGCATCACGTCGTGGAAGCGATAGCCATCGTCGTGATAGGCGTTGTCAGTCAGATCATCACCAAGCCGCTTCCCGTTGAGATACATACGCGAGCGACCGCGGGCGACGGTCACGAACGTTACCTCAAACGTCCTAGGAATCTGCTCGTGGTCCGGCCGGGCATTATCATACAGTGGCGTCGGCTCCCCTCGCCTAAAACGCCGGTTCAATTTGAGGATATTGGTCGAGGCGACGTCGTTCAGATTGAGCCCATAGAGACTGGCGATCGCCGACAGATGCCAGAAGATTTCAGCCAGTACCAACTCTACCGGACGATCCGGGAGGCTAAGGTTAAGTTCCTTTTCGATCGGGGGGAGTTTTGCCCGTAGGAGTTCCGCCGTCAGCTGCTGCAGCACTGCTAAGCAAACTTCGA
This sequence comes from Sphingobium sp. 3R8, assembly GCF_020166615.1. Classification (NCBI taxonomy): domain Bacteria; kingdom Pseudomonadati; phylum Pseudomonadota; class Alphaproteobacteria; order Sphingomonadales; family Sphingobiaceae; genus Sphingobium; species Sphingobium sp. 3R8. The sequence goes on along the minus strand of NZ_JAIQXR010000025.1, from coordinate 13,129 downwards.
CCAACTGGTCGTCGCGCGTCCTTGAGGTGAGGAAGGCAAGTTCGCGAAATTCCTCCAGTGTCGCAGATCCTTCCGCCGCTGCGGTGAGGAAACCCGGCGCATCTTGCAGGAATCGTTCACCATTTGTCCCAAGCACCTCTCGAATCTTCTCCGAGCGCCGGTCAGTCCCGGCAATTTCTGTATGGAGCAAACGCACATCGGCGACGACAAAGTCGCTGCCGATCCCTGATGCGGCACCAATCGCGAAGCAATACCAGAGCGAGTCACCCAGTTCTTCGACGATCTCGTCGTTGGGAACGCCCCAGGTTCTGCGCCCAGCCGAGAGCAACCGCTTCTTGATTGCAGTAACTAGAGAACCAATCTCGCCAACCAAGCCGAACAGAGCGATATCGAACCGTTCATCAGGCTTATCCTTGGCTTGGTCAGTTTCGCTAACGAACCAGGCATAGTCGGCTATCGTCAATATGCTATCGTTGACCGCCTGGCGCATCTGCACGCCTGAGCCTACTGGCGAGTGCGTCAAGATACGATCCCGTCAAGGAATGCGGCTTTGCCGCCACGCGCTGGATGGCGCACCTTCACGCAATTGACTCCCATTTCGGCCATAGCTCCATGAGCCTCTGTGCCGATCGCGACAATGCGATGCGGCACCACCATATCTATCACATCACGGGTGAGAGTGCGGCAAGCCGTCAGCTCGGCTGCCGTGTGCCGCCGGTTGCTAAGAGGCACGCCGGGCTGATGGGTATGAAGGGGAAATACATTCCATAAAAGCACGCGGCGTTTTGTCCGCAACACCGCATCCCACACAATGCTGGCAGTTTGCTCGGTATCAGGTCCCCCGGCGGTGGCGCGTTTGATTTCCGAAAGGCCCCAGAGCTCTGCATGATCGCTGAGATGCCGGTCGTCGGTCATAGCGAGCCCGGTGCGGCGCGCGCCCCGATGACCGGGTTCAAGGGCAATCCAGAGATCGTCAACGCCGCGCAATGCAGCCTCAAAAGTACACAGTAGGTTTGCGCGACGGATTTCCGCTGCATTGGGCAGGTCATAGGTAGCGCATCGATCAGTATAGGGGTTAAACACGTCGCGGAAGCGCAACTGCGCCAGCCGCGCGACGATTTCCGCCGGCCCGAATCTGGTCAGTGTCATTGTTCCCCCTCATTCGCCCTGCCGTCGGCTTTCGCGTTGTCCGCCGAAGCATCGGCCACGTGCCCCGCCTCCTCGGTGTTACTCACTTGGACCTCACGGCGTCTTGCAATCTCGGTCACAACAGGCTCTCCAGAGACCTTGACCGTGCCAGCCTCAGCCAGCGGCTTTTTCCCCAGATCTTCCATTCTGCTCGACAAATCTGCGATGATGAATGCCGCCTCCAGCGCGATAAAGCTCGTGAGCCAAAGTTTCACTAGGCTGGCCGCTGAGACCGCGGTCGCATCGCGCCGACCCCCGCCCTGGCTCTCCGGCGCACCTTCCAACGCACGGGCACCTACGACAATCCCGATCGACATCATCATTGCCAGAATGGGCAATCTGATCGCACTTGGCTCCTGTGAGTTGCCTGGGCAAAGGACCATTATAACAGAGATAACCGCGGCCACAGCGGCCACGCCGGTCGCCACACCGCGCCGCAACCGCTCGGCGCTGCGCAATCGCTTCAGTTCCTTCTCATCGATCATCAACGTTCCTTGTCCGAGGCGCGCTACGGCCTGATCAGCATGCGTACCACCAGCGTGACTACCGCGCCGAGCATCAGAGCTAGTGCCCATCGCAAAATAGCAACATCGCGCTCGATCGCGTGCAAGCGTTCATCAAACTCTCGTTCGACATCGTCGATGTTTGCCTTAAGCCCGGCCAGCGACTGAATTTCACCTGCGATCGGCAGAATGATGTCTGTGGGAATGTTAAGCTGTGGCTTCAAATCTCGGCGTGGCTTTGCCGTCTTTTCGTCGAGATCGGCGAACGTGACCATGAATAGCGCATCCCCACGCCGCAGATGGACATCACCTGGACCCGCATTGAATACTGCGAAAATGAGACGTCCGTAAAAGCCCGGATCGGCGTGAAATCCAGATACGTTAACTAATCCCTTGAACTTGGACTTTGATCGAAGCGCAATAAATGCGAAGGCGTCATCCGGCACTTTCACGACTTCCTCAGTCAACAGAAACGCGAACTGACCGGGCGGGATGAAAAAGGCTTCGTCATCCTTGAGCAATCGGACACTGTCCTTTTTGTCGGCCTTGGCAGGAGACACATAGACTTCGCCGCCCATCGTCAAAAGATAGCCTGCCGGATCAAGCTTCTCGGCGGCAAACACCGATTTGCCCTTCGCGTCACATATGAGCAGTTCGGCCTCGGCGCGTACTGCTATCGTCTGGCTGCTCCAGACGCCTCGCCCCCCGGCCTCCCGGGTAGCCCATCGGCCGTCGGCTGAGTTGCTAGTGAAGAAACGCCAACTTTGGTGTCCAACGTGTCTCGTTCGCTCACAGCAACATTCCTTGGCGCGGGGCGCTTGCGCGCGGGATAATCTCGGGTACGCTCAGGTTCCAGCGCGGCGGGAAGGTCGGACGCGGCAAGACACCTTGACCGGCATAGCCCTGCTTGATCCGAGTCCTTCCACTCAGGCCCGGCACCTCGGGATGTGCGACCCGCGAATATTTGCTGATCTCGCAGAATAGGTTTTGACAATCGATCGGCTGCAGGCGCCGGCCAAATAGTCCGTGGAAGTCAATGGCAAGCCTCGCAAACTCGCGTTCTTGAATATCTACCATCTCGTGGATTACAGCTTCTGCGTTACGGCCGCCCGTCGAGACAAAGCATTTGGCGATGCCATCAAGCGCGCCAGGGCCTGCCACCACGAACGAGCCTTCGTCAAACGGGAGCAGCGATGAATAGTTGAGATCGATTGTATACTGAAAAGCTAGGAAACCACCGAGCCCCGGCCATGGCTTCAACGAATCATAGACTGCAGCGAGGCTGGTTGCGCGTTCTATGCGTCCCGGCATCCCCTCTTCCATCATCTGACGCAAAAGGACGAGATGATTAGCGTGCTTGCGTACTTGTCCGAGCCGCGGGGCGGGCATGATATAGGCCGCTGAATAAATCCGATTGCCCTGCTGCATAGCAGTGTCGAGTACCCGGGCGATCGCGTCGAGATCGGCTGATTGCCACGACAGGGTGCCGAACTCACGTTCAAGGAGCTCCCAGGTTTCAATGCGATTGAACAGCTTGAATAACATTGTGCGGAAGAAGAGTTCAGCCGGTGCCTGTGAGCGATCGGACCTGTACTGAACCTCCCGGATCAAATATTGGCTGACCTTGTCCGCCGCTCGATAGGTGTTGGTGAACCGAAATCCGCGCAAGACCGCATCGTCCGTCCATGGCCCATCGGGATCGACCAGCCGGCGCCGGTATATCGCAAGCCGTTCGGCCGCGAAGCGCCAATAGCTGTCGTAAACAATCGTCGTTTCCATCGGGCCGTACAGCGTCATTTTCCCTCGATAGCCTGCAAAGCTGGAGCGGGCCAATTGGTTGTGCGTGACGCGTTATAGCGGGTTTGCCTGCAAGCACCACCAGGCCAGTGATCAAACACCGTAGCCGACCTTCGCCTCACGCCGCACGCCAGCATCGAAAGATTTGCACGGCCACGATTTAGTTAGGCGACTCTACTTGGTTTCTGGCCCAACCTCCCGCACTTGCCTTATATTTAAGATATCTTTATCAATCATCCGCCTAAGTAAATCGTATAAATTGAGCATATCGCAACCGCCAAGGGGGACGCATCGACTTGATCTTGCAAAGCGTGCGGTCGGGCTCGCATACGCCACCAAGCGCGTGGCGCACGCTGCATTAGGGCGGCGGCGGTTATACGTGCTTCGACCTCTGCCGTTAACTTGACATAGAGTCGACATCTCGTTCTGGTGCACTGATCGAGATGGCAAGTGCATAACGCACTTGATCAGATTGGTTTTGGCGGACTTGCCCCCCAAATTTGATCCACGAAGTCTCGCACATGCGGCCTACTGCAGAATTCGCAATCTGCAATGCGATAGCGCAATGTACGAAGTCGATCGATGGGCCGACCCCAAGGATCAACCTGCCAGTAGTTGGTGGCGGCAAGACCAGCCTTGGACCGCAGCATCTCTAATACGATCAACGCTCCGGCCAAGTTACTGACGAAGGCAAAGGGGGCGAGAACCTGGCGCCCTTCCGGGGTACTGAGCGCCTGTTCAGCGCAGAGTTGCTTAAAGAGACTGTCGTAAGCCATACCCACGAATGCGGAGGTAGGATGCTCCGGATACCGCAATGCGATCAGAGTAGCCGCCGCAGGCGTTATCAGGTTTTCTTTCACCATGGCGATATCGATGCCAAGGCCGTCTGCAATAGCGCGCTCACGGACATTCTCGAGATCCACATGCTTATAGATACAGGATAGGCAGGCTCTATCGGTGGGAAGTTCATGGGAATGGACCACCACCGAACGGATGTCTGTTGTCGATGCATCGAACACCCTGCCCGGCACTTCCGCCTGAATGCTCCGCCGAACGCGTCGACTGTCGACTGTCACCATCACGGTGTGCTGCATCCCATTCAATGCTACATATTCGTGAAAGTCGCCGACGAAGGGTTGCAGTGTAACGGATTGCAGATCGGCCTGCGCGTTGCGTGTCAAAGCGACTGCCTTATCGACGCCAACATCGGCCTCCTGAAGGTACAGGCATCGGTTCAAGTTGCCGCCGCCAACCTTCTTTGGGTCCACGATCGGCATAAGGCCCTTTGCATGGACGTGGCGTAGCGCGCGGACGAAGCCGTGACCGACAGCACCCGCACCAATTAGGACCGCGTCTTCCAAATTCAGCGAAGTTTCCAGAGCGGATTCAGTGATCCCAAGATCGGTGAGTCTGATAGTCAGCGGAAGCGCTGTTGCTGGGATACCTTGCGAATCGATCGCTTTGCTGAGCGTCGCCGCAGCGACTTGGCAGGCTGCAATGGCGGCGAACAAACCATGAGGCGATGAGTTGGAAACGCTGACCGGCTCTGCATCGATCACCGCCTTTTGCCTGTCGATCGACCCGTAAAGGTGGAGGACAGTTGCTCGTGCCTCGACATCACCGACGACAAGTTCGACCACAGCGTCGTTGGAGGGGACGAACGTGACGTTGATCGTGCGCTCGAGCAATGCGCAGATCTCAGAAGCCCAGCTCTGGCTCTTTTCATCCGATGCAGATGTGATGAGGACCGTGCGGTCGAGACGTTCGGCGGCTTCATCCTCGTTAACACCGATGAGCGATGCGAGCATCCTCGCGTTTTCCTGCTGAGGGTTGATCACATCGTCACTCCGATCCGGCCGGAAGGACCACCACTGGGCGCGCGCACCCATTCGTTCTGAGCGGAAAGTTCGTATGTCGCAGCCTGCTCGAAAAAGTTGGCAGGGGTCGTGCTGACGGCGAATCTGGGAATAACCAGAGAGAGCGCGCCCTCGTGACGTACTATCGCCCATTCATCATCCGCCTTGGAATGGAATGCCTGCCCCGGATGACTGTGGACCTGCGCCACAATCTTGAGACGCTTCGCGCGCAGGTGGGTCATCAACGCCCGCAGGCTTTCCCTCGGCAGCTTGAAGTAGTCGACATCAGTGATCTGGTTCGGCCTGTAGACCTCCACGATCGGGTAGGGCGGCCGGACCGCCGAAAGCGGCGCAAGCCATAGCACCACCTGCTCTTCGCCAACGGCGCCACCCGCGCGAAGGACGTCGATCGTCTGATCGAGCGTCTGAAGGGAGCAATTGATCGTCGTCATCCTACTGCCTTCTTCCATGCGCGATACAACTGGGAGACGATGCCGATGAGGTCGTTTCCCGACTTTCCCCGATGGCTGGACCACAGTTCATTCACGTGGCTCGGGTGCGTGTGGTATTCCTGCGCTCCCCGCATGCAGACGAAGAAGCGGTTGGTTATTGGGTGGTGTCCGGGGTGAAAGACGCCCCCGACATTAGGCGGTGCGGCCACTACGGGGGTGCCGTCAGCCTTCAGCAATTCGATGCTGGGCGGAAATTCATCCCACCGGCTGCAATCGAGGCGGAGCCGAAGCGGCGCGGCAATCGGATGATCGAAGATCACATCGAAAACGGGGTATTCGCTGCTGACCACTGTCCAGCCCCAGCGTTTGACGGCTGCCAGATCGAGGCGGACCATGTCCGCCTCGAATGCCGACCTCGATAGTGCCTCAAGCATCGCCGCCGCCGCCTTCCAGAGGCATCCAGTCCAACTCGATCGTCCCGCTGAGCCCCGCCTGGGCAAAGGTCTGCGAGATGGCCACATCGGTGCCGGCTACACTGGCAACCCAATCGGTGGTTTCGGTCAGTCCCAGCTTTCGCGCCGCCTTTTCTAGCACCGAGGAAATCAGCTCACTGTCCTTGACCTTCAGCGCCCCCTCAGCGGGGAAGATGCCGCTCGTCGTCAGAACCGTGACCAGCAGCTTGCCGACCCCATGCTTCGGGCGGGAGACGATATGTTCGACGCCTTTAGGACACAGCGACAGTGTGCCGCTTGCCGTCAGGACAACATCAGGCTCGTCCTCGCGCTCCAGAACCCACTCATGGCCGCTGGGCGGCGACCAGATCGAGTGGAACTCGTCAGTCTCCATGATGTCGGTGCCCCAGATCTGTCCGATCTCATTCACCGTGAAGGAGAAGGACTCACCGGAGGGGAAAACCCGCAGCGCAGCGTGCGGATGGTCAGAAAGCCTGATCTTGTCTTCGCCGAGGAAGAGATGCGTGCGCCCCTTCTCGACGAGGATCGCGACATGTTCGCTGGCGGGCGTGAAGCCAGCGGCATTCAATGCCTCACGCGTTTCGATCAGATCGTCATCGAAGCGCACCATGGTGCCGTTGACTTCGAGGTGATTGTCGGGGCGAACCCGCCCGGAATCGAGGGTATCCATTCTGCATTACTCCGTTGTCACGACAAAAGCGCCGCGACTCTTGACGATCGCATCATTCAGACTAAAATGCCTCATGAGTCTCGATCTGGACTAAGTATGCATCGGGACTATATTGCGCGTCAAGTCCATTTATAGACAAGGAGTGTTTTGTCATGGTCACGCACGCCCCCGACGCCCAGATGGGCGCCGGGCGATCAAGGATTCCGGTCGAATTAGAGGCCTTTTTCGGCATGGCCGAACGGTGGAATCTCTCGACCGATGAGCAAATCCTGCTTCTAGGATCACCCGGCCGCTCGACGTTCTTCAAATGGAAGAAGGAAGGCGGCAACCTGCCTGCCGACACCCTGGAGCGGCTTTCCCATCTGTTGGGCATCTGGAAATCGCTTCGGATACTTTTCACGGTCGACGATCAGGCGGAGGAATGGATAAGGCGACCGAACCGATACTTCGACGACGCAAGTGCGCTCGACGTACTTTTGGAGGGCACAATGATGAGCATCTACAAGGTTCGGAGATTTCTGGATGCGCAGCGTGGCGGTTGATCTTGGACCCATCGTCCCGTGGAGCGGCGAGACCTATCGGCTCATTCCGTCTCGCTTCCCTCCGGTGGCCGTATACGAGGGCCTGGTCGCCAATGACCAAATAGCTGATCTCGTCGAAGTCGAAAATCTGACAAACCCCAGGCTCAAGGCCCAGGAGCGCATTGCCGACCTGGCCGGTGAGGATCCCCATACATCGGCACGGCTTCAAAATTGGAATCATGCCCCATTCGCCTATGGCAATCCTGATGGCAGCATCTTCTTTGACGAATTGACGCCCTGTCTCGAGGTTGCGACCGACCGTCAGACGGCACTCGCGGTGTCAGTGGCGCGTCGAGAACGCTTTCTCGGCTACACCCGCGAACCCGCGACCGGCCTGGATATGCGAATGCTCAAGACGCCTGTGGACGGTCGCTTCGTGGATCTTAGATCGCTCGAACCCAAAGAATTGGAATTGTGTGGTCGGGAACTGGGAGCAAAGCTGGCTGAAGGTGCGCACGGCATCCTTTATCGACCGATCGAACGCCCGACTGCCACGGCCATCTCGATCGTGAACGCTCAGGTGCTTGGGCGAGCGATACAGACCGTCCACTTTCGCTTTATGTGGAATGGAGACCGAATCGCTACCCTGTACTCATTCGATGCGGCGGGGACGGAGATCAAAACCATCGACCTCCGAGGCGAAGCAGACTGCATCGCCGCCTAGGTGCGTATGTTGGATTTCGCTGGTTTGGCAGGAATCCTTCCGGCATCCCACCCTTCAAGGCGGACCACCTCATGATAGCTGCACTTGGGTTGTTTGCATACGATACTTGGTACGACCCGCCCATCGGCTTCGATCGTATGATCACGTAAGGTGATGCCGTGCCCTTGGGAGCATGTTACCTCGGCCTTGAAGCGCGCAATCGTGCTAGGATGGCTTGGCTTCCACTGCAAGCGGGGAGGCTTTCCATCCCCGCGATGGCGGGCAAGGGATCGAAGCGGGTAGCGGGGCTGATGCGCCCGGCGCGTCGCTATCGCTGGGGGAGTTGCGGGTTTCGAAGGAAGCGTCGAGGCGTTGATTTCCCGCGCCGGCCCAACAAGAAAGCGAACAATAGCACGTAACCATCTCGGCATTGGTAGCTCCCGTTCTGATCAGCCGCGCCGGAAAAACCAGACTGTTCTCTTATTGTTCGTAGCGCAATGCATGTTCAGGCTCAATCAAAACTCCTCACTGCTAATGCCATCAAAATCAAAATGAAAAGTAGCCTAGCGACTAGTTGAGGACCATTATTGATGCATTAAAAGAGGCCCCGCCGCGCGATGCGCTGACGGGGCCGAAGTTCAGGGAGGTGTCACTCAAGGGGGGAAGAGTGACAGGACATAGATAGGGCGTCCCTTCTCACATTCAATGCAAGGCAGCGCCCGATCCTGACGCGAGGCTGTTCACCGTCGCTGCCGACGGCCTTGGGTCAAGGCCTTGAGACTATCGACCGGGATCAACGTCATGGCCCCGACCTTGACGATGTCGATTTCGCCCTCGGCAATCAGCTCATAGAGCTTGGAGCGACCGATACCGGTAATGCGGCAGGCTTCCTTGATGCGGACCGTGATCCGCTCAGGTGTGGGTTCGAGAGTCATGGCTTGATCCCCTTGCTGTTTGCGGGCGGCAGGCGCTCGGGTTCGACGGTCTTGCCAAGCCGCCGTTCCACCAGTTCCATGAACCGCTGGTAGCGCACGCGGCCAAGCTGCGCGGTCTCGGGATCGAACGCGGGCTGATGGGCAACCAGGGTCAGCTGATGTTGGACGAACAGACCAAGGATTTCGGTGAGCGCATCGACCTTGCGCTCGAGCCGCTCGGCGGCGCGGCTCTGCCGGTCGAGCCGGGGTCCGAAGCGCTGGTCGAGTTCGTTGCCTGCCTTGCGCTCGAGCCAGGCGGTGAGCGCGTCGGTGAGGATGGTCGTCTTCGATGCGCCCGGCGCAGCGGTCAGCGCCTCGAGCTTTGCCGACAGAGCGTCGGGCAGGTAGAATTGATGGCGGGTCTTGAACGTCTTCACGGCGGACGATCCTTTCGCCTGCCAGGATCGCGCCTGCGGTCGCCAATGGACAGAGGCTCGCTGGTGCCGCCCGGGGCCATCCAAGGCCGGCTCGTTCAACTGATGCCCAATCCCCGCGCCCGGGCGCCGATAGTCCAGCTGATGCCCTCGCCCCGCATAATGCCCGAGACAGATTTGCCGACCGCGCGCTCGAGCACGGGCCGCCAGGGCACGAGGCTGAACTCTTGGGCGTGCTCGATCAGCGCATAGCGTTTGTCGCCGACCTCCACGGCGCGGCGATAGATGCCTTCGATCGGCGCGTCAGCATGGGGCTGGCGATGGACAAGGCCGGTGTCCTGCTCGATGCCCGCGATCACGCGATAGATTTCGCGACGTTGGAGCACCTGCAACATGCTGCGACGATAGCGCGTGGCCCCTTCGTCGCCCTCGGCCAGCTGTTGTTCAACCAGCCATTGCCGCCGCTGCTGCATCGCCCCGCGCACCTCTGCCCCAAAGCCGCGCTGCAAGGGCTCGGGCGTGGAAGAGGTGAGCTGGCGGTCGAGCCATGTCTCGCCATCATGGGCGGGCAACTGCTCGAGCGGCCTGTGCGACAGCGTCTCGATGATCACCGGTGCTTTAAGCCCCTGTCGCTGCTCATGGACCAGCGCGTCGGCGAGATGGTCGGGGCCGATCTGCCATGTCCCGTCAACCAAGCGCTTGGGCCTGCCGATCGAACGCCGCATGGCTTCAAGGCGACGGACATGGGCCTGGGCGCCGCTCTCGCTCATCGCGGGATCATGACGCAGGTGGATCTCGACACTGTATTTGCCGTCATGCTGACTGGCGATGGCAGCAACGGTGCGATCCACGGTGCGGACTTCGGCCGGACGGGGCGCGAGGCGCAGGATCGCGCCCTTGGCATGAACGGACTGGTCTTCGCGGATATCGACATAATGGCTGCGGCCATCGATGCCGTCGATAATCATGTAGCGGCGGTCACGATGTTCGTCCGACAGGCCGGTCGCCACCAGGCGGCCGATGATCGGTGTGGCTAACGGGTCGCGGCTGTCGAACACCGCATGGTCCTGCGGCGGCCGGGCGATGCCCGCTTCGCGCAGGGCGCGGTTCAGGGTGCGGATGATGTCGCCACGCTCGCCCATCCGGCGCAGGGTTGGTTCAAAGTCAGGATCGAGCGTCCATTGGCCGGCCTTGCCTTCGCTGGCGATGCCAAGTCGTTCGAGCGTGCGCAGGCGGCCGATGCGCAGGGCATGTTCGCGTGGCTCGCTGGCGGTCACCATCAACTGGCAATCGCCATTGGCTTCGCGCAGCAGGCGGCGATCGATGCCGGTAAACCGCTCCTGGCCGATCTCGCGGTCCTGCGCCGCCATGATCTCATGGGTTGTACGCGGCCCAAGGTCGAGGCTCACCAGTTCCTCTGCGCGGCTGCGCAGGCCCTGGGTCAGATAGTCGCGGGCGATGACCAGATCCTTGCCCCGCTCGTCCACGCCGCGCAGCATGACATGGCTATGGGGATGGCCGGTGTTGAAGTGATCGACCGCGACCCAGTCGAGCCTTGTGCCCAGATCTTTTTCGCCTGACTCATCAGGCGACGGACCAGGGGTTTCAAATCCTCATACTCCGCCCCATCTTCGGGCGCGACGATGAAGCGAAACTGGTGGCGATCCCCTTGCCCGCGCGCGAGGAAGGCTTTTTCATCGACCCTGTCGACATCCGCGCCGTAGAGCGCGCCGCGCTCGCCCTCGCGGGTGGTGCCGTCGCGCTGCAGGTATCGCAGGTGCGCGGCGGCGGCCATGCCCTTGCCCCCGAGCTTCACGATCCGCGCCTTCACGACGACGCGCCGTGCGCGCAGGCCAGACATGCGCTGCGATGCACCCAGCACGCGGCCGACGCCCGCGCCGCGCCCGATCGCAGCGCCGGTGAAGCGGCGGCCCTTGGCGCTCGCCATACCCCCCGCACGGCGGGCACGGGCAAGGGTCTGGCCGACGCTGCGATCCTTCGCGCCAATGCGACCGAGCCAGAGTTCGAAGTCGTCGTCGGGCATCCTGTCCTCCTCTTGGTCCGTAAAGGACAAGAGGATGGGCAGGCCCCATAGCCCCGTTCAAGGGCCTCCAACCAGACGCCAGCAATACCGGGCTACCCGCTACCTTAGGAGGCAAGGCGCTTTCCATGCCTCCATTGCAAAGCCTGTGCAGACGCCCGATCGCTTGCCCCATGGAGGCAGCGCTTTAATCTTGCCGTCCCTTCTATCCCCCCGAATCCACCTCTTCGGACGCCTATGGACATTCCCCACCGCAGCCGCCGACGACCAGCCCCGGCGCAGTGGGCCTGCGGATCGTCCGCATGATCCTTGCGGTCACACCGCAAGGGCCGTAGCGCGCACGGGATAGCTTGGGACGCTGGAAAAAGCGTCGGATGCAAGAGCCAGAGGGAAAGTAAAATGCTGCCATCACGCACGTTGAGCGTGTCGATCAACCATAGTTGGCAGGCGCTCTATGAATGGATCTGGCGACCGGAATATTTCACCAAATGGGCGTCGGGTCTCGCCGAATCCGACCTTCGACAAGAGGGCGATGCGTGGCTTGCCGATGGCGCGGACGGGCCGATCCGCATCCGGTTCACGCCGCATAATGACCATGGAATCATGGATCATTGGGTCGATACGGGCAGCGGTGCCGCCATCGCTATCCCGATGCGGATCATCGCCAATGGCGACGGGGCCGAGGTCCTGCTGACGCTGTTTCGACAGCCCGACATGGATGACGAACGCTTCTCGGCGGACGTCAAATGGGTGATGCGGGATTTGAAGAAATTGAAGGCGCTAATCGAGGGCTAGGCGGCCTTGGCGAGGTCCTCGATCCGCGCGCTGCAAAGCTCGCGGATAAGGTCCTGCAACAGCGCGACCCGTTCGCTAAGCCACGCCAGTTGCTCGGGCGTGATGACATATTGGCGTGAGTATCGCGCCTTCACATAGGCCGCGCGCAGCAGTTCATAACAGCGCCGCTCGAACTTGGTCTCGGCGGGCCAGACGGCGGCAAGACGCGGCTCAAGTTGCTCGGTCTGGGAGCGCAAACGGTTCAGATTGTGGGTCTTGGGGCTGTATAAAGTGCGGACCAGAAACAGGCAGTGATAGAAGCGTTCGGTGGCTTGGTGAAGGTCGAAGGCAGCCTCTTTCAGGTAGCCTTTCGCAAGGTCTTCCGTTGCAATTTCAAATCGTCTCCGGGCGCTCTCGAACCACTCGTCGAAGTAATCCTGCGTCTCCTGCAGCGCCTGATTTGCCGTCAACGGCTGCGGTTCGGCCAGCGGATGATCCGGCTCCTCGAACAGGATTATGCCATCGCGCACGATGTCCATGAAGAAGTAACGGCCGAGCTTCAGCTGGGCGTTCACGTCATCGATGCTGTGGTAGATCGGGCTGACCTGAGTGCGCAGGCGTGACCCATCGGCAAGCGCGTCGAGCAACTTCGCCTCGGTCTTCATCCAGAACTCCGCGCCGTCGGTGAAATCCTCGCCGCTCACCACGACGAGGATATCGAAGTCGGAGAAATAGCGGCCCACCGGGTCCTCGACCCAATCGCCGCGCGCATAGCTGCCAAACAGGATGATCTTGAGGATGCG
>NZ_JAIQXR010000024.1:0-73478 GCF_020166615.1 Sphingobium sp. 3R8 | reverse complement strand
CTCCAAGACAATCCCCTTCATGTAACGGAGGAGCTATAAAAGCTCGCCTTTAGACGTCGTTACGCATGCTCAATCACGCCGCTGGCAGCCGCAGCCGCACCAGCAGTCCGCCCAGATCCTCGCTTTCCTCCAGCGCGACGGTGCCGCCGTAGATTTCCGCGACGTCGCGGACGATGGCGAGGCCGAGGCCGGTGCCGGGCTTGCCGGAATCGAGGCGGACGCCGCGGTCGAAGATGCGGACGCGTTCGGTTTCGGGGATGCCCATGCCGTCATCCTCGACCAATATCTCCACCATGCCGCCGGCGCGCGCGACCACGGTGGCGAAGACGCTGCCGCCGCCATATTTGGCGGCGTTTTCGATGAGGTTGCCGAGCATTTCGTCGAGATCCTGGCGCTCGACCCGGACCGCGGCGTCCTTGTCGCCGTCCATGTCGACGCGGGCGTCGGGATAGAGGCGCTGCACCGCGCGCTCGACGGCGGTGAGGCTGGGCCAGACGTCCGCGCGGCTCTGGGCTGCTCCGCGCCGGCCGACGGCGCGGGCGCGGGCGAGATGATGGTCGACCTGCCGCCGCATCGTCGTCGCCTCGCGGATGACGGCGTCGCCCAGATCCGGGGCCCTGGCCGTCGCGGCGTTCATGATGACGGTGAGCGGCGTCTTGAGCGCATGGGCGAGATTGCCGGCATGGGTGCGCGCTTCTTCCGCCTGTCGCTCATTATGGGCGAGCAGGGCGTTCAGTTCCTCGACCATGGGCAGCACTTCGGCGGGCATGGGTTCGGTGACGCGGCTCTTGTGGCCGTCGCGCATCCGGATGATCTCCAGCCGCACCTTGCGCAGCGGACGCAGGCCATAGATGGTCTGGAGCGTCGCCAGCATGAACAGGCCGAGCGCCAGCAGCGCGAAGCTGTTGAACAGGGTCGTGCGCAGCGTCCTGATCTGCGCGTCCAGCCCTTCGCGCGCCTGGCCGACCATGAAGAGCCAGCGCGTATCGGAGCCGGGCAGGACCACGGTGCGTTCCATGACGCGCAGATCCTCGCCGGGAAATTGCTTGCTGTCATAGGTGTGGAGGTGGCGGTCATGATGTTCCGCCGGCACTTTGAGCGCGCGGTCCCAGAGCGAGCGCGAGCGCCAGTCCTCATGCCCCTTGGCGCTGATCTGGTAATAGAGGCCGCTATTGGGTTCGAGGAAGCGCTGGTCGGCCAGTTCGCGGTTGAACAGCACTTCGCCGTCCGGGCCGATTTCCGACGCGGCGATCATCGCGGTCAGGACATAATTCATGCCGTCATCGAAATTGCGCGTGATCGCGTCGCTGAGCACCCGGTCCAGTGCGACGCCCCCGCCGATCAGCAGCACGCTGATCCACAGCGCGGCGATGCCGATCATCCGCCGGCTGATGGAGCCGGTGGAGCGGACGGGGGGAGGGGATGCGGGATCGGTCATGAGGATTTTAGCTCACCCATATCCGTTCGGGCTGAGCGAAGTCGAAGCCCATACCCATGCCCATGCCAGAGCGGAGCGAAGGCGCCTCACTGCGTTCGGCGTGACCCTTCGACTTCGCTCAGGGCGAATGGGTGGCACTATCAATTCGATCAGCGCCCCGGCTCGTCCAAGCTGTAGCCGAGGCCACGGATGGTGGTGATGACGTCGGCGCCCAGCTTCTTGCGGATGCGCGTCACGAACACTTCGATCGTGTTGGAATCGCGGTCGAAATCCTGATCGTAGATATGCTCGATCAATTCGGTGCGGCTGACCACCTTGCCCTTGTGATGCAGCAGGTAGCTGAGCAGCTTATATTCCTGCGCGGTGAGCTTCACCGGGTCGCCGCCCAGCGTCACCTTGCCCGACCGGGTGTCGAGGCGAACGTCGCCGGCGGTCAGTTCGCTCGACGCATTGCCCGATGCGCGGCGGATGAGCGCGCGCAGCCGGGCGATCAGTTCCTCGCTCTGGAAGGGCTTGGCGAGATAATCGTCCGCGCCCGCGTCCAGCCCTGCGACCTTGTCCGACCAGCTATCCCGCGCGGTCAGCACCAGCACCGGGAAGGCGCGGCCTTCCTTGCGCCAGCGGTCCAGCACGGTGAGGCCGTCGATGGTCGGGAGGCCGAGGTCGAGCACGACCGCGTCATAGCTTTCGGTTGCGCCCAGGAAATGGCCATCCTCGCCATCGGTGGCGAGGTCGACGGCATAGCCCGCGCCTTCCAGCGTATTCCTGAGCTGCTGGCCCAGATTCGGTTCATCCTCGACGATCAGCAGGCGCATGGGGCTAGTCCGTTTCTGTTATTGAGTGACGTTGACGCGGCGCGGCGGTCAGCGCGCCATGCCGATGATATCGCCCGTCCGGCCATCCGCATCAACCCACATGACCTTACCGTCCTTCACATATTTCAGGCGGTAACGGTTGGAGGCGGGGTTGAATTCGCTGCCGACATAGGAAGCGCCGCCCATGGTGGCGTCGACCCGGCGCTTGATCATGGCGAAGGGCATGACCTGCCCGTCAAGCATGGCCCGGCGTGCTGCGTCCTGTTCGTCGCGGCGATTGCCCGCATCGGCGGCCGGAATGGCGACGCCGAGGGCAAGCGCGGCGGCGACCACAGCGGTCAGAGAGCGGGGCAGGCTGTTCCACTTCATATTCATGGGCATGGCATAGGCGACAGGCATTGAACAGGTGGTGAATGGCGGGAAATAACGGCTCCTTCCTTTTCGTCATCCCCGCGAAGGCGGGGATCCATCTCCAGCAATGGCCTTCTGTACGAAGTCAGGGGATGGATTCCCGCCTTCGCGGGAATGACATTTAAGGGGCAGTGCCGTTAATTACTTGTCCAGCGCGTACTGGACCGTGAGCGTGACAGAGGCGCTGACCTGGCCCGGTTCGACCGGGGTGGTCGGGGCCGCGTCCGCCTTGAACCGGGCGCTCTGCATCATCGGCATGGGCGGCTGGCCGCCGCTGTTGCTTTCGCTGATCGAGATGAGGCGTGCGGTGCGGAAGCCAGCGGCCTGCGCGTAGAAATCGGCCTGCGTCTTGGCGCTCTTGAGCGCAGCGCCGCGGGCCTGCTGGATCAGCGGCGAAGGATCGTCGATCGCGAAGCTGGGGCCGCTGATGTTCGTCGCCCCGGCCGCGACCATGGCGTCCAACGACGCGCCGACCTTCTTGATGTCGCGCAGCTTCACCGTCAGCTGGTTCGACGCCTCATAGCCGATGAAACGCGGGCCTTCGGGCTGGCCTTCGCGGTTACTATAGTCATATTGGGCAGACAGATTGATGCCGCTGGTCTGGATGTCCTTCTTGGCGATGCCGGCCTTGGCCAGCGCGGCGATCAGCTTTTCGGTCCTGATGGCGTTGTCCTGCATGGCGGCTTGCGCGGTCTGGGCGCGGGTCTGGACGCCGGTGCCGACGGTCGCGACATCGGGCGCGGCCTCGACGCTTTCGGTGACGTTCAACGTCACGACCGGCGCCGTCTCGGCGATGGTGACGCTGGTCTGGGCAACGGCCGCGATCGGAAGGGCGGCGACGCCGAGCGCCATCAGGGCGAGAGCGGATTTCATGGACTATTCTCCTCTGCGATTATGCGCCCCTATTTGGCCGGGGTGCGATGAATGGACGCTGTCGCACGTTGAAAGCCGTCCGACAGCTTTCCGGTTCCGCACTTGCCCCCGACGATATGAACCCCTAGCTGCGTGCAAATGGCAGCTCCTATTCTCTCGTTCGAAAATCTTGGCCTTTCGCAAGGCTCCCACTGGCTGTTCCGCGGCCTCAATATCGCTGTGGGCGCGAAGGACCGATTGGCCCTGATCGGCCGCAATGGCGTGGGCAAGACGACCTTGCTCAAATTGCTGGGCGGGCAGATCGAGGCGGACGAGGGCGTGCGGTCGGTGCAGCCGGGGGCGCGGGTCATCACGCTGGAGCAGGACCCGGACGTCACGCCGTTCAAGACGTTGCATGATTTCGCGCTGTCAGGCGAATTTGCGCCGCCCGCGCATGAGGTGGAGGCGATCGCCGACCAGTTGGGCATCGACCTCAGCCGGGAAGCGAAGACCGCGAGCGGGGGCGAGCGCCGCCGCGCCGCCATCGCTCGCGCCCTGGCGAGCGAGCCGGACCTGCTGCTGCTGGACGAACCGACCAACCATCTGGATATCGCCGCGATCGACTGGATCGAAAACTGGATGGCGCGCTACAGTGGTGCGTTCATCGTCATCAGCCATGACCGCGCCTTCCTGACACGGCTGACGCGCCAGACCTTGTGGCTGGACCGGGGCCAGATGCGCCGCAACGAGATCGGCTTTGGCGGGTTCGAACAGTGGATGGAAGCGGTCTATGCCGAAGAGGCGCGGGCAGCGGAAAAGCTGGACGCGAAGCTGAAGATCGAGGCGCACTGGCTGGAACGCGGCGTCACGGCGCGGCGCAAGCGCAACCAGGGGCGGCTGGCCAAGCTGTGGGAAATGCGGGCGACGCGGGCGGCGATGAACGGGCCGCAGGGGACCGCCAAGATCGCGGTGGCGAGCGACGACAGCAAGACCAAGAGCGTCATCAAGGTCGAGCATGTCACCAAGCGGTTCGGGGAACGCACGATCATCGACGACCTGTCGATCCGGGTGCAGCGGGGCGACCGGATCGGCATCGTCGGCGGCAATGGCGCGGGCAAGTCGACGCTGCTGAAGCTGCTGACCGGCGAACTGGCGCCCGACAGCGGCAGCGTGACGCTGGCCAAGACGCTGGACATGATCTTCATCGACCAGCAGCGCAGCCTGATGCAGGGCGACAAGAGGGTGCGCGACGTGCTGGCCGAAGGCGGCGACTGGATCGACGTGCGGGGAGTGCGCAAGCATATCCATGGCTATCTGAAGGACTTTCTGTTCGATCCCTCGCTGGCGGAGGCGAAGGTCGCGACATTATCGGGCGGCGAGCGGTCGCGCCTGCTGTTCGCGCGGGAATTTGCCCGCGAATCGAACCTGCTCGTGCTGGACGAGCCGACCAACGATCTGGACCTCGAAACGCTCGACCTGTTGCAGGAAGTGATCGCGGATTATGACGGCACGGTGCTGATCGTCAGCCATGACCGCGATTTCCTGGATCGCACGGTGACGGTGACTTTGGGGCTGGACGGCACCGGGGTCGTGGATGTGATCGTCGGCGGCTATGCCGACTGGATCGCCAAGCGCGACCCGCGCAAGGCGGCCAGGGTCGAGAAGAAGGCGGTGGCCGCGCCGCCGCCGCCCAAGCCGGTATCGGCCAAGCTGACCTACAAGGACCAGCGCGATCTGGAATTGCTGCCCAAGACGATCGAACAGTTGGAAGCAGCGATCGCCGGGCATGAGGAGGCGCTGGCCGATCCGGCGCTCTACGCACGGGATCGCAAGCGATTCGACACCTTGACGGCCGCGATCGAGACGGCGCGGGCAGAAAAGGATGCGGCCGAGATGCGCTGGCTGGAACTGGCGGAAAAGGCGGAAGGGCTGGCGGGATAGGGTTTCCCGCCTTCCTTTCGACAGGCTCAGGGGGCATGAATGCCGGCATAGGGGCAGCATGAAGGGCCGATCGATGGATGCGCAGACCGACACCAGAAACGACCAGCCGCACCATGCCGTTCATTATGTGAACCGCGTCGGCTGGCTGCGCGCGACGGTGCTGGGAGCCAATGACGGGATCGTGTCCACCGCCAGCCTGATGACCGGCATCGCCGCGTCGGGAGCGGACGGGCAGGCGATATTGCTGACGGGGATCGCGGCGCTGGTGGCAGGCGCGATGTCGATGGCGGCAGGCGAATATGTGTCCGTCAGCGCGCAATCCGATACCGAGCGCGCCGATCTGGCCAAGGAAAAGAAAGCCCTGGCCACCCAGCCGCACGCAGAATGGGTGGAGTTGCGCGATATCTACGTCGATCGCGGCCTGACGCCTGATCTGGCGGGGCAGGTGGCGCAGCAGTTGATGGCGGCCGATGCGCTGGGCGCCCATGCGCGCGACGAACTGGGTATTTCCGATCTGGCGACCGCCCGGCCGGTTCAGGCGGCGCTGGCATCAGCGATGAGCTTTGCCGCAGGGGCGGCGCCACCGGTAATCGTAGCGGCGATGGTGCCGACAGGAAGCGCAATCATCGCGATCGTCAGCCTGTGCATGCTGTGTCTTGCACTGCTGGGCTATGTCGGCGCGCGGCTCGGCGGCGCGCAGGTGGGCCGCTCGATGGGACGCACGCTCTTCTGGGGCGCGCTGGCGATGGCGGTGACGGCGGGCGCGGGGCATCTGTTCGGCGCGGCGATATAGTGGCAGGTTAGCGGCAATTTATACAAGGAGACGATATATGACCGACATTCAGCAGATTGCGCTCAAGACCATCAAGGGCGCCGATACGAGCCTGGCCGATTATGCGGGGAAGGTGGTGCTGGCGGTCAATGTCGCGTCCAAATGCGGCCTGACCCCGCAATATGAGGGGCTGGAGAAGCTTTACGCCGATTACAAGGACAAGGGACTGGTCGTCGCAGGCTTTCCCGCCAATGATTTCGGCGCGCAGGAACCGGGCAGCAATGACGAGATCGCGACCTTCTGCACCACCAATTTCGGCGTCGATTTCCCGATGTTCGAGAAGATCGTCGTCACCGGACCGGACAAGCATCCGCTCTACGCCGCGCTGACCAGCGCGCAGCCCGAAGCGCAGGGCGAAGGCGACGCCTTCCGCGAAAAGCTGAAAGGCTATGGCATGACCCCCAATCCGGTGCCGGAAGTGCTATGGAATTTCGAGAAGTTCCTGATCGCCAAGGATGGCAGCGTCGCGGCGCGTTTCGACCCCACGACGGCGCCCAACGACCCGGCGCTGGTGGCCGCGATCGAGGCGGAACTGGCCAAGTGATCCGGGGCCTGGTCATGGGCGCGCTGTTATTGGGCGGCGCGCCCGTCGCCCATGCGGCGCTCAGCCCGGCGGAGCGGACGATCGGCGTCACGGTCGATTCGGGCTATGAGCCGGCCATCGGCCTGCTGGAAAAGCTGGTCAACCAGAATAGCGGGTCGATGAATTTCGCCGGCGTGAAGGCCGTGGCCGACATGCTGCGCCCCGAATATGAGGCGCTGGGCTTTACCGTGACGTGGAAGCCGATGGATGCGGCCAAGCGGGCGGGGCATCTGATCGCGGTGCACAAGGGCAAGGCAGGCGGCACGAAGATGCTGCTGATCGGGCATCTGGATACCGTGTTCGAGCCGGATTCGCCCTTCCAGACCTTCAAGCGGGACGGCGATTGGGCGGCGGGGCCGGGCGTTGCCGACGACAAGGGCGGGGTCGTGACGATGCTGCTGGCGCTCAAGGCGATGCAGGCGGCCGGCACGTTGAAAAACGCCAACATAGAGGTGGTGCTGACCGGCGACGAGGAGGATGCGGGCGATCCCGTGTCCATCGCGCGGGCGGACCTGATCGCGGCGGGCAAGCGCGCCGATGTCGCGCTCGATTTCGAGGGGCTGAGCCAGCAGGATGGCAAGGATATGGGCTCGATCGCCCGCCGGTCCTCCAATAGCTGGACGCTGACCGCGACAGGCAAGTCGGGCCATAGTTCGGGCATCTTCTCGCCCAGCGCGGGCGACGGGGCGATTTACGAACTGGCGCGGATCATCGTCGCTTTTCGCAAGGAAGTGCCCGAACCCAACCTGACCTTCAATGTCGGGCTGGTCGGCGGCGGGCAGAGCGCGGAGGTCGACAAGGACGGCGTGCGCATCGCCGTGACCGGCAAGACCAACATCATCCCGCCGGTCGCGGTGGCGAAGGGTGACTTCCGTACGCTGAGCGAAGAACAGACGAAACGGGTGCAGGCGCAGATGCAGGCGATCGTCGATGCGGGGCATCTGACCGGCACATCGGCCAGCATCGCCTTCGACCTGGGCTATCCGTCGATGGCGCCGACCGCGGGCAACAGGGCGTTGCTGGGCAAGCTGAACGGCATCAATCGCGACCTTGGCCTGCCGGAAATGGCGGCGCTCGATCCGTTGAAGCGCGGGGCGGGAGACATCAGCTTCGTCGCGGCCGATACGGACGGGCTGGTGGGGTTGGGCCTGGCGTCGAGCGGCGACCATAGTCCGGCGGAAAAGGCCGACCTGTCGACGATGAAGCGGCAGGCGAAGCGCGCGGCGATATTGATGAGCCGGCTCGCCGGGGAGAAGGGGCGGAAATAGGGGAGCGAGTTGGCGCAATCCTCCGCCCTTCTTTCTGAGTAGTCGTTTCGACGGCCGGCCAACGCAGGCGCTCAGGGCAGGCATTGCGCGAAGTCGATACGGGTCTTCGACGTCGCTCAGTCCCTACTCAGCGCGAACGGTTATGGTTAGATAGATTCATGCTCCCACCCACCCCTTCGCTCGCTACCTCCATTGGCCCGGTGCTCGAAACATTGAGTATCGTCGGCACTTTCGTCTTTGCCGCGTCCGGCGCGCTGGCGGCGGCGCGGCTCAGGCAGACGTTGGTGACCTTCGCCTTCTTCGCGCTGGTGACGGGGGTGGGTGGCGGCACGGTGCGCGACCTGCTGATCGGCGCGCCGGTCTTCTGGGTGGTCGATGCGGTGCCGGCGATCGCCTGCATGGGCGCGGCGTTGCTGGTGTGGTTCACCCCGCGCAAATTCTGGAGCGAGCGGGCGCTGGACTGGCTCGATGCGATCGGGCTGGCGGCCTTTGCCGTGTTCGGTGCGGCCAAGGCGATGAGCTTCGGCGTGCCGCCCATCGTTGCGGGGATGATGGGAGTGGTGACGGGCTGCGTCGGCGGCATCATGCGCGATCTGCTGGCGGGGGAGCCGTCCATCCTGTTGCGGCCGGAATTGTATGTGACGGCGGCGGCGTTCGCGTCGGGTCTGTTCGTGGCGCTGCGCTGGGTCGGTCTGGACGTGCCGGTCGCGGGGGTGGTGGCGGCGCTGCTGGGGTTCGGGCTGCGGGCCGTGGCGATCTGGCGTGGGCTGGGGCTGCCGGTATATCGGGGGGATGAGGCGTAGGGCGGTTCGGGTAGATTTCTCTCCATCAAGGCAGGGCGTCTGACTTAGGGACGGGCAGAGAGGCTAGAATAGCGCGTAACTCTCCATTTCTGGTCGCATATCTCACGCGTTCGCAGCCATAGTCTACAGCGTAGAACTGGTTCATGGACCGTCCTGACCAATGGAAGGAAATGCCGCCGTTATCGGTGACATAATCACCATCGCAACGCTGGCCTGCGGCAATGAACGCAGATATTCTTTCGCTTGAAATGGCGTCGCGGGAGAGGCGGAAGGGCTCGGTCCTTTTTCGAAGTTCTGCAAATTGTGCCGCTGAGAGCGTGAAGCGGCCCTCGGTGCCTTTGGAATATTGTTTGAACCGCCCATTGCCGTGGCCATCGATGGCGACTTCCAGGCCGGGTGCCCAGATTTCCAGCTGCTCGATTGGTGGTGCTTCGGTTGCGCTGCACGCTGTCAAGCAGACGGCCAGGGAGGATGCAAAGTAAAATCGCATAGTCAATTTGGCACTCGCAGGCGGCAGAAGCGCATCTGTTTTCAGCTTAGCGCCACAGGCCCGCGAGCATCGCCAGGACGCCACGGTCTTCCGCGGCATTGCGCTGCCTGGGCGCACCATAGCCACGGCATTCCAGACAGTCGGCGCGCACGCCTGCGCCGATCACCAGCGCCTTGACGTCCGATACCGCCTGCATCGCCCAGCCGCGTTGCAGCCAGGCCTGTCGCGCAAGCATGTCGCGGGGTGCGCTGGCGTCACCCTTTTCACGGTCGGCGATCGACTGGACGAAGGCGGCGAAGCTGTCGGGCTGCTTCTCGATATAATAGGGTTTCGCCTTGGCGGGGTCGAGCTTCGCGCGGCGCGCGGCTTCGGCGATGGCGTCTTCGAGGCCGCCGAAGCGATCCACCAGGCCGATCTGGCGCGCGGTGCCGCCGTCCCAGACGCGGCCCTGCGCGATGGCGTCGATCGCCTGCGGGCTTTTGCGGCGCGATTGCGCGACGAGGCCGACGAAGCGGCGATAAATGTCCTCGACGCCCAACTGCATGATCTGGTCGAATTGCGGCGTGGTGCCGCCGGTGACGTCGGGCTGGCCGGAGAGCGGCGTGGTGCGCACGCCGTCGGTGGTGACGCCCATCTTCGCCAGCGTGCCTTCGAAGCTGGGGATGATGCCGAACACGCCGATGGAGCCGGTGATCGTGTCCGGCTCGGCGAAGATGACATCGGCCGGAGTCGATACCCAGTAACCGCCGCTGGCCGCGACATTGGCCATGGAGACGACCACCGGCAGTCCGGCGGACTTGGCTTTCAGGATCGCGCCGCGGATTTTCTCCGACGCCATGACCGATCCGCCAGGGGAATCGACGCGGACGACCAGCGCCTTCAAATCCTTTTCATCGAGCGCGGTCAGCAGCAGGTCGGAGACGGTGTCGCCCGCCGCGGTGCCGGGGCCGGCTTCGCCATCGACAATGTCGCCCGCGATCGTCAGCACGCCGATCTGGCCGTCATTGGCGGGCTTGCGGGCCTTCACATAGGATGCAAGGTCGATGGTGGCGAAGCTGCCGGCCTTGTCGCTGGCGGCGTCGCCGGCGATCTGGGCGACACGGTCGCCAAAGGCGGCTTCGTCGCCAAGCTTGTCGACCAGCCCGTTTGCAAGCGCCGCCTTGCCCATGTCGCCCCCGACCGCCTGCGCCGCGGCGAGCGGGTTGGCGGCGTAGGCAGCTATCTTCGCGCGGGGCCGCGCCCTGGTCACGTCGTCCTGCCAGCTTCGCCACAGGGCGCCGGCGAGCGCCTGGTTGGCCTGTTTGGCTTCGGGCGACTGTTCGGTGCGGGTGAAGGGTTCGACGAAGCTCTTATAGGTGCCGACGCGATAGACGTGGGTGTTGACGCCCAGCTTGTCGATCAACCCCTTATAGTAGAGGTTCGAGCCGCCCCGGCCCATGATCGCGACGCCGCCCAGCGGGTCGCTCCACACTTCGCTGGCATGGGCGGCGATCTGATAGCCGTCGTCGCTATAGAGGGTGGCATAGGCCAGGACCGGCTTTTTCGCGGCGCGCACGGCGTCGAGCGCCTTGCCCACGCGGGCCATCGCGACCTGGCCGCCGCCCATGAAGCCGTCGAGGTTCAGGACCACGGCCTTGACCTTGGCATCGGTCTTCGCGGCGTCGAGCGCGGCGACGATGTCGGACAGCCGATATTCTTCGCTGTCGGGCCCGGAGCCGGACAACAGCGCCATCGCGCCCACTTGCGCCGGCTGTTCCACGATGCTGCCGTCCAGATCGAGCAGCAGTGCGCCCGACGACACGGTCTTGCCCGGCTTTGGCGAGTAGGAGAGGGCGGCGTAGAGCGCGCCGAAGAAGAGCAGCAGGAAGAGCAGGACGAGGCCGTCCTTGATCGCGACCAATATGCGCCAGGCGCCCTTCACAAATGCCAAGTTGCTGCTTCCTTCCGTTGACCCTGTCTGGCTATCCGATGGACGCGCCGACTGCAATGTGGGGGGAGTGGATCGGGCGACAAGCTTGCGCGCGCGATTTAGCGCGTTATGGGGAGCCATCATTCGCCGTTATCGTGCAGGAGACGCGCCCAATGCCCACTCTCGTCCTCATCCGCCATGGCCAGTCGTCATGGAACCTGGAAAACCGCTTCACCGGCTGGTGGGACGTGGACGTGACCGAGAAGGGCGCCGAAGAAGCGCGCGCCGCCGGTCGCCTGATGGCGGAAAAGGGGCTGGACTTCGACCAATGCTATACCAGTTTCCAGACCCGCGCGATCAAGACGCTCAATCTGGCGCTGGAGGAAATGGGGCGGCTGTGGTTGCCGGTCGAAAAGGACTGGCGGCTGAACGAGCGCCATTATGGCGGGCTGACCGGCCTGAACAAGGCGGAAACGGCCGCCAAGCATGGCGACGATCAGGTCAAGATCTGGCGTCGCAGCTTCGACATTCCGCCGCCGGTGCTGGAAGCGGGCAGCGCATTCGACCTGTCGGCCGACCGCCGCTATGACGGTATCGCCATCCCGTCGACCGAGAGCCTGAAGGACACGATCGCGCGCGTCCTGCCCTATTGGGAGGCGACGATCGCGCCCGACCTGAAGGCCGGCAAGCGCGTGCTGATTTCGGCGCATGGCAATTCGCTGCGCGCGCTGGTGAAGCATCTGTCGAACATTCCCGACGACGAGATCACCCATCTGGAAATCCCGACCGGTCAGCCGATCGTCTATGAACTGGCGGACGATCTGCGCGCGATCGAGCGTTATTATCTGTCGGAGCGGTAAGAGTGCCGCCGTCCTGACCGCGAACGGAAATTAACTGACAGTTATATTGCCCCTTGGCGGCCCGACCGCTAAGGGGCTTTGCTTTCCGGGCGACCTGTCGCGTCGCTCGTCCCAGGGGAAGCAGCATATGAGCGGGGCAGTCACGGTCGGCATCATCATGGGGTCGCGGTCCGATTGGGACACGATGCGCCATGCCGCCGAAACGCTCGAAGCGCTGGGCGTGCCGCACGAATGCAAGGTGGTGTCGGCCCACCGCACCCCGCAGCGCCTCTATGACTATGCCACCGGCGCGGTGGGCCGCGGCTTGAAGGTCATCATCGCCGGGGCTGGCGGGGCGGCGCATCTGCCCGGCATGACCGCGTCGATGACCCGCCTGCCGGTGCTGGGCGTGCCGGTCGAATCCAAGGCGCTGAAGGGCATGGATTCGCTGCTGTCCATCGTCCAGATGCCCGGCGGCATCCCCGTCGCCACGCTGGCGATCGGCAAGCCCGGCGCAATCAATGCGGGACTGCTCGCGGCATCTATCCTGGCAACGACCGACGATGTGCTGGCCGACCGGCTGGACGCCTGGCGTGCGCGCCAGACCGAGGCCGTGGCCGAAACCGTCGAGGATTGAAGGCAGGATCATGACGACCATCGCGCCCGGCGCCACCATCGGCATTCTCGGCGGCGGCCAGCTCGGCCGGATGATCGCCACCGCAGCGGCGCAACTGGGCTATCGCACCCATATCTACGCGCCCGAAGACAGCGGCCCGGCCGCCGACGTGTCACCCAACTGGACGCGCGGCGCCTATGAGGACCCGCAAGCACTGGGCGATTTTGCCGACAGCGTCGATGTCGTCACCTATGAGTTCGAGAATATCGATCCCGCCGCGGTCGAGGTGCTGTCCACCCATGGGCTGGTCCGCCCCGGCGCGCAGGCGCTGCGTGTGGCGCAGGACCGGCTGGCGGAGAAGCGCTTCGTTTGCGACCTGGGCGGGCTGACCGCGCCCTTTGCGCCGGTCGAGAGCCTGGACGATCTGGAAAGCGCGATCGAGCAGGTCGGCAGCCGCGCGATCCTGAAGACCAACCGGATGGGCTATGATGGCAAGGGGCAGGCGCGCCTGTCCGAGCCGGGGGATGCGGTGGGCGCGTGGAACGCGATCGGACGGCAGAGCGCGATATTGGAAGGGTTCGTGACCTTCGACCAGGAATTTTCGGTGATCCTGGTGCGCGGCCATGACGGCGCGGCGCGATTTTGGGATTCGGCGGCCAATGTCCATGTCGATGGCATATTGGCGACCTCGACCGTGCCCGCGGGCGCGTTGATCGCGGGGCAGATGGCGCAGGCGCGCGGCATGGCGCAGAAGATCGCCGACGCGCTGGGCTATGTCGGCGTGCTGACCTGCGAATTTTTCGCCAGCGCCGATGGGCCGGTGTTCAACGAAATGGCGCCGCGCGTGCATAATAGCGGCCACTGGACGATCGAGGGCGCGGTGACGAGCCAGTTCGAGAACCATGTCCGCGCCATTTGCGGCCTGCCGCTGGGCGACACGGCGCTGGCCGCGCAGGGCGTGGCGATGCGCAACCTGATCGGCGACGATGTCGACGACTGGCAGGCCATCCTGTCCGACCCGGCGAACCACCTGCACCTCTATGGCAAGCATGAGGCGCGGCCGGGTCGGAAGATGGGGCATGTGACGCGGTTGACGCTGTGAGCGCCGAAATCGTCCTCGTCCTCGCCCGCGCCGACAATGGCGTGATCGGCAAGGATGGCGACCTGCCCTGGCGCCTGCCCGCCGACCTCAGGCATTTCAAGGCGGTGACGCTCGGCCATCCGATGGTGATGGGACGCAAGACGTTCGACAGCCTGCCCGGCCTGCTGCCCGGTCGTCGCCATATCGTGCTGACGCGCGATCGCAACTGGCGCGGGGAGGGGGCGGAAGCCGCCCATGACGTCGAAAGCGCGATCGCCCTGGCTGATGCGCCGGTGGTGATGGTGATCGGCGGGGCGGAAATCTATCGGTTGTTCCTGGGCCAAGCCGACCGGATCGAACTGACCGAGGTGCATCTGGAGGCGGCGGGTGACGCGAGCATCGCCTATCCCGATCCGGCGGACTGGCGCGAAACTGCGCGGGCGGACCATGAGGCGCTGGATGGGCGGCCGGCCTATAGTTTCGTGACGTTGGTGCGGACGCGTTGATCGTCGCGATCCGTTTGCGCAGCGCCCTTCGACGTCGCTCGGGGCGAACGGATGACAGGGCAAGCATCCTGATTGCCACGCCCCATCCACCCCCCTATAGGCCGCGGCATGGAGCGGCTTAGCAGCAGCGCCCCGATCCCTGCGCATCTGCGCGGGAGCATCATGGCGCTCGGCAATTTCGACGGGTTTCACGCGGGCCATCAGGCGGTGGTCGCGCGGGCGATCGCGCGTGCGCGCGCCGAAGGGCGACCGGCGATCGTCGCCACCTTCGATCCGCATCCGGTGCGGCTGTTCCGGCCCGAAACGCCGTGGTTCCGCCTGACGACGCTGGACCAGCGGCAGGCACTGTTCGCCGCGGCGGGGGCCGACGCGATGCTGGTGTTCGCCTTCAACCCCGCCATGGCGGCGATGCGGGCGGATGAGTTTGCGGCCTTCCTGGTGCAGGAAATGGGTGCGGCCGGTGTGGTGACGGGGGAGGATTTCACCTTCGGCAAGGCGAAAGGCGGCACCGTCGCCACGCTGGCCGAACTGGGCGCGGCGCTGGGCATGGCGGCGGAAGCGGTGCCGGCCGTGACCGATAGCGGCGGCGAGATCATTTCCTCCAGCCGTATCCGCGATGCGCTCAAGGCCGGCGATTGCACCACCGCGACGCGGCTGCTGACGCGGCCCTTCACCATTCAGGGGGTGGTGCAGCATGGCGACAAGCTGGGCCGGACCATCGGTTTTCCGACCGCCAATATCGACATGGGCCATTATCTGCGGCCGGCCTATGGCATTTATGCGGTGCGCGGGCTGTTGGCTGACGGGCGGGTGCTGGATGGCGCGGCGAACCTGGGTATCCGTCCCAGCTTCGATCCGCCCAAGGAATTGCTGGAGCCGCATTTCTTCGATTTCGCCGAAAGCCTCTACGACCAGATCATTGAGGTGCAGTTGATCCACTATCTGCATCCCGAGTTGAAATATGACGGGCTGGACGCGCTGATGGCGGGGATCGCGAAGGACTGCGTGGACGCGCGGCAAATCCTTGCGGGAACGCCCCGGCTCGCTTAATGCCGCGCAGTTATTCCTAAACCCGTTCGCGGCGCGAGCGGATGTTTGTAGATACCGGACACCCATGACCGACGCACCTGATTATAAGTCCACCGTCTTCCTGCCCGTCACCGACTTCCCGATGAAGGCCGGCCTGGCCCAGAAGGAGCCGGCGATCGCCGCCAAGTGGGAGGCGATGGACCTCTATGGCAAGCTGCGCGAGAAGCGCGCCGGCCGCGAACGCTTCATCCTGCATGATGGCCCGCCCTACGCCAATGGCGACATCCATATGGGCCATGCGATGAACAAGGTGCTCAAGGACATCATCGTCCGGTCGCAGTCGCTGCTGGGCAAGGATGCGCCCTATGTTCCGGGCTGGGATTGCCACGGCCTGCCGATCGAATGGAAGATCGAGGAAGAATATCGCAAGAAGAAGCTGAACAAGGACGAGGTTCCGCCGTCCGAATTCCGCGCCCAGTGCCGCGCCTATGCCGACAAATGGGTGGACGTGCAGAAGGAGCAGTTCAAGCGGCTGGGCGTGATGGGCGACTGGGCCGATCCGTACCTGACCATGAAGTTCGACGCCGAAGCGACGATCGTGGGCGAGTTGCTGAAATTCGCGGAAAGCGGCCAGCTTTATCGCGGCGCCAAGCCCGTCATGTGGTCCCCGGTCGAAAAGACCGCGCTGGCCGAGGCGGAAGTGGAATATGAAGATGTCACCTCGACCCAGATCGACGTGGCGTTCGAGATCGTCGAAGCGCCCAATGCGCCCGAACTGGTCGGCGCGCATGCGGTGATCTGGACGACGACGCCCTGGACGATCCCGGTTAACCAGGCGATCGCTTATGGGGAAGAGATTGACTACGTTCTTGTTGAAGCGCTGGATGGGAATGCTCAGCCCTTCTCGCCGCCTCAGCGGTACCTCGTCGCTACAGCGCTATCAGAAGCTTTCCAAGAGCGAGTGACGGCTTTCGATCCCAGCATAATTGCTTTCGCGGTGGACAAGTTCTTTTATGGTCCATCACTCGCCGGCGCCATCACCCGTCACCCGATGCATGCGCTGGGCGGCTTCTTTGCCAAACCGCGTCCGCTGCTGCCCGCCGACCATGTCACGACCGACGCAGGCACCGGCCTCGTCCATATGGCGCCCGACCATGGCGAGGAGGATTTCATCGCCTGCAAGAAGCTGGGCATCGACCCGGTCTTTGCGGTCAACGATGCGGGCTTCTATCGCGACGACTGGGATTGGCTGGCCGGGCAGGGCAGCGTCATCAACACCAAGTTTAATGGTCCCGAAGGGCCGATCTGCACCGATCTGCGCGCGGTCGGCGCATTGCTGAGCGCCAGCGACTTCCGCCACAGCTATCCGCATAGCTGGCGGTCGAAGGCGCGCATCATCTATCGCTGCACCCCGCAATGGTTCATCCCGATGGACAAGCCGCAGGAAGGCGCGGTGGTCGATGTCGAGGGCGGCGTGATGCCGACTCCGGTTATCAGCGGCAACGGCCCGACGCTGCGCGAAATCGCGCTCGACGCGATCGAGCAGACTCGCTGGGTGCCCGAGCGGTCGACCAACCGCATTCGTTCGATGGTGGAAGGGCGCCCCGACTGGGTCATCAGCCGCCAGCGCGCCTGGGGCGTGCCGATCGCCCTCTATGTCCATCGCAAGAGTGGGCAATATCTGGTTGATCCCGCGGTCAATGCCCGCATCATCGAAGCCTTCAAGGGTGCCGGGGCTGACGCATGGTTCGGCGCGGATCATCAGGCGCTGCTCGGCCCGGACTATGACCTCAACGACTATGAGGTCGTGAACGACATTCTGGACGTCTGGTTCGACAGCGGCTCCACGCACAGTTTCGTGGTCGAGGGCCGCTATGGCGAAGGCGTGCGCGCCGACCTGTATATCGAGGGTTCGGACCAGCATCGCGGCTGGTTCCAGTCCTCGCTGCTGGAAAGCTGCGGCACGCGCGGCCGCGCGCCCTATGGCGCGGTGCTGACCCATGGCTTCGCACTGGACGGCACCGGCAAGAAAATGTCCAAGTCGCTGGGCAATGTGGTCGATCCGCTCAAGATCATGAGCGAGAGCGGCGCGGACATTTTGCGCGTCTGGGTCGCCAGCACCGACTATTTCGATGACGTCCGCATCGGCAAGGAAGTGCTGGCCGGCTCGTCCGACGCCTACCGCAAATTGCGCAATACATTCCGCTACATGCTGGGCGCTCTTTCCGACTATGATGAAGAGGGCGAAGCGGTGTCCTACGCGGAAATGCCGGAGCTGGAGCGCTATATGCTCCACCGTCTGGCGCTGCTCGACGCGGAACTGCGCGCCGTGGTGGACAAGGCGGCGAAGAGCGGGAACTGGCTGGAATTCAGCCGCTACACCCGCGCCATCTTCGATTTCGCGAACAGCGACCTCAGCGCCTTCTTCTTCGATATCCGCAAGGATTGCCTCTATTGCGATGCGAAGTCGGACCCCAAGCGGCGCGCCTATCGCACCCTGCTAGACACGCTGTTCCATGCGCTGGTGCGCTATGTGGCGCCGATCATCCCCTTCACGGCGGAAGAAGTGTGGCAGAGCCGCTTCCCCAATGAGGAAGAGAGCGTCCATTTCCTGGAATGGCCCGAAGTCGACCGTCACTGGATCAACAGCCATCTCAATGACAAATGGGGCGAACTGCGCAGCCAGCGCGAACAGGTGAATGAGGCGATCGAGCCCTTCCGCCGCGAGAAAATCATACGGTCCAGCTTGGAGGCTGACGTCACCATGGGGGAATTGCTGCCCAGCGACGGTGTCGACTTCGCTGAAGTGGCGATCGTCGCGCGCGTGACCATGGGCGTGGGCGACGGCATCGTGGTGAAGCCCAGCGACTGGCATAAATGCGGTCGCTGCTGGCGCAAGCTGCCGGAAGTGACTGAGGACGGCACGCTATGTGACCGCTGTGACGAGGTGCTCAAGGCATGAGCGCGGTCAATCACCGCCCGCTGGGCCTGACCGTCGCGATCGTGACGCTCGCGCTCGACCAGCTCATCAAATATAGCGTGACCTATCCGCTGGCGCTCAAGAGCCGGGTGGACGGGATCGACATCCTGCCGATCTTCCGTTTGCGCTGGCTGGAAAATCGTGGCGTTTCCATGGGCTTCTTCCATGCCGATACGGATGTCGCGCGCTGGGCGCTGGTGGGCATGACGATGCTGATCGCCGGCTTTGTCGGCGTGTGGATGTGGCGCGAGAAGGCGCGGCAGGATGTCGCCGCGCTGGGTCTGGTGCTGGGGGGGGCGATCGGCAATATCGTCGATCGCATGCGGCTGGGCTATGTCGTTGATTATGCCGACCTGCATTTCGGCGAGTGGCGGCCTTTCCTGATTTTCAACCTGGCGGACGCCGCCATCACGATCGGCGTGTTGATCCTGCTTGCGCGGGCGTTGCTGCTGCGCGACAAGGGGGCAAAGACGGAGACTTTGAAGTAATGCGTAAACTGATCCTAGCTGCCGGCCTTGTGTCCATCCTGTCCGCCTGTGGCGGCGGTGGTGGCCTGATGAACCGCCAGCGCCCCGACGAATTCGCCGTCTCGCGTCAGGCGCCGCTGATCATCCCGCCCGACTTCGCATTGGTGCCGCCTGCGCCGGGGACGCCGGCCGCTGCGTCGGTCGATTCGAGCAAGGCGGCGATGGACGCGATGTTCGGCGGTCCTGCCGCGCGTAGCGCCGGCGAAGGCGCCACGCTCAACGCCGCGGGGCGCGCCAACGCCGCATCGGGCATCCGTTCGTCGGTGGGCGATCCGGGCACCGAAGTCGTGGACAAGGGGGCCACCACCCGCGACATCATCGCCGCGCCCGAAGGCGACGGCCAGGAAGCGCGCGCCGCGACGCCGCAGCCTTAAGGACGACCTTTGGACTAGTTTGGGTTGGCAGGCGACAGGGGTGATCCCTGTCGCCTGCCGCGATAGAGCGCGCTGCGTTTAATCGGACGCAAGTCGCACGCTCCGGCTTTTGTTGTCGCATCGTTTCAAGCAGAAAAGCGGTTCCCACTTTTCCGCACGATGCTTTAGCTGGCCTCGATAAAAGCCTTGAGCCGGGCGAGGGGGCCGTCCCATTGGGCATTGACGTCGTCCAGCCACGACCGGGCGGCTTCGATCGCCTCCCGATGCAGCGCATAATGGACTTCGCGTCCGTTCTTGCGACGATGCACCAGCCCCGCGCCGTGCAGCACGTCCAGATGCTTGGCGACCGCCTGCCGGCTGATCGCCAGCCCTTCGCCCATTTGCACGATCGATCGTTCGCCGCCGTCGCTGAGGCGACCGACCATGCCCAGCCGGGTCGCGTCGCCCAGCGCGGCGAACAATTGCGCCGGTTCAGCCTTCGACATAGCGTCTGATATTCTGCACCTGCTCCGCCCAGCCGCCGTCGTTGGAGCGCAGGACGCTGGCGCGGCGCGGTTCGGGGACGGAATCGAACCCGCTTTCGGTGACGGTCAGCCTTGTGCCGCCGGCGGTCGGCTCCATCCGAAACTCGACCAGCGTCCATTCGGGCACGCCGTTCCGGATCGCATCCTCGTCGCCGCCGGTGGCGGGCCATTCGAAGGCGAAGCGGGTCATCGGCTCGATCGCGACGGTGCGCGATTGCCAGGGGAAATGTTCGTAGCCGGGATAGGTCATGTGACCGGTCGAGCCTTGCCCGACGGCGAAGGGCTGGTCGAGCGCGACCAGAAACCAGGCGCCGAATTTTTCATGATCGATAAGCGCGTCCCATACCCTGGCGATGGGCGCGGCGATGTCGATGGTCTTGATGATATGGTCGGGCATATAGGCAACCTCCTGATTGCCTATATGATCCGATTTTCCTTTACAGGCAACCCTATGGTTGCTGGTCAGGCCCGCGCTTCCGTGCCCACGCTGTTGTGGCGCAGCGCAGTGAGGACTGTGTCCACGATCGCGTCGGCATCCAGCCGGGCGTCGGCATATTGTTTTTCGGGCTTGTCCTGATCCTGGAAAATGTCGGGCAGGCGCATGGTGCGCAGCTTGAGGCCATTGTCGATCAGGCCGAGATCGCTGGCCAGCGTCAGGACATGCGCGCCCAGACCGCCGATCGCGCCTTCCTCGATGGTCACGGCGACTTCGTGGCTGGTCAGCAGCTTGCGGATCAGCGCTTCGTCCAGCGGCTTGGCGAAGCGCAGGTCGGCGACGGTGGTGGACAGGCCCTTGGCCTCCAGCGCTTCGGCGGCCTTGAGTGCTTCTTCGAGGCGGGTGCCGAGCGAGAGGATGGCGACCTGCCGCCCTTCGCGGACCAGACGGCCCTTGCCGATTTCAAGCCGTTCGGGAATTTCCGGCATGGCGACGCCAGTGCCGTTGCCGCGCGGATAGCGCAGCGCGATCGGGCCGCTATCATGCATGGCGCAGGTATGGACCATATGAACCAGTTCGGCTTCGTCCGCCGCGGCCATCACCACCATGTTGGGCAGGGTCGCAAGATAGGTGACGTCGAAACTGCCCGCATGGGTCGAGCCGTCGGCGCCGACCAGGCCGGCGCGGTCGATGGCGAAGCGGACGGGCAGGTTCTGGATCGCGACGTCATGCACGACCTGGTCGTAGGCACGTTGCAGGAAAGTCGAATAGATGGCGCAGAAGGGGCGCATCCCTTCGGCCGCGAGGCCCGCAGCGAAGGTGACGGCATGTTGTTCGGCGATGCCGACGTCGAAGCTGCGGTCGGGGAAGGCCAGTTCGAACTTGTCGAGGCCGGTGCCCGACGGCATCGCCGCGGTGATGGCGCAGACCTTGGGATCGCGCTGCGCTTCGGCGATGAGCGCCTGGGCGAAGACATTGGTGTAGCTGGGCGGTCCGGGCGGGGCCTTCGCTTGCGTGCCGGTGACGATGTCGAACTTCTGGACACCATGATATTTGTCGGCCGCCGCTTCGGCCGGGCCATAGCCCTTGCCCTTCTGCGTGACGACATGGACGAGGCACGGCCCTTCGGCCGCGTCGCGGACGTTTTCCAGCACCGGAATCAACTGGTCGAGATTATGGCCGTCGACCGGACCGACATAATAGAAGCCCAGTTCCTCGAACAAAGTGCCGCCCATCGCCATGCCGCGGGCGAACTCGTCCGTTTTGCGCGCGGCATTGTGGAGCGGGCGGGGCAGTTTGCGGGCGAGGCGCTTGGCGATGTCGCGCAGGCCGAGAAATTCGCGGCTGGAGACGAGGCGGGCGAGATAGGCGGACAGGCCGCCGACCGGGGGTGCGATCGACATATCATTGTCGTTGAGGATGACGATCAGGCGATTGCCGGCCGCGCGGGCGTTGTTCATCGCCTCATAGGCCATGCCCGCCGACATGGCGCCATCGCCGATGACGGCGATGCCCTTGCCGGGGCGATCCTGCATCTTGTTGGCGACGGCGAAGCCCAGCGCCGCGCTGATCGAGGTGGAACTGTGCGCCGCGCCGAAGGGGTCATAATCGGATTCGGCGCGCTTGGTGAAGCCGGACAGGCCGCCGCCCATGCGCAGGGTGCGGATGCGGTCACGCCGGCCGGTCAGGATCTTGTGCGGATAGCATTGGTGGCCGACGTCCCACACCAGCTTGTCCTGGGGGGTATCGAACACATAATGGATCGCGGTGGTCAGTTCTACCACGCCGAGGCCCGAGCCGAGATGGCCGCCGGTCACGCCGACGGCGGAGATGACCTCCTGCCGCAGTTCGTCTGCCAACTGGCGAAGCTGGTCGGGCTTGAGGGCGCGCAGGTCCGACGGCCAGACGACCTGGTCGAGGAGCGGGGTTTCCGGGCGATCATTCATCAAAGACATAGGCTCCCGAGGCCCAAAGGCCGTTCCGGATCAAAGCAAGGCCCGCTAGGCCGTTCCGGGCGGCAGCGCAACGCTCCATCAGGCCGCACATTTCGCACAGGTGCCCAATATCTCGATCACCGGCCGTTCGGCTTGGAAGCCTTCCTGCGCCGCGACCGCGCGCACGTCGCCGGTCACCTTGTCGTCATCGACATGGGTCGCCTGCTTGCAGGTGCGGCAGACCAGAAAGATGCAGTCATGGTGGCAGCCGGGATGGGCGTTGGCGATATAGGCGTTGGCGCTTTCGACGCGCATCGCGATGTTGTTGGTCACGAACAGGTCGAGGATGCGATAGACGCTGTTGGGCGCGACCCGCTTGCCGCGCGCCTTCGACACCGTATCCGCTATGTCATAGGCCGAGGCCGGACGCTCTTCCGCCGCGAGCGCATCGAAAATGGCGGCGCGCATCGGCGTCCATTGTTCGTCCTGCGCCTCCAGCGTCAGGCGCGCGGCGTCGGCGAGCTTGGTGCCGGTCGGTTCGTGATGGTGATGATGGTCGGCCATGGCGTTCAATCTAGGCTTGCGGAGGATCGGGGGCAAGGGCGCGCGATGGTGTCAGCGCTGCCCGAAGGACCATGCGGCCCAGAGCCAGCCCGCGATCATCAACGTGCCGCCGACCGGCGTGACCGCGCCCAGCCATTTGGGGCCGCCCAGCGCCATGGCATAGAGGGTGAGCGCGAAGATCGCCGCGCCCGCCAGCATCAGCGCCGCCGCGCCGCGGGCAACCCCGGTGACGGCGATCGCGGCGACCGCGTGGATCAGCTGGTAGAGGCCGCCGGTGCGCAGCCATTCCGCTGCCTTGGGATCAGTGACGCCGTGGGCGCCAAAGGCGCCAGCCCCTATCGCCAGTGCCGCCGACAGGCAGGCCAGTATCGCGATCATGCCTTTTCTCCATCCCCTCTGCTAAGCAGCCGCATGGACTTGCCGGGGCGATACATCAAGTCCTTGGCCGCGAGCAGATTGCCATGTTCGATCTGGAGCGCCATGCGATCGGCGTCATTCTGGCGATATTGGCGCTCGACTTCCTCGACCTCCTCGTCCGGCACGCCCAGGGACTGCATCGCCTGCACGCCCATGCAGATGGCCGATTCATAGACTTCGCGGACGATGCCGGCGAGGTCCATGTCCTGCAATTCCAGCAATTGCCGCCGGTCGAAGGCGCGAACCATCAAGGCGGCCTGGGGGAAGGCCTGGGCGATCGGCTGGAGCGCGCGCGAATCGAGCGAGGGGTCGTCGATGCAGAAGGCGATGAGGCGCGCTTCGTCCGCGCCGGCGCGGTGGAGCAGATCCATGCGGGTGCCGTCGCCATAATAGACCTTCATGTCGAAGCGGCTCGATACCTCGATCTGGGCCGGCTTCTTGTCGATCAGGGTGACGGCGAAACCATGGCCCATCAGCATTTGCGCTACGGTCTGGCCGAAGCGGCCATAGCCCACGATGATGGCCGAGCCGCGCGGCGCATCGTCCGGCCCCGGCAGGTCGTGGTCCCTGGGCTTGGCGAACTCGAAGCGGCGGGCGAAGAGCATCAGGAAAGGCGTCGTCGCCATGGAGAAGGTGACGATGGCGGCGAACAGGCTGGCGGCTTCCGGTGCGATCAGCAGCGCATTCTGCGCCTGGGTGAAGAGGACGAAGCCGAATTCGCCGCCCTGGCTGAGCAGCAGGCCCGCGCCCAGCGCCGGACGCCATTCCATGCCGAACAGACGGGCGAGGCCGGTGATGATCGCGGCCTTGGTCGCGACCAGGACGACCGCCATGGACAGGACGAACAGCGGGTTGGCAGCCACGGCACGCAGGTCCAGCACCATGCCGACGGCAAGGAAGAAGAGGCCGAGCAGGATCGAGCGGAATGGCTCGACGTCGGATTCGATTTCATGCCGGTAGGGCGAATCGGCGAGCATGACGCCCGCGACGAAAGCGCCCAGCGCGGTCGAGAGGTGCAGGCTGTGCATCAGGGCGGCGGCGGCGAGCACGGTGAAGAGGCCGACGACGACGAACATCTCGCGCTCGCCCATGCGGCCGACCAGGCCCAGTAGCGGGCGCAGGATGAAGCGACCGGCCAGCACGAGGCCGGCGATGGCGGCGACGGTATAGCCCGCCATCATCCAGCCCGGCGGCCCCCCGGCATCGGCAGGATTGCGGGACAGGGCGGCGACGATGGTGATGAGCGGGACGATCGAGAGATCCTGGAACAGCAGGATCGAGAAGACCTTCTCGCCGAAGGGGGAGTTGATGCGGCCGCTGGACTTCAGGCCCGGCAGCACCTGCGCGGTCGAGGAGAGAGCGAGCGGCAGGCCGAGCGCGATCGCCGCCCCCCAACTAAAGCCGGTGGAATAGAAGATGATCGCGGTGAGGATGCAGCCGCACAGCACGACCTGCGCGAGACCGAGCGCGAAGATGTCGCGTTTGAGGCGCCAGAGCCGGGCGGGATGGAGTTCGAGGCCGACGAGGAACAGCAGCAGGACTATGCCGATTTCAGCGATGGCGAGTTTCGATTCGCCGCCGCCGACAAGGCCCAGACCCTGCGGCCCGACCAAAGCGCCCGCGACTAAATAGCCCAGCACCGCGCCGAGGCCGAAGCGGCGGAACAGCATCACGAACAGCACGGCGGCGCCGAGCAGGATGACGCCTTCGGACAGGAGAATGTCGGTGGCGCTGACGGCCTGGTGCGCTTCCATCAGGCGTCGGCCTGTCTGGCGGCTTCGGCGATCGCTTCGAAGCCGAGGCGGATCGAGGCATGGCGGGCGGGATAGCCGCGCGCCGGGGCCAGCACGGAAAGGCCCGGCCAGAAGGCAAGATCATCGCTGTCGCCCGACAGATAGGCGGCGAGCCTGTCGCGGGCGTCGGCCAGTTCCTGCGCCGTCAAGCCGATGGCGTGGCCCGCCATCAGCGCGGCGGACGCCTGGCCGAGCGCGCAGGCTTTCACATCGAGGCCCATGTCGGCGAGGCGGCCGTCGGCCATCCGCACGTCGGCCGTCACGCGCGACCCGCAGGTGGGGGATCGCTTCTCGACGCTGGCCTGTGCGTCCGGCAGCCGCTGGTGGTGCGGGATGTCGGCGGCGAGCCGCAATATGTCCTTGTTATACAGGGGAGCGTTGGGAGGGGCGTTCATGCCGACCCATGTAGGACAGGAGCGGCGCGGGGTGAAGGCGGGGAATGGCGGGAAGCGAAATAACCGGCTTTTCTATTCAAATGACCGCCCCGTTCCCGCCCGCGCCGGAACAGGGCGGGTTCCACTCTTTAGCGTCCACCCATTGTCTCGACCGGTCCCACCGCCTATCGCCCAGCGCATGAAGATATTGGTCGATGCCGACGCCTGCCCCGTGAAGGAGGAGATCTACAAGGTCGCCTGGCGGCATGAAATCCCCGTGACGATCGTGAGCAACAGCCCGATCCGCATTCCCGCCCATCCTCTGCTCGACCGGGTGGTGGTGAGCGACGGGTTCGATGCGGCGGACGACTGGATCGCCGAGCGGGCCGATGCGGCGGCGCTGTGCATCACCGCCGACATATTGCTGGCCGATCGCTGCCTGAAGGCGGGAGCGGTGGTGATCGCGCCCAATGGCAAGCCGTTCACCCATAGTTCCATCGGCGCGGCGATCGCGACGCGGGCGATCATGGCGGATTTGCGGGCCGGCGGCGATCAGGTCGGCGGGCCGCCGCCCTTCGGCAAGAATGACCGCTCGCGCTTCCTGCAGGCGCTGGACGAGGCCATCGTCCGCCTGAAGCGGGAGCGGTGATGCTCGACGCTGATACAGGCATTTGGGATGCGATCGTGCTGGGCGCGGGCGCGGCGGGGATGATGTGCGCCGCGACCGCCGGGCAGCGCGGCAAGCGGGTGCTGCTGGTCGACCATGCCGACGCCGTGGGCAAGAAGATCCTGATATCGGGCGGTGGGCGGTGCAACTTCACCAATATCCATACTGCCGCAGATCGTTACCTGTCGGCCAATCCGCACTTCGCCAAGTCGGCGCTGGGGCGTTACACGGCGCAGGATTTCATCGGACTGGTCGATCGCTATGGCATCGCCTGGCATGAAAAGACGCTGGGGCAATTATTCTGCGACGGGTCGGCGAAGCAGATCGTCGCGATGCTGGAGGAGGAATGCGCCAAGGGCGGCGTGACGCCGGCGCTGGGGCAACCGATCGCGGATGTCGACCATGGCGAGGGCCTCTATCGGGTGACGATCGGCGCGACGGTGCATCGCGCGCCCGCGCTGGTGCTGGCGACCGGCGGTCCGTCGATCCCGAAGATGGGCGCGACCGGCTTCGCCTATGATGTGGCGCGCCATTTCGGGTTGAGCATCGTGCAGCCGCGCCCGGCGCTGGTGCCCTTCACCCTGGGGCCGGAGGAAGCGCTGTTCCAGTCGCTGGCGGGGGTGTCGGCCGATGTCGAAGTGCGTTGGAACAAGACGCGCTTTCGCGAGGCCGCGCTGTTCACGCATCGGGGGCTGTCCGGACCGGCGATGTTGCAGATTTCCTCCTACTGGCAGCATCGCACGCCGATCCAGGTGAATTTCCTGCCGGACAAGGCGGCGGACTGGTTGCTGGCGGAGAAGCGGGAGCGGCCGCGGGTCATGCTGCGCCGGGTGGTGGCGCAGGCGCTGACCGAGCGGCTGGCCGATACGCTGCTGGAGCGGATCGGGGTGCAGGGCGAGATGGGCAACCTGTCGGACAAGGCGCTGCGGCAAGTGGCCGCGCGATTGGGCGACTGGCCGTTCGCGCCGTCGGGTACGGAGGGCTATGCCAAGGCGGAGGTCACGGTCGGCGGCATCGCCACCGCGGGGCTGTCGTCGCGGACGATGGAGGCGGCGAAGGCACCGGGGCTGTATGCGATCGGCGAGGCGGTGGATGTCACCGGATGGCTGGGGGGCTATAATTTCCAATGGGCCTGGGCCAGTGGCGTGGCGGCCGGACAGGCCATTTAGCCGGCTTTAAATTCCGCCCATGCGGGCCTGCAAAGCGCGCTTTTCTGCGCTCCGGTGCTCAAAAATCACGCTTTTCGGCTCCACCTGAACTGAATTTAGAGCCGACTAACTTTCCGTTGATTACCGCCCCGTCATCGCCCGTGCGTTCGCCAGAAAGGTGCGGCCGATGCGGATTTCGCCGCCGTCGGCGAGCGCGGCGAACCACACGCCGCTGCCGTCGTGGCGCAGCCGGGCGATATGGTCGCGGCGGACGATATGGCTGCGGTGCAGGCGGACGAACTGCTGGGGGTCGAGCCGCTCCTCCAGGCTGCTGATCGTCTGGTGCAGCAGATAGCTGTGGCCGCCGACATGGAGGCGCATATAGTCGCGTTCCGCTTCGATCCGGTCGATCTGGTCGGTGGCGATGCGGATCAGTTCGGAGCGATGCGGCACCCAGAATTCTTCGGCCCATTCGGGCTGTGGTTCGCTGGAGATGGTGGGCGCTGTATCGGACGTCAGGTTGCGCAGCGCCACTTCGACCCGATCGATCGCGCGGGTCAGGCGATCATGGGCGACGGGCTTGAGCATATAATCGACCGCGGCGAGATCGAACGCCTCGACCGCGAACCCCTCGAACGCGGTCACGAAAATCACCGCGGGGCGGATGCCCATGCGCCCCACCGCGCGGGCGACGCCGATGCCGTCCAGCAAGGGCATGGCGATGTCGAGCATGACAAGGTCGGGCTTCAGCCCTTCGATCAGGCGCAGCGCGGCTTCGCCGTCGGTGGCGGTGCCGACCAGGGCGATGCGCGGTTCGCGCGCGCAGAGCATCTGGAGACGTTCGACGGCGAGCGGTTCGTCATCGACGATCATGGTGCGGATAGACATGGACGTCAGCAACCCCGGCGGATGATAGGCAAGGTGAGGAGGACGGAGAAGCCGTCCCCTTCGCGCGGACCATAAGCGATACGGCCGGAATCGCCAAAGCGGGCGGTCAGGCGGTCGCGGACATTGGCAAGCCCGATGCCGCTGCCGCTGTCCGACAGGCTGGGCGGATTGTCGCCATCGTCGGTGACGGCGATGTGCATCAGGCCGCCATCCTCGCGCGCGGTGATGCGGATCTCGACCGGGCTGGAGGTGCGCGAGACGCCATATTTGATCGCATTCTCGACCAGCGGCTGGAGGATGAGACCGGGGACGCAGGCGCTCATCAGCGCGGGCGGGATGTCGATCACCGTGTGGAGCCGGTCGGGGAAGCGCACCGCTTCGATATCCAGATAGAGTTTCTGGAGATGGACCTCCTCCTCCAGCGGAACGTCGTCGAGCGGGTCGCCGGTCAGGCTGGTGCGGTAGAAGTTGGAGAGCGACATGATCATCTGTTCCGCTTCGTCCGGGCGGTTGCGCATGACCAGGGTGGATAGCGAGTTGAGCGTATTGAACAGGAAATGCGGATTGACCTGATAGCGTAGCGAGCGCAGTTCGGCCTGCTGGGCAGCCTTTTCCAGCCGTGCGGCGCGGCGTTCGGTGCGATGGGCTTCGCTGGCATAGGACAGGGCCAGATAGAGACCCGCCCAGGCGGCGAGGAAGAAATAGCGGCTGAGCGCGTCCTCCACGATCGAGACGAGGAGATAGCCCTGCTCCTTGGTCATCTTCATCATCTCGCCTTCGGAGATGAAATTGCCCGGATCATAGACGTTGAAGATATAGTAGTTGGCTGCCGCCATGGCGAGTGCGAAGGGAGCTGCGAGCGAGAAGGCGGCGACGATTCTGATGCTCAGCGGCTTCGCGTCGAAGCGCCGCAGCGCCAGATAGAGTATCCAGGTCACGATGATGCCGATCACGGTGACGATGATGCGGCGGACCGCCATCTCCCCTTGTGATTCGAAGCCTACGATCGCGGCCCGGAGCGACACCAGCAAGGCATAGAAAAACCAGAAGCCCAGGATGGAATAGAGTGCGATCGGCGGCGCCACGCCGCGATCGCCGTCTTCGGGAAGATCAGTCATAGCCTCTGTCTACCCCCCGCCGCGGCGAAAGTCTGTAGGCCACCCGGTTACTGGTCGAACTGGCGGCGGCGTTTGTCGAAGGTGGGCGGGGCGAGGATGTGCGGAACCGCGTCGCCGCGCCGTCCGTTGATCCCGTCAGATGCAGGAGAGAGACATGACGGACGATAATAAGACAGACATGCGTCCCAACAGTCGCGAGGAAGCCGGCGACGCGCGTGAGAGCGATGCGCAGGACCATGTGCTGGATCATGACGAAAAGCGAGACGAAAGCCTGAAGGATTCGATGGATGCATCCGATCCGCCATCGACCACCAAGCCTGGCGACAAGGGCGATCCGGTGCCGTCGTCCGGCTACAAGGAAGGCGAGGATCAATAGCTACGGCGAAACGAACATGCTATTCAGAGGGTGGTAGAGCGAAACCGCCGCCACCGCGAGAGAGGAGCTTCACATCCATGCCGACGTCCACCACCCCCGCCATCGAGCGTATCGCCCGCGTCCTGGCCGGTCGCCAGTTGAGCCTGAACGGCGGCGGCAGCGATCCCCATGCGGCCGGCGCAGTGGATGCGGCCTGGCCGGCACATGTCGATGACGCCTATGCCATCCTCCATACGCTGCGCGAGCCCGATGCGCAGATGGCGCAGGCGGGCGATGTCGGGGTGTGGCGCGCGATGATCGGCGCGGTGCTGGAGCGACGCGCGGGCGCCTGAACCGGCACCCGACATTAACGGCTTTCCGACAACTGGCGTTGGCCGCCGTCGCGCGTTATGACGGGCGGTGAGCCGATGCTGAAGATCAAGATCCAGATTTATTGCGGTGACCAGATCGCCATGGGGCCGGGCAAGGCCGACCTGCTCGACGCGATCGCGGCCGAGGGGTCGATTTCCGCTGCCGGGCGCAAGCTGGGCATGAGTTATCGCCGCTGCTGGCTGCTGGTGGACGTGATGAACCGCTGCTGGGCGCAGCCGCTGGTGGCGACGTCGAGCGAGGGGGCGCGACTGACCGAGATGGGCGCAGCGGTGCTGTGCGACTATCGGGCCTTGCAGCAGGCTGCATCGGATGCGGGCGACGAAGGCTGGCCGACGCTGGAACGGCGGTTGCGGGCCGAACCACTGGCCGCCCAGGCAGCGGAATAAGATTTCGGTAAGGCGGATGGGGCATGAGGGCCGTGGAGGCTTTCATCATGTACGACATCAATTTTCGCCACGATATCAACCTACTCGACATAAGTTGGCATGGCCTGTTCAGCGGCGAAGCCGTGGCCGCCTATGCGCGGGAGGTGAGGGCGCGGTTCGTGACCGAGGGGTTTTCGCCCGGCTATCGATTGCGCATGGACATGCGCCGCAGCGCGGTGCAGCCGCAGGACGCGGTGGCGGCGTTTCGCGAACATCTGGGCGAAGGGCTGTTTCCCCGGGCGTCGCGCATCGCGATCGTCACGCCAAGCGCCATCGCGAAATTGCAGGTGCGGCGGGAAATGACCCAGTCCTATCTGCGCATCTTCGCCGACGCTGACGCGGCGTTCGTCTGGCTGATGGAAGTCCAGACGGCAGCGGCCTGAAGACCGAAAGCGACGGCGAGTAAGACGGTTGTTTCATCTTTTTGGAGCTATATCCGAATATATATAGCACGTCCCTTGCAGCCGGTTTATCGATCCCGCGAATCATGGGGGATGACAGGGTGGCGGCGGGGATGAAGATGGCGGCGGCGGTCCTGATGGGATCGGCCGCCTTGACCGGCGGCATGGCGCAGGCTGCGGAAGGCGATGCGGGCGACCGCGCGATCGTCGTCGTGACGGCGCGGTTGCGCGAGGAAGACCCGCAGCAGGTGCCCGCCGCGCTCAGCATCGTCAGTGGCGAGGAACTGACCCGCACCTATACGGTCAATGTCAGCCAGTTGAGCCAGTTGGTGCCGGCGCTCAATTATTCGTCCGCCAATCCCCGCAACACCGCCTTCACCATTCGCGGGCTGGGGTCGAGCGTGGTGGCGGTGAGCCAGGCCAATGACGGGCTGGAGCCGGGCGTGGGTTTCTATGTCGATGGCGTCTATCATGCCCGGCCGGCGACGGCGGCGTTCGACTTCACCGATATCGAGCGGGTCGAG
Source organism: Sphingobium sp. 3R8 (assembly GCF_020166615.1). Classification (NCBI taxonomy): domain Bacteria; kingdom Pseudomonadati; phylum Pseudomonadota; class Alphaproteobacteria; order Sphingomonadales; family Sphingobiaceae; genus Sphingobium; species Sphingobium sp. 3R8. Next base: position 42,223 of record NZ_JAIQXR010000024.1, on the reverse strand, counting down.
GTGCTGCGCGGGCCGCAGGGGACGTTGTTCGGCAAGAACACGACAGCGGGCGCGATCAACATCCTGTCGAAAAAGCCCGGTTTCGACTGGGGCGGGGAAGCGGAACTATCCTATGGCAGCCGCGATTTCCGGCAGGCCAGGGCGGCGGTGACGGGGCCGATCGCCAGCGACGTGCTGGCGTTCCGCCTGTCGGGATCGGTGACGCGGCAGGATGGCTCTATCCGCAATATCGCGCGGGATGAGGATCAGAATACTATCCATAATGACGCGATCCGCGGGCAATTGCTGTTCGCGCCATCGGACGATTTTTCGCTGCGGCTGATCGGCGACTGGTCGAATTTCAAGAATAACTGCTGCGCGCAGGTGCATGTGCGCGTTGCGCCGACGCTCAAGCCCGCCGCCCAGCAATATGCCGCGCTGGCCGCCAACGCGCCGGGTGGCGCCTATGCTCCGCCGAGCGCCAATCCCTATGACCGGGTGACCGACAATGACGCGCCGCTGGGCGTGGACACCAATGAGGGCGGGGTGTCGGGAATCGCCGAGTGGAGGCTGGGCGGCGCGACGCTGACGTCGATCAGCGCCTGGCGCTTCTGGAACTGGGATGCGGGGAACGACCGCGACTATACCGGGCTGCATATCCAGACGACCCAGCATATCCCATCGCGGCAGGACCAGTTTTCCCAGGAATTCCGCATCGGTTCCAACACGCCCGGCAATGTCGACTATGTCGCGGGCCTCTATTATTTCCACCAGAAGATCGTGGGCCATCCTATCAGCATCTATGGGCCGCTGGCGATCTATTGGCTGCTGCCGGGGCGGCCGGCGGACCTGCTGGACGGATACCAGACCGCCGGGCGCACCGATTTCCGGTCGGAAAGCTTCGGCATATTCGGCGAGGTGACATGGCGGCCGCTGCCCCGGATCGCGATCACCGGCGGCATAAGATATACCTATGAAGAGAAGGACGGCGTCTATGCTGTAAGGGCTTTTGGCGGGCTGACCACGGGGCTGACGCCTGCCTTGGCCAGCGACAAAAATTCGATCCTGCGCAGCCAGTCCTATAGCGCTCATCTGGGCGATGGCAGCGCATCGGGGCGGGTGAACATCGCCTATGACCTGACCGACGGGGTGATGGCCTATACCAGTTTCGCGCGCGGGCAGAAGTCGGGCGGGATCAATATGTCGGGCCTGCCGGTCTATCCCGCCGGTGTGCCGGGCCATGCGTCGGGCGACCCGATCCTGAGCACGGTGACGGTGCGGCCGGAGAAGAACAGCACATGGGAAGGCGGATTCAAGACCCGGCTGCTGGACGACGCGCTGACCTTCAACATCGACGCCTATTATACCCGCGTCACCGATTTCCAGGCCAATGTGGTGGACAGCGCGGCGGTGATCGCGCTGCGCAGCTATCTGGCCAATATTCCCAAGGTGACGGTCAAGGGGATCGAGTTCGACGCCGCGGCGCGAGTGGGGACACGGCTGACGCTGCGGGCGGCGGGGGCCTATTCGGATGGCGTCTATTCCAGCTATCCCAAGGGACCATGCCCGATCGAGAAGACAGGCAGCGGCACGGCGCAATGCGACCTGTCGGGGCAGGGGATGCCGGGCCTGCCCAAATGGACCGGATCGGCGGGCGGCGAATATCGCCTGCCCGTGTCGATGGCGGGTCGCGAGGGCGAGGTCGTGCTGCGCGCCGACGCGGTGACGCGCACGAAGATTTTCGGTGATGCGACCGGGTCGGCCTATACCGTCATCAAGGGCTATACGCTGGTCAATGGCAGCATCGGCTATCGCACGCCGCGTTGGGAGGTGGCGGTGTTCGCGCGGAACATCTTCGACAAAAATTATATGCAGAACCTGACCGTGCAGGCTGGCAATAGCGGGCTGATCGTCGGCACGCCGAGCGATCCGCGCACCATCGGCGTGACATTGCGCACCGCGCTGGGCGGTTGAGGCGTGCCCTGTGCCTGGTCGCTGGCGCGGGGCTTGGGCGTTGAGATGATTGCCGAAAATTCCGTTCGCCGCAGTCATGAGATTTACATGTTGCGCTGCAAAAAGAAATCTGGTCCCTTGTGAACAGCGGTGGAACAGGCCCTTAAGCCTTCAGTAACCATAGAGGGCGCATGTTCCATCCTACGACTTCAAGTCGGAGGGCATGACATGGGTACGAGTGCAAGACCGGCGGATGGGGCTGTAACCCTGGCGGAACTGCGAGAGTTCGCAAGCTTCTCATCCTCCACGCAACGCTATATTCGCCGATCGCTGGATATCGGGCTGCATCGCCGCGACGCGATGAAGCTGTGGTCCCGCGACATGGTCGAGGAAGCCTCCATCCGGGCGCAGGCGCGCATCTATGGACGGCTGGACGAGATCAAGGCGCATGTCCCCGATGACAGCGGTCTGGAGCAGGTGGAGCCGTTCATGGCGCCGCTGGTGACCATCTCCGCCTTCGACCTGGGCCAGGACCGGCTGGGCAGCTTTTCCTCCTACCGCTTCCTCTACGAGCGACTGCTGGGCGCGGGGGCGCGACCCTGGTTGCCGGGCGCCTTCTGCGCCGCGGCCAGCCTGCCGCACCTCCACCCCGAAAAGCGGCGCGCGCTGCTCCAGTCGATCAGCGAGGCGGCGGCGACGGCGGTGGGCTGGTCCAATCGCGAACCGACCTTCTACCCCGAATGGGTGGAGAAGGTGGATCTTTCCAAAGCGAACTGAGCTGGACCTCTGCGGTCCGGGCTAGTTCGCCTTAACGAAGAGGCCGCGTGGGGTGGGGGCCCTGCGCGGCCTTTTTCATGTCCATGGCGGCGGCGCTGGGCTAACGTCCGGCTTTGACGGGAGGGGTGGATGATCGCGACGATGATGGTGATGGCCGCGCTGGCCGGGGCAAGCGACATTGGCGTCGCCGATCCGCAGCGGCGGGTACTGCTCGACGCGCTGCGGCCGGCGATCGAACGCGACCTGGGGCAGAAAGTGCAATTTGTGGTGCGGACGCTGCGGCGGCAGGACAGATGGGCCTTCGCCCATGTCGTGCCGCAGACGCGGGCCGGCGGGGCGATCGATTTCCGCAAGACGCGCCACGCCGAGCGGGTGCGCGAGGGGATATTCGACGGGCCCGACGTCTATGCGCTGCTGGAGCAGAACGATGGGCGGTGGATGGTGCGGGAGTTCGTGGTCGGGCCGACCGACGTGGCCTATGCGGCCTGGCCCGACGAGTTCGGCGCGCCGGCGGGCTTGTTGCAGTTGCGTACGCCTTAAAGAGTTCAGCGTGCCCGGCAGGGAAGGTGCAGGACTTCAGGGAAAAGGCTCGTCATGGCGCCACCATCGGGTCAGTCGACGGTCCAGCGCCGAAGCCGGCTATGTCGCGACAGGGTTGATCGGCCCATGATTGAGCGGACGCAGAAATCCACGTCGGGCATAGGGAGGGCATTTATGCGCGCGTCGATGTGACGAGTAGGACTATATCGTCGCGCCTGGACGTTCTTGGGAAGGACTGCATCCGCGCGAACGTCGTTCGATTTATGCCATGTCTTCATCGGGTGGTCAGGCAACTTCGCACGGTGAAGGACGCTGACCGACCATTTTTACCGCGCGGTCAGCGGGTGATGGACGCGCCGACGGAACGCCCGCTATGCGCGAGATGCTGGAATATCATCATATACAGGCTGCGGAAGCTGGACTGGTGTCGTGCCGAAACCAGATCCGTCGTGCCATCTCACATGAGATGGGTTGAGGCAGCGATCCGATCCTCATCCGACAGCTGTTGGTCAGGCAGGATCGTCAGGGCCTTTCGACATCGCGCCGATTTAAGCCGGTCGACGGCTATCGGTGCGGACATCCGCCAGTGGATCAATCACAAATTATATTGATCGTTTGGCAGTGATAAAAATCACTATATTGATTAGCCTGACCGCTTTAGAAAATTGGACAAGCCAAATCCGTCTGCAGAAGCGGTCGTCAAGAGGGGATACCAAATGCGCTATCATGAAGATGTCGCCCAATCGCATAGTCATTTTTTAGGTAGCCGCGCCGCATTGCTGCGCGCCGCGCTGCTGGGTGGAGCGTCGCTCCTTTTCATGGCCGGCACGGCGTCGGCCCAACAGGCCGCCGAAAGCGGTACGGCGGCGCCTGCGCCGCAAAGCGGTGTTGATGGCAGCGCCGATACCGCGGGGCAAGACATCGTCGTCACGGCGTCGCGCCTGTCGCGCAGCGGATATACGGCGCCCACGCCTACGACCGTCATCGGCCAGGAATTTCTGGAATCGCGCGCCATTACCAATGTCGGCGATGCGATCAACCGGGTTCCCGCCTTCCGCGCGGCGGTGTCGCCCAATGCCGGCGGCCTCGGGAATACCGGCGCTTTCCTGGCGGATCTGCGCGGATTGGGACCCACGCGCACGCTTGTGTTGCTGGATCGGGGCCGTTTGCCCCAGACGATCGTGCCGGGCGTCACCACCACGGCGGGATCGACCGACCTGAACGTCATTCCGACGGTATTGATCCGCAATTCCGACGTCGTCACCGGGGGCGCGTCGGCGGCTTACGGGTCCGATGCGGTGGCAGGTGTCATCAATTTCCAGATCGACGACAAGTTCGAAGGTATCAAGGGGTCCGTCCAATATAGCCAGACCCGTTATAAGGACGCGAAGAGCAAGTTCGCCACCCTGGCCGGCGGCACCAGCTTCGCCGACGGACGCGGCCATATCGTCGCGGGTTTCGAATATAATGATGATGGCGGGACTGGCTACTACAACACGGCGCGCGGATGGGGGCGGCAGGCGTGGAACAGCGCGGTCATCGCCAACCGGCCTGCCGGCACGCCCAGCACGGTCCTGGGTCCGAACGGCAACTATTATGGCGCGGCGAGCAGCGGCGGCGTGATCCAGACCGCCGGCGCGCTTCGCGGTCTGGCGTTCGTGCCGACGGCGAATGGCGGGGTGACGACGACGACGTTCAGCCGGGGCCTCAGCAACATGACGGCGAGCCTCGACTTCTTTACGCCCGAGGCGCTCGCAGCGAATGCCGCCGCGGGAATCAACAACCTCAATACGCAGCAACTCAGGCCCGAACAGACGCGCTACAGCGCGATGGGCCGCGTGTCGTTCGACCTCAATGACAGCCTGACCGTCTATGTCGAACCGCTTTATTCCAACGTCACCAGCACGGGTATCATCCTGGTGCGTCGCGACGGCGCGGGCGCCGGCCCTGCGCTCAACATCGCGCGGGACAATCCTTATCTCGCCCAGGCGCTGACCGCGGAGCAACTGGCGCAGGTGCCGACGACAGGTCTGGCTATCGGCTATTCGGGACAGGCTTTCGGACCCAATGTTCGCCGCATCGAGAATGAGGTGATCCGGGTTCAGAGCGGCGTGAAGGGCGATCTGGGCGGATCTTGGAAATGGGACGCGTCCTATCTGTTCGGACAGAATACATCGGACGTCCGGATCAGCAACAATTTCAACAACGTCAATTTCCGCAACGCGCTCGATGCGGTTTCGGTGGACGGCCAGATCGTTTGCCGCAACGCCGCTGCCCGCGCCGCAGGGTGCGTGCCCATCAACATTCTTGGTACCCCCCATGTCTCGGACGCCGCCAAGTCTTACATTCTGGGCACCGCGACGGGCAGGGGCCGGACGAGGCTGCATGATTTCGCCGCGAACATCCAGGGTGAGCCTTTCTCAACCTGGGCCGGGCCGGTGTCGGTCGGCGTCGGCGCGGAATATCGGCGGGAATCGGTCGAACTGACGACCGACGCGCTGTCGCGCTCGAATAGCTGGCTGTCGGGTACCGGGCTGACCCTTCCGCAAGTCAGCCAGAACGTCAAAGAAGTCTATGCTGAAGCCATCGTGCCGCTGGCGCAGGATATGGCCTTCGCGCGCAAGATCGAGTTCAACGGCGCTGCCCGCCTGACCGATTACAGCACGTCGGGCAGCGTCACCACCTGGAAGGCGGGTTTGACCTGGGAAGTGATCGATGGCCTGATGTTCCGCACCACGCGGTCGCGCGACATCCGCGCGCCTAACCTGATCGATCTGTTCACCCCCCAGACCCAGTCTCTGCCCTTGCCCGCCGATCCGCGTCCCGGAATCGCGGCTCCGACCAACAGCGCCGGATTCATCGTGGGCGGCAATGCCGACCTCAAGCCGGAAAAGTCGATCACCCAGACGGTCGGCGTGACCTGGCAGCCGTCGTTCCTGCGCGCGCTGCGCCTGTCGGTCGACTATTATAATATCGGGATCAAGGACGCGATCACGTCCACCGGTACGCAGGGTGTCGTCAACAACTGCTTCGTCGGCGGGATTTATACGGGCAATAGCTGGTGCTCGCTGATCAGTTTCGCCAATAATGATCCTGTTGCGGGCCAGTTGACCGGCGTGCGCGGCATCACCGCCAACGTCGCGCAATTCAAGACCCGCGGTCTGGATTTCCAGGCGACCTACAGCCAGAATCTGGACGATGTCGGCTTGGCGGGGACGCTGATGACCAACCTGCTAGCGACGCACGTCATGTCGTTCAAATCGTCCATCGACGTGTCGACCCTGTTCCCCAACGGCATCGACCGCGCCGGTCAGACCGGCGCGCAGTTCGGTGGCCCGGCCGGCCTCCCCAAATGGTTGTTCAACCTGACGCTGGATTATGAACTGGACCGTCTCGGCCTGAACGCCAATGTCCGCTATGTGTCGCCTTCGAGCCAGAATAACGGATTGTTCGGGCCTGACGAGCCGGAATATAATCCGGCGCTGACCACCAGCATCAGCAACAATAATATCCCGGCGGTCGCCTATCTCGACCTGGGCGCGCGATACAGCTTTGGCGCGGACAAGCAGTTCACGGTCTATTTCAACGTAGACAATATGTTCGACAAAGACCCGCCATTGCCCGCTAACGGCAGCGCCTATTATGATCTGATGGGCCGGACCTATAAGGGCGGCGTGCGGTTCAAATTCTAACACGGTTACGCCCGGCACAGGAGCTTTTCGGCTCTGGTGCCGGGCGTTGCATCCATCGGGTCCGGCGTTCTGCAAGGTCGATGTCGACAGGAGGAAATCATCCGCAGTCTCACCTCTTTGATAGCCATCGGCATCGGTTTGGCTGCATCGGCCGCCGCTGCGCCGGTTGCCAAGCAGAACCCGCACGTCACCCTCGATCAGGGGGTGATCGAAGGGGTCGGAATGTCGTCGGGCGGGCAGGCTTATCTGGGTATTCCCTATGCTGCGCCGCCGGTGCGCGACCTGCGCTGGCGCGACCCGCAGCCGCCCAAGCGCTGGAACGGCACCTATCATGCGGACCATTATGCCCCGCAATGTATGCAGCCGCAGCGCGGGGTGATGACCAACCAATATTCGGGCGCGGAAGTCACCAGCGAGGATTGCCTCTACCTCAACGTCTGGACGACCGCCGTGCGCAAGAAGGCGCCGGTTATCGTCTATATCCATGGCGGTGGCTTCTATGTCGGATCGTCCAGCATGGCGCTCTACGGGGGCGAAGCGGTCAGCCGCGAAGGCGCGGTCTTCGTCAATTTCAACTATCGCCTGGGCGCGCTGGGTTTCCTCGCGCACCCGGAACTCTCCGCGGAATCGTCGCACAAGACGTCGGGCAACTATGCCTTTCTCGACCAGATCGCGGCGCTGCAATGGGTCCGGCGCAATATCGCGCGGTTCGGCGGCGATCCCGACAATGTGACGATCGCGGGCCAGTCCGCCGGCTCGATGTCCGTTAGCGCGCTGCAGGCCTCCCCGCTCGCGCGCGGCCTGTTCCATCGCGCTGTCGGCATGAGCGGCGCGGTCCTAGATGGTCCCAGCGCCATGGCGCCCTTGCCGGATGCGGAGAAGGAGGGCGTCAAGCTGCAAACCTATTTGCGCGCCAGGTCGATCGCGGAACTGCGCGCCTTGCCCGCCGACCGGATCGTTGTGCCACGCATCGCGGATGGTCCCAAAATCGGTCCGGTGCAGGACGGCTATCTCTTTCCGCAGCCTGTCGAACAGATTTTCGCACAATCCGCCCAGAATGACGTGCCGCTGTTGCTTGGCTTCACCCATGACGAATCCTTTGGCGGGCTTGGCCCGATACAAGGGCTGGAAGCCTATCGAGCGAAAGCGAAGGCGAAATTCGGCGAGCAGGTTTCGACGTTCCTGAGCCTCTATCCGGCGTCGAATGACGAGCAGGCGCGCGCGCAGGCCCGGGCTGCCGATCGTGACGGAACCATGGCGGTCGGGATGGATAGCTGGGCGCGAGCACAGGCGGCGCATGGGCGGTCCAAGATTTTCAGCTATGAATTTTCGCGCGCGCACAGCTTCGCGCCGGGTGTCGTGCTGACCGATCTCGATCCTGCTACGGCGGGGGCTTATCATACGTCCGAAGTGCCGTTCTGGCTCGGTACGCTGGACAGTTTCAACCAATTCCGAACCACGCGCGCCTGGACGAGCGAGGACCGCCTATTCAGTCGGGCAATGACGCGTTCGCTGGTCGCTTTCGCCCGTACCGGCGATCCCAACAGTGCCGATTTGCACTGGCCCCGATATGACCCGTCCAGCCGGACATTGCTGGAACTGGGCAGGGCCGCTGGTCCTGGCAATTGGCCTGACGCGCGCAAGCTCGACTTCTTCCGCTCCGTCGCGGTTCGTTCCGCCACCGGCGGGGCCGTGCGGGACTAAATGATTTTATTATAGATTCAGGGCTGCACCCCTGCATCGGCTGGTCCGGTAGTCGGTTTTCTGTCGGCCACCGGATCAGCATTTTTGTGGTGCTATGCAGTGGACGGCCAAGTGGGGCCAATTGGATTGACAACCAAGGCGCTCCAATGCAGCGTGGTCATACCAGTTTGAAAAACTATCCTGTTCAGGAGAGAGCCTTGATCCCCCATCGCTTATGCACGCTGTCGGCAGCACTGCTCTGTTCGGTCGCGGCGCCGACCGTCGTTCTGGCGCAATCTGCGGCTGTGTCGCCCGCACCGGAAATTCGACAAAGCGTAACCCTGACGTCAGGCTGGGGCTTCCAAATGGGTGACGCAGCCGCGCCGCCCGCCAGCGATACGACATGGCAACCGGTGGAAGTGCCTCATAGTTGGAACCGGATCGGCTCCTACCTGCCCGGCAGTCCCGCAGCCGCGACCCTCAAACGCCCGATCGACCAGACTCAGGGCGTCGGCTGGTACAAGCTGACACTGCCTGACGCGCACCTGTCCGGGGCGCAGCGTCTGTGGCTGGAGTTCGAAGCGGCGAGCCGGACGGCGGAAGTCTGGCTGAACGGGCAAAAGCTGGGCAGCCATGCGGGCGGCTTTTCCGCCTTCCGCTTCGATGCGACGTCAGCCTATCGGCAGGGCGCTGACAATATCCTGCTGGTGAAGGTCGATAACCGCGCGCCCGAAACGCCGGGCGTGCAGCCGACATTGCCGCTGGCGGGCGATTTCTTCGTCCATGGCGGCCTGTATCGCCCGGTGAAGATGATCGTGACGCAGGCGGCGCATTTCGCGATGCTCGATCATGGCGGCAGCGGGGTCTATGCGCAGACACGTAGCATCGACAATGGCAAGGCGGTGATCTCCATCCTGTCGCGCGTGCGCAACGACGCCGGCCGTGCACTCCGTGGTCAGGTAGTTGTGCGGTTCGTGGATCGGGACGGCAAGGAGGTCGCCCGGCAGGCCAGCCCCGTGCAGTTGAGCGCGCGGACCGACGGCGAAGCGCGCATCGACCTGACGATCGACCAGGCGCGTCTGTGGCAGGGCACGGCCGACCCCTATCTCTACACGATGGTCGCGGAGTTTCGGGACAATAAGGGCGCGTTGCTCGACAGCGTCAGCCAGCCTTTCGGCGTCCGCACCATGGCGCTCGATCCCGATCGCGGCTTCCTGCTGAACGGCAAGGTCGTGGCCCTGCACGGCGTGGGCCTGCATCAGGATAGCGGCCAGGACGGCTGGGCGCTGAGCGAAGGCGACATCGAAAAGATGGTGTCCACCATCCGGGAGATGGGCGCAAACACGATCCGTCTGACCCATTATCAGCATGGGCCGACGGTTCATGCGCTGGCGGACAAGCTTGGCCTGATCCTGTGGGACGAGATCCCGCTAGTGACTGCCTGGACGATGTCGCCGGACGAAAAAGAAGCGCCCAAGGTAGTGGCCGATAACGCCCGCCAGCAACTGGTCGAGATGATCCGGCAGAATTACAACCATGCCTCCGTCGCGGTATGGGGTATCGCCAATGAGGTGGATTTCGGCCCGAACCGCCCCGACTTCATCGGCAAGGCGGTGAGCGAGGTGCCCGATCCGCGCGGGCTTCTGACCGATCTCAATGCGCTGGCCAAGGCGGAAGATCCGATCCGCCCGACGGTGCTCGCCAATTGCTGCGAGAATAACGGGATGCCGGGCGTGCCCGACGTGTCGGGGATTACCGACGGGCTGGGCGTCAACCGCTATATGGGCTGGTATTATGGCAAGGCGGAAGATTTTTCGTCCGTGCTGGATGGTCTGCATCAGAAACATGCCGGGCAGCCGCTGGCGCTGACCGAATATGGCGCGGGCGGCGCGACGTCGCAGCATAGCGACGATCCGCAGGGCGGGCCGATCAATGCATCGGGCCGCGACCAGCCCGAAGAATATCAGGCCTGGCTGCACGAGCGCGTCTGGCCGCAGGTTAAGGCAAAACCCTATTTGTGGGGTAGCTGGCTGTGGAACAGCTTCGACTTTGCGACCAAGGTGCGCAAGGAAGGCGATTCCATCGACATCAATACCAAGGGGCTGGTCACCTATGACGGCGCGATCCGCAAGGACGCCTGGTGGTATTATCGCGTCAACTGGTCGGCGCAGCCTGCGGTGCAGATTGCAGGCAAGCGCTATGTCGATCGCGCCTATGGCGTGACCGACGTCAAGATTTACAGCAATGCGCCCGAAACCGAATTGCTGGTCAACGGCACGTCCATCGGCACGATGCGCGGCTGCGCCTTTGCCACCTGCGTCTGGCCCGGCGTTCGCCTGACCGAAGGGCAGAACCGGATCGAAGCGCGCGCGCATTTCGACGGCGGGGTGCAGAGCGACGGCGTGGACTGGACGGTAGGGCGCGACGCAGCGGCCGCGTTCCGCATCGACAGCGGCGCGATACTCGCGGCGGCCGACCCGGCGCATCGCTTCGGCTCCGACGCTTTTTTCGACGGCGGCGCACCCGGCACGGCCGACACACGCAAGAACCGCTACGCGCCGTTTCAGGCCGCCGCGATCACCGGCACCGCCAACCGGGATCAGGCCGCCACTTATCGGTCGGGCGACTTCACCTATCATATTCCGGCCAAGCCGGGCCGTTACACCGTGATCCTGCACTTCGTCGAACCGTCGGCGGAACGCGGCAAGCGCGTCTTCGACGTGGCGATCAACGGTAAGGTAGCGCTTCCTGGCTTCGACGTGGCGGCAGCAGCCGGCGGCACGCTCAAGGCGATCACGCGCAGCCTGCCTGCGACCGCGGTCAAGGACGGCCTCACGATCAACTTCAAGCCCACGGTCGGGGATGCCATCGTCTCCGCACTGGAGGTCGTGCCGATCGACACGCCCCGCCCATGACCTCTTCTGGCAAGAAACCGATCCGGCACCTGCGCTGGTGGATCATCAGCTTGGTGACGATCGGGACGATCCTCAACTATCTGGCCCGCTCGACGCTGTCGGTCGCGGCCCCCACGCTCAAGCAGGAGATGGGGATGACGACGGAAAGCTACAGCTATGTCGTCCTGTCGTTCCAGCTCGCCTATACGATCATGCAGACGGTTGCGGGCACCGTGCTTGACCTGCTCGGCACCCGGCTCGGCTTCTTCCTGTTCGCGGTCGGCTGGGCGCTTGCCAATATGGCGCATGGGTTCGCCACCAGTTGGCAGGGGCTGGCTGTTTTTCGCGGGATGCTCGGCGCGACCGAAGCGGCGGCGATTCCCGCTGGCGCCAAATCGGTATCGGAATGGTTCCCCGCGCGCGAACGCCCGCTGGCGACCAGCGCTTTCCAGATGGGCACCAGTGTCGGGGCTATAGCGGCCCCGCCGATCGTGGTGTTCTGCATCCTCACCTGGGGCTGGGAGTCCGCCTTCATCGTCACCGGCGCGCTCAGCCTGGTCTGGGCGCTCCTATGGTGGGTCGGCTATGAAACGCCCGATCGCCATCGCCGCCTGAGCAAGGAAGAACGCGCGCTGATCAAGGCCGGGCAGGGCGATGCGAGCGATGGGGGGCGCCCGTCCACCCGATCCGAAGTGATCCGGTCGCGTGGCTTCTGGGCCATCGCCATCCCGCGTTTCTTCGCCGAGCCGGCATGGCAGACCTTCAACTTCTTCATCCCGCTCTATCTGGTCGCGGTCTGGAATCTGGACCTGAAAAGCATTGCGCTGTGGGCTTGGATGCCGTTCGTGGCGGCGGACCTTGGGTCGCTGGCCGCCGGATTACTGCCGCCCTGGCTCATGCGGCGGGGCGCGAGCGTGCTGGCGTCGCGCAAGATCACCATGTCGATCGGCGCGGTGTGCATGATCGGTCCGGCCTGCATCGGCCTTGCCGGTTCGCCGGGGCTTGCGATCGCGCTCTTCTGCGTCGGCGGGTTCGCGCATCAGATGCTGAACGGCGCGCTCATTACGCTGTGTTCGGACGTGTTCGACAGCCGCATGGTCGGCACGGCCAGCGGCATGGCGGGCACGATCGCCTGGATCGGCGGGATGCTCTTCACCCTGTTGATCGGGCAGAGCGCCGACATATTCGGCTATTCGCCGCTGTTCGTGATGCTGGGCGCGCTCGACATCATCGGTATGGCGGTGCTGTGGATCTTGTTGCGCAATCGTCCCAAGTCCGCGGACCATCTCACCGCTTGATAGCTTTCCCTGCCCCGGCGCAGGCCGGGGCACATGCCATCATAGCCTCTATCTGCCGAGGGCCTCGATCAACGCGCGCATGGCGGCATCGTTCGCCGTCCAACTCGCTGCGAACAGGCCGCTCTTGCCGAACAGCGCATGGGCGAAGCTGGCGGCCTCCCCCTTCGCCAGCGGGGCCAGCTGCTCCCGCATCGGATCTTCGACAACGCCCCACATGACCGCATTGTCACCGCGCAGGTGGCGACGCCAGGCGGCCAGCGCCTCCAGGATCGCCGGGCAGGTTTTGCCGTCCCGCTGGTTGTTGGCCAGGGTTTCCAGCCAGCGTTGGGGAATTTTCTGGCTGCCATCCATGGCGATCTGGATCAGCCGATGGTTGAGCGCCGGGTTGGCGAAACGGGCGAGCAGCGCGGTCGCATAGGCGTCCAGATCCTGGTTCGGCGCGGCGGCGATGGTAGGGGCCGCTTCCTGCCGCATCAGCGCTTCGATCAGCGGCCGGATCGTCGGATCATCGACGGCTTCATGGACGAAGCTATGGCCGTTTTGCAGACCCAGATAGGCGAGCGCCGAATGCGCGCCGTTCAGCATCCGCAGCTTGGCCATTTCATACGGTGCGACATCGGCCACCAGTTCCGCGCCGACTACGTCCCAGCGCGGACGGGGACCGGCAAAGCGATCCTCGATCACCCACTGGCTGAACGGCTCGGTCACGACCGCACCCTGATCCTCCAGCCCGATCGCTGCCTGCACGGCGTCGCGATCGCCGTCTGTGGTGGCGGGAACGATGCGGTCGACCATGGAACTGGGGAAGCGGCATTCCCGATCGATCCACGCGGCCAGCGCCGGATTGCGCGCATCGACATAGGCGCGCACCAGCCGCTCCAACTGTCGGCCATTATGCGCCAGATTGTCGCAGGACAGCAGGGTGAGGCCGGACAGGCCGCGCTCCGCGCGCGCCTGCAATCCGCGCTCGATGAAAAAGTAGATGCTGCCATCATTGGCGAGCGCCAGATCGAGCGATCCGTCCGCCGCGCGGCAATAGCCTTTTTCGGTGACGGTGAAGGTGACGATATGCGTGTGCGGCGCGGCAAGCGCGGCGATCACCGCGTCCGGATCATCGCTGGCGACCAGCACCTGCCGCACGGACCGTATCAACTGCGTCGTCCGGCCGTCCGCGCTGCAACTGGTGAGCGTGTAAAGCCCGTCCTGGGGATTGAGCTGACGCGCGACACCGGCCGACCGCAGCGACACGCCGGTGATGCCCCAATCGCTGTCGCCCTGCGCCATCGCCCGGTCGGTGTACCAGGCCTGATGCGCGCGGTGGAACGCGCCGATGCCGAAATGGACGATCCCGCACGCCTGGGCATCGCGATCATAGTCGGCCTGCGCCAGCGCGGCGGGCAGGCGGTCCAGCGTCCGGCTGGACAGTAGCGCGCTATCGCTCACAGTTTATAGGCCTTCTTCACCAGATTATAGGTCAGGTCTTGCGCCAGATCGGCCGCTTCCCACTCCGCAATGCGATGTTCGATCACCAGTTGCGCCAGGAAGCCGCAATCGATCCGCCGGGCGACGTCGTGTCGCGCGGGAATCGACAGCAGCGCGCGGGTGTCGTCGTTGAACCCGACGGTGTTGTAGAAGCCCGCCGTCTCGGTCGTCATATGGCGGAAGCGGCGCATCCCTTCCGGACTGTCGTGGAACCACCAGGCCGGTCCCAGTTTCAGGCAGGGATAATGGCCCGCCAGCGGCGCGAGTTCGCGGGCGTAGACGCTTTCGTCCAGGGTGAAGAGGATGATCGACAGGCTGGGGTCGTTGCCGAAGCGGTCGAGCAGAGGCTTCAAATTGGCGACGAACTCGGTCCGCATCGGAATGTCGGCGCCCTTGTCGCGGCCGAAGCGTTCGAACAGGCGCGCATTATGGTTGCGGAACGATCCGGGATGGATCTGCATGACCAGCCCGTCGTCCACGCTCATAGCGGCCATTTCCGTCAGCATCTGCGCCCGGAACAGTTCCGCGTCCTGCGCCGAAAAGCGACCGGAACAGATCGTCTCGAACAGGGCGCGCGCGTCCGCTTCGCTCAGGTCAGCGGTGCGCGGCGTGGGATGGCCATGGTCGGTCGACGTCGCGCCCATGTCCGCGAAAAAGGCGCGCCGCTGGCGATGCGCGGCGAGATAGCCCGACCAGGTGAAACAATCCTCGCCGGTCAGGTCGGAAAACAGACCCAGATTGGTGGCGAAGCCCTCAAATTCCGGGTCGATCACCGGGTCGGGGCGATAGGCGGTGATGACGCGCCCCAGCCAGCCGCCTTCACGCGCATTTTCGGTCCGGATGGCGGCGTGATGCTCCAGCGAATCGAGCGGGCTTTCGGTCGTCGCGATCAGTTCGATGCCATGGCGGTCGAACAGCGACCGGGGCCGCAACGCGTCGGTCGCCAGCCTATCGGTAATCGTATCGTAATAGAGGTCGCTCGTCCCTTGGCTCAAGGAGACTTCCATGCCGAAGACATGCACGAACACCCAGTCGAGCCACATGCGCGACGGCGTGCCCCGGAACAGGTGATAATGTTGCGCCAGCAGCCGCCAGGCCTCGCGCGGGTCCGCTTGCGGGTTGCGCACACCCAGCGCGTCGAGCGGCACGCCCTGCGAATAGAGCATCCGGAACAGATAATGGTCGGGCGTCAGCAGCAGGTCGGTGGCATTGGCGAAGGGCTTATTGCCCGCGAACCAGAACGGATCGGTATGGCCATGGGGACTGACGATCGGCAGGCCCTTGACGCTGTCATAGAGCGCTCTGGCGATCGCCCGCGTGGCAGGGTCAGCGGGCAGTAGCCGGTCGGGATGCAATTCCAGAACATGCGTGGTCATAGATGGTGTCCAGATCCCAGGAGATGTCTCGCCCTCATACGCGATCGGTATAAAGCTTCAAGTTATCTGATCTATTGTCATTAAGAGGTAAGTCCAATATGAAGGCGGCAACATTGGGCGCCATGCTCGCATTCATTTGGGGAGATCGTCAGTGAAGATCATATCGGCCAAGGTCATCGTCACCTGTCCGGGACGCAATTTCGTCACGCTCAAGATCATGACCGACCAGGGCGTCTATGGCATTGGCGATGCGACCATGAACGGCCGGGAAAAGGCGGTGGTCGCCTATCTGGAGGATCATGTCGTCCCCTGCCTTATCGGCATGGACCCGCGCCGGATCGAGGATATCTGGCAATATCTCTACCGTGGTGCCTATTGGCGTCGCGGCCCGGTGACGATGCGCGCGATCGCCGCGGTCGACGTGGCGCTGTGGGACATCAAGGCAAAAATGGCCAATATGCCGCTCTACCAGTTGCTGGGCGGCCGCAGCCGCGACGGCATCATGGTCTATGGCCATGCCAATGGCAGCGACATCGCCGAAACCGTGGACGCGGTGGGGCAATATATCGATCTTGGCTACAAGGCCATTCGTGCGCAGACGGGCGTGCCCGGCATCAAGGACGCCTATGGCGTGGGCCGGGGCAAGCTGTTCTATGAACCCGCCGACGCGGCGCTGCCGTCCGTCACCGGCTGGGACACCCGCAAGGCGCTCAACTACGTGCCGAAGCTATTCGAAACGCTGCGCGACATCTATGGCTTTGGCCCGCATCTGCTGCATGATGGCCATCATCGCTATACCCCGCAGGAGGCCGCCAATCTGGCCAAGATGCTGGAACCCCATCAGCTTTTCTGGCTGGAAGACGTGACCCCTGCGGAAAATCAGGAAGCCTTCAAGCTGATCCGCCAGCACAGCGTCACGCCGCTGGCGGTGGGCGAGATATTCAACACGATCTGGGACGCGAAGGATCTGATCCAGAACCAGCTCATCGATTATATCCGCTGCACCATCGTCAGCGCGGGCGGGGTCACGCATCTGCGCCGCATCGCCGACCTGGCGGCCCTCTATCAGGTGCGCACCGGCAGCCATGGCGCGACCGACCTGTCGCCCGTCACCATGGGCACCGCGCTGCATTTCGACACATGGGTGCCCAATTTCGGCATCCAGGAATATATGCGGCATACGGAGGAAGCCGATGCCGTCTTCCCGCACGACTATCATTTCGACAAGGGCGAACTCTTCTGCGGCGAAACGCCCGGCCATGGCGTGGACATCGATGAGGATCTGGCCGCCAAATATCCTTACAAGCCTGCCTATCTACCGGTTGCGCGGCTGGAAGACGGCACC
The DNA here is from genome assembly GCF_020166615.1 of Sphingobium sp. 3R8. Classification (NCBI taxonomy): domain Bacteria; kingdom Pseudomonadati; phylum Pseudomonadota; class Alphaproteobacteria; order Sphingomonadales; family Sphingobiaceae; genus Sphingobium; species Sphingobium sp. 3R8. Next base: position 25,204 of record NZ_JAIQXR010000024.1, on the reverse strand, counting down.
ATGTGGAACTGGTAAATGGCGCATCGGAAGATTGGTAAGATGACTTGCGAACCGCCATGCCTTGTGACATGTCCGTGGCATGGCAGAACGTTTGAAATTATATCAGCGCGTGGCGCTTGAAATCGAGCGCGGTATCCAGGACGGTGTGCATCAGCCGGGATCCCGGCTGCCGCCTGAACGCGATCTTGCCGAACAGTTCAACGTCAGCCGCCCGACGATCCGGGAAGCGATCATTGCGCTGGAAATCCGCCAACTGGTTGAAGTTCGGCACGGTTCAGGTGTCTATGTCGTTATCTCCCCGCCGAATATTCGGGCTACAGCGGAACTGAACGTCGGCGCTTTTGAACTCATCGAAGCGCGACTAATGTTCGAAGGGGAGGCAACGGCGTTGGCCGCGGCCGTCATGACCGACGACGAATTGGTTGAACTTAAAGCAATATTGGGCCGCATGGAAGCGGCGGACCCGGCATCGGCCATTGAGCTGGCATTGGATCGAACCTTCCATCTGATGATCGCTCAGGGGACGAAGAATAGCCTGATCGAACAGGCGGTCGAGCATCTGTGGGATTTACGGGAATCATCGCCTCTCTGCCGGCATATGTTCGAGCAGGCCCGGCAAGGCGGAATCAATCCCAGGCCCGATGAACATCGACGCATTTACGATGCACTAGTGGCGCGCGACAGTGATTTGGCGCGATCGGCAATGCGGGACCATCTTACCCGGGTATCGGAAGATCTTTTGGCTGTCACTGAGCTGGAGATGATCGAGAATGCCAGGAAGGAAATTGGCAGTAAACGACAGAGATTGTCAAACGGAAGATTGGCTCGGTAAGTTTCTGCCAGATTGCGATCAAATATATGGTCGGAATACAGTCTTTGATATTATTGCATCAATTAAACAGGCTGATAATATTCATATATTTGATTGCAGCGGTAAATGATAACATGTCGCTCCTGGTAGGATGCTGCCATCTGTCCGGCCTTCGCCGGGCAACGCCCTGGCCACGGGCCAGTATCTAGAATTTGCAGGCGAGGTCCATTGCAGTTGAGCCCGTTTGGCCAGCGCTCAGACATTGCCCGGTTCCTCCAGCCTCGATATCCCGCTTCGACCACCTGCGTTCTTCGAGGACTCTGGTAGCCGTCCCCGCTACGCAGCGACCGCTACCAGAGTTTTGTAGTCCTCTTTCGTCGTCAATAATGCCCATGCGGGCTAGCTTGCTGGCGGGCGTGCCAGCGCTTCCAGTTCTCTAATTCGACGTCACCATTTGAAATTGATTGTTGCGCCAAATTCGCGCGGATTCATCACATTGACCAGGCGGTAACCGGAATCATAGGGGATAGCGCCCGTCGGGCCTAAAGGCTGGGAAGTCGGTGAAATGCCGTTGCCTAGCGAGATATTTGTGATCCGCTTCTGGTTGAGCAGATTGCGCGCGAATGCGGTCAGTTCCCATCTACTGTCCGGTCCCCGAACGCCGAGGAAGAGGTTGAGCAGTTCGCGGCTTCGATAGTCATAATTCACCTGATCCGAATGGAAGCCCGGACGATAGGTGAAGAGGGCGCGGATGAAAGGCGTATAGGCCCCGGTCGGGATTCGCAGTTCCGTATTCGCGGTCAGGCTGAAATCGGGAACCTCCGCCATCCGGCCGCTAGTGCGGCAGTAGCTGACATTGCCGGTTCCTGTGATTTTCGGCGTACCGTTCTGATTGGGCGAGCCCGATCCGTCAAAGTCGTTGCAAGGCACCAGCGCATTGCTGAAGCGGGCACGTGTATATGCGGCGGAAACATTCATGTCCCATGTATCGATAAAGCGCGTATCGATAGATGCCTCTATGCCTTTGACTTTGGCGTTTGCGTTATAGTTGAAGTCGAAACCACCATTGGTGCTGTCGATGGCGTTGTTGATCGCTGGACCCGTCGCGTCACACTGACCGTTGATTTCGGGGCAATTATATTGGATGGCCGTGAAACGGCTGAGAAACCCGTTGAACTTCTGGTAAAAGGCCGCGATGGAGTAATTTATCCTGCGGTCCATGACGGAGCCCTTGAGGCCGACTTCGAACGAGTCTGTCTTTTCTGCCCGCGTGCTGATCAGATCGTCGCTGATCGCGGCGGGCACCGATACGCCGGTGCTGCCCGCGCGGAAGGAATGGCCATAGGCGAAATAGGCGTTCATCGTGTCGGCAAGCGCATAGTTCACCGTTGCGCCGCCCGTAATGGGTTTGTTCACGCGCTTCTGGAGATTGGCGGGGATGATTTCCGTTGGTCCCACGGTCAGCACATAATCGGCCGGAGCGCCCGGAAATGGAAAATCGGGAAACGGTCCCAGATCCAGCGTCTGCTGTGTCGTCTGAATGGCCTTGAGGATCGAATAGCGAACGCCACCTTCGATCGTCAGCGGGCCGGTCTTGTAGCGCAGGTTGGCGTTGAACGACCAGGTCCGGGTATAGACCGGCACCACGACATGAACGCCTACCGGAAAGCGGTTGGGAATGGTCGTGCCAGGGATTAAACCATTGGGATCGAGCGGAAAGGAGAAACTGTCGTTGCGTTGGTCAACAATAGTGGTTCCGGTCTGCTTGGTGTAGAAGATGCCGAGGCCGCCTCCCAATCCTTCCTGATTGTTGGTGCTCCAGCGCAATTCGGCCGTGTCCACCTTATAGGGGGTAATGACCTTGGAAGCCTGGATATAGTTGGGCACGGCATTGCTTGGGTCCAGGTCGCGCTGAATCTTCAACTTGCTGAACTGATGCGCGCCCACGAAGGATAGCGTCGATCCCCCCAGATCATAGTCGAAGGCCAGATTGACCAGATGGGTCTCGTTCTGGTTGCGAAAAATGCCTTCGCTGACTGCGCCATAATCCGATGGACTAAGATTGGGGCCGGAGACGAAGCTTGGGTCCTTGAGAGGAAATCTGACGAAGATGGCCGGGCTGTAGACTGGCTCGTTTCCACTGCCGACCAATTGCTGGAACTGGCGATTGTCAGCGGTCAGATATTGATAGGTGAGATAGGCGCTCAAAGCGTCGCTTGGGCGCCAGCCCAATGTGATGCGCGCGCTTTCGGTCCTGCTGCGCGAACGCTTGCCGAGGTTTACGTTTGTGACATTGTTCAGGCGATTGCCGTCGACCAAGCCGGCCACGCGGATCGCCAGCGTGTCGGAAAAGGGGAGGGAGACACCGCCCTGGACGTTGTAGCCCGCACGATCGGTGGCGGTCGATTGCATGAAACCTTCGATCGTGTCGAAATTCGGGCGGCGGGTGCCAATGGTGATTGAACCAGCGGGCGCCGACAATCCACGCAACAGGCCCTGCGGACCGCGCAGTATCTCGATCTGGGAAATGTCGTATAGTGCGGTATAGGCGGTCTGCGCGTCGGTTGGAATCTCATTATAATAGACTTGGACGGCAGGAGCAGTGCCCTGATCCGGATCGAAGGTGACGCCGCGCAAGGTTGTAGTGTTGTTGCGACCGGTCGTATTCGTCAACTCCAAACCGGGCGCGAGTTGCTGCACGTCTTTGGCGTCGAAAATATTGAATTTCTGTAGTTGCTCTCCCGTCGCGACATTGACGGACATCGATACTCCTGAAGCTTTTCCTCGCGGCGGGTGGCCGTAACAATTATCTCTGTATCCGTGACTTGAGCGCTGACGATTTCAGGCAATGTAAGGGCCAAAAGGCTGCAGCACAGCAATAGGCTGCGCGAAACACGCTTGGTTCGCATGGATATCCTCCCCATTATGCTCGATCCGCCTTTTTTGCTGGATCGAACAGAGGCATTTTCTCAATGCCTCTGTGCGTAACTTATATACATGATGGCGACGCGTGTAAAAGGGTATTTGCACGGCTCCGACCGATATTGTGATCGGGCGTTTTTCGATGTCAGCTCGGACAGGAAGCGATGATTTAGACTGTCTTTATCTATCTAAAAGCTTATAAAAGTAACAATTCGTCTCGGCAATGTTTAGTTTATGGCGCTGGCTCTCCGGATGCCCATCTGTCGGACTTCGCAGGCATCTGACAAAAATGATATTAGAAATGGCGCCGTCATGGAATTTGAATATGCGTAGAAAATCAGAAAATATGATACGATTATATCGAAATTGTGCCACCAGTATTCTATGCGCGCCGCGGCCCATCGTGATGACGATCGTGGCGCTGGCGATGATAGGTGGCCTCATCACGTCGACGGCGCTCTCTCTCATCTTCGTGCCGGTCGTTTATGAAATCGTCGAAAGCATCGAGCACTAGATTGCGCGCAAAGCGACACGCCTGGTGACGCCGCGTAAGCCCGGCGACGACGACCCGATCCCGATGGCGCCAACGTGACGGATAGAAAAAGATGAATCCGAAAACAGGCTTGCTTAATCGAACTATATCGTTCAATTATAAGATGCCTTCTAGGCATTTCTCCTAACTCATCTTGGGCCGGTCGTCAGACTGGCCCATTTTTTATCAGATGTCGTTGGAAGGATGGTCCGACTGACGGGGCATTTGGGGAGCAAATTGCAGTGTAAATCAGGAGAATGCGGCCCCCCGGCACTGCGGCGGCTGGACAGGCTGGACGCCGCAATCATCGCTATTCTGCGCATCAACGGTCGTGCAACCACTCGGGAAATCGCCTGGCATCTGTCGGTGGCCGAAATGACGGTTCCCGTGCGATTGAAGAAAATGGAGGATGCCCGCGTGAGCGCTGGCGGAATGCGTATCGGACAAAAAAGGCGCCCGCTGGGGCGCCCTTTTCGTCTCATGTTTGTCGCTCTTTTCAGTGCAGCTTGGCAAGTTCAGCGTCGATCGCCGCGAGACGGGCATCCGTGACCTCGTCCGGCGAATATTGCTGAATGGCCTTCAGGGTCATTCCGCGAGCCATGTCGACCTGATCGTTGGTGGTCAGGCCGGGGATGTGCTTTTCGATGATAGCCTTGGCGACAGGATCGTCGAGCAATGTGCCGAGATCGGTATCCGTAGACGTATATTTCGGCTTAGCCGGGGCCGAAGATGCAGGAGCAGATGTCGTCTGGGCCAGCACGGGCGTGCTCGCTAGTGTCAGAGTCACAGCAGCGGCAATCAGGAAACGGCGCATGTTTCGGTATCCTCCTTATCGATAGAGGGTCATATCGCACGATACCGTTCTAAATTCAAGTCCTACCAAAGGGCTCTGGCCGCCATGAATAGATCGGTGGTTCCGTCTGCTGCTCCGATGATTTCTTCCAGCGTGATGGGGTGTTCGCCGCTTTCCTGTAGATGCCATCCGGTAATGGCGGACACGAACATGCGTGCGATGGTTTCGGGCTGGCGGGCAGGAATGCCGTCCCTTTCGGCGGCTTCTGCGATATCCCGGGCGATCAGGCGCACGATGTAGAGATAGCCCGCCTCGTACATCGCCTTCGACAATTGCGGGAAGCGCTCGCGCGTGGCGAAGAGCAGGCGCTGAAATGCGAGGACTTCGGGCTGGGTTACAGAATGCGCGATGGTATGGCCGTGATGTCGTAAACGCTCCCCGATATCTTTGCTGAGCAGGTGATCCTGTTGCGCTGCTTCGGCGGACCACTGGTTCACCCTGTTCTCGACGATCGCTGTGAACAGTGCTTCCTTGGAGGGATAACGGGCGTACAGCGTCCCTTTGGAGACTCCTGCGACAGCAGCGATATTCTCCATTGCGACAGCATCGTAGCTGCCTCCAAGAAACATATCGCGGGCGGTCGTCAGGATTGTCTGCTCAATCGCAGCCAACTGATCGGCGGTAGGACGGCCCCTTTTGGGCACGAAGGCTTTGGCGGTGCTTTTCTTTGGCATGTCGCCCCTTTTTTGGCCGATGCCGGGATTGGAAGCAATGATGGAGATAGGAAATCGACCGTCATGCCATTAATCGAACGATATCGATCGAATATTGACCGGGCAACAGAAGCGCGTTATCCCAGCCCCATAATCAATGGGTGGCCGCCGGCCTGCCCTGTCGAGGGGATAGCAGACCATCATGACCAAGCTACCTGCCGCGCTTTGCCTGGCTCTTATTGGCAGTATTTCGGCGCAAGCCAGGGAAGAAACTGTTCCCGCAGACCGGCGCGCAGAAAATGCGCTGGCGGAAATGACCTTTGCGGAGAAGCTGCGTCTTCTCCATGGCCCTATCGCCGCCATGGTCGCTCCGGCGAAGCGTCCCCAGGGGATGACGGTCGGCGCGGGCTATGTCGAGGGGGTGGAACGGTTAGGTGTTCCGATGCTGGTTGAAACGGATGCCAGCCTGGGCGTTTCGAACCTGATGGATATGCGCAAAGGCGAGGTGGCGACGGCGCTTCCATCCGGCATGTCGCTGGCTGCCAGTTGGGACCCGCAGTTGGCGCGCGCGGGCGGGGCGATGATCGGGGCGGAAGCGCGTGCCAAGGGGTTCAACGTCATGCTGGTTGGCGGCGTCAATCTGGTGCGAGATCCGCGAGCGGGACGGAATTTCGAATATCTGGGCGAAGATCCGCTCTTGGCGGGTATTCTGGTTGGCGGGCAAATTGCCGGGGTCCAATCCAACAATATTATCGCCACTATCAAGCATTATGCCCTCAATAATCAGGAGACTGGCCGCAATGTCGCTTCGGTCGAAATGGACGAGGCGTCGATGCGGGAAAGCGATCTGCTGGCCTTTCAAATCGGCATCGAAAGGGGCGATCCGGGTTCCGTGATGTGCAGCTATAATCGGGTGGGTGGCATCTATACCTGCGAACATCCATTTTTGCTGACGGACGTGCTGCGCCGGGATTGGGGTTATAAGGGCTTCGTCATGTCGGACTGGGGCGCCGTTCATTCGACCGAGGCGATCCTTGCGGGCCTCGACCAGCAGTCGGGCGAGCAACTGGACGGAAAGCGCTATTTCTCCGACCTGCTCGTCAAGGCGGTTGAGGAGGGCAGCGTTCCTAGAACTGCCATCGATACCGCTGCACGGCGTGTCCTGCGCGCCATGTACGCGCATGGCGTCGCGGACCATCCGCTGCAACCTGGACAATCGATCGACTATGACGCGCATGCCGCCATCGCGCAGCGCGCCGCCGAACAGGGCATCGTGCTGTTGCGCAACGAGCAGAACATGCTTCCGCTTGCGGCGTCGGTCAGGCGGATCGTCGTCATCGGGGGCAATGCCGATATCGGCGTGCCGGGCGGTGGCGGGTCGAGCCAGGTTGCGCCGGTCGGGGGCTTGAAGCGTGTGACCAAGGGCGCGTCGAGCGGTCCCGCCGCCGGCTTCGCCAAGCGCGGCTATGGCGGTACGGCGCCACTCGACGCGCTGCGCGCCGAATTGCCGGATGCGGACATCCGCTATCTGGATGGCAAGGATGTCGCGGCAGCGGCCGGGGCGGCCGGGGCGGCGGATATGGCGATCATCTTCGCCGAAAAATATGCAGCGGAGGCCATCGATCAGCCCGACCTGTCGTTGGGGGAAGGGCAGGACGAATTGATCGATGCGGTCGCGAGCGCCAACGGCAAAACCGTGGTGGTGCTTGAGACCGGCAATCCGGTTATCATGCCATGGCAAACGAAGGTGTCTGCGATCCTGTCCGCCTGGTATGGCGGGCAGCGTGGGGGGGCGGCGATCGCCCGCGTGCTGACAGGTAAGGTCAATCCTTCGGGGCATTTGCCGGTGACGTTCCCTGCGTCGGTGGAGCAACTGCCCAATCCGGTACTTCCCGGCTCCAACGCGCCAGCGGCGGACAAGGAAACCCGCGCTGTATATGGGCTCCAGGCCGGGACCAAGCCGTTCGACATTCATTGTCCCGAAGCGTCAGACGTCGGCTATCGGTGGTTCGACCGGAAGGGCGCGAAGCCGCTTTACCCCTTCGGCTATGGCCTCAGCTATACCAGCTTTCGCTATGAGGGACTGAAGGTCACGGGCGGCAAGACCCTGACGGTCCGTTTCACAGTGACCAACAGCGGCAGCCGCGAGGGTGCCGATGTGCCGCAAATCTATGTCACCCGGCCCGGCAAGGCGAAACGGCTGATCGGCTGGGCGAAGCCGGACCTGAAGCCAGGCGAAAGCCGAGAAGTAACGGTTATAGCCGATCCCCGCGTGCTGGCCGATTTCAATGCCCGGACGCAACGCTGGGAAATGTCGGCAGGGAAACTTAGGGTTGAGGTTTCGACGTCCGCCTCCGATCCGGTGTTGACCGGCGTGGTCCGGCTCGACCGTATCGATCGGAAGCCCTGAGCCATGATTCCGGCGCCGACTGCCGAACCATCATGGGCGAGCCGGCGGGTGACGCTATCTCGGTCGGCGCGCTCCATCGCATGTTATGATGATGCGCCCGCATTTTCTGAGGCCGCGGGTTTGCGGAGGGCGGCAGCCAGGAAGCGCTGTGTCCCGTCACCTTTTAAAGAGAAGGGCCTGTGAAGCCATGACGATGACACGCAGATTGGTGGCCAGCCTATTGACGGCATCGGCCATGCTGGCATCGCTCCCGGCCATGGCAGGCTCCCTGGAGGAGGGTTTTGCTCACCCGCCCGCGGAAGCCAAGCCCCGTTTACGCTGGTGGTGGCCGGGTGCCGCGGTGAGCGAAGAAGAATTGCGCCGCGAAGTGAAGCTGATGGCGGACAATGGCTTTGCGGGCGGTGAAATTCAGGCGATGTCGCCCAATTTCGTGACGCTGACGCCGGAGGAGAAGGCGGTCGTCAACGATTATGCCGAGCCGTCCTTCTTCGTGCATGTCCGCGCGGCTGGGGAAGCGGCCAAGGCATTGGGCCTCAGCCTCGATTACACGCTTGGTTCGTCCTGGCCGTCGGGCGGTGGCGTCGCGATTCCGCCGGAAAAGGCCTTTACTGAACTCGCCATGGCGCGGACCGAGGTACAGGGCGGCACGGCAGGCCCAATCCCGGTCGAGATACCCAAGCGCACCCGCCGGCTGGGCGCGCTCAACTTTCTGGATGCCCGTGTGAAGGCGCCGGAATTTGCCGATTGGGGCAAGCGGCTGGACGCCCGCGCCCGCATCGTTGCGGTCGTTGCCATGAAGGGCGCCGCACCCACGCTCAATGGCGCCGCGGCAGGGCCGATGGGCTTCACCATTTCGCCATGGAAAGATGTTGAGACGCCGGGTGCGCTCGATGCGTCAAGCCGCATCGTATTGACCGACAGGCTGCGCGAAGACGGGACGCTGGACTGGACCCCGCCACCGGGCGTGTGGCAGGTCTTCCTGTTCAAACAATATGCGTCCGATGTCGGCGTTCTGGGAGCGGCTGGTCGTGGGCCGCAGCTTATCCTCGATCATATGGACCCCACCGCCTTTGCCGCCCATGCCGCGCGCGTCGGCGATCCATTGGGCGAGAATCCAGTCGGCATCCGCTCGACCTTCGTCGACAGCCTCGAATTGATGCAGGACATCCAATGGGGCCCGCAATTTCTGGGCGAGTTCCGCAAGCGGCGAGGCTATGATCTGACGCCCTATCTGCCCTTCGTCGTGCAGCCCGGCTGGATGCAGGCGTGGGACGAACATTGGTCTCCGCCCTATTTCAACAGTGCCGGCGATGAACTGGCCGAGCGGGTGCGCTCCGATTATCGGCTGACCGTGTCCGATATGATGATCGCCGGGTTCATCGAGCCATTCGTCGCATGGAATCATGCACATGGGATCAAGGCCAAGTTTCAGGCGCATGGCGGGGCATTCGACATCATCAAAGGCTATGGCCTAGCGGACATTCCCGAAACCGAGGATCTGGTGCATGACGGCGATCCGTTGTTCATGCGCTTCGCGCGGTCGGCCGCGCATCTCTACGGCCGGCCGCTGGTGTCGGCGGAAAGCCTGGTCTGGAAGGACCGCGCCTATGAGGTGACGCCGGACGAAATGCGTCGCCGCGTGGACCTGCTGATTGCGGGCGGAGTGAATTCCATGATCCTGCACGGCATGAACTATCGCTTCCATGCCAGCGATTGGCCCGGCTGGCATGCGTTCCAGCCGAGTCCCTTTGCAGGCGGTTTTTCCACCATGTTCGACGAAACCAATCCCATTTGGCCGGCCGTCAAGCCGCTCGCTACCTATATTGCGCGCCTGCAATCGGTGATGCAGGCCGGAGAGGCGATGGTCCCCGTCGCCTATTTCTATGGGCGCACCGGCTATTATGTCGGCATCGAGGATGAGGGCGCAGGCGCGCAAGCAGCCGAAAAGACGTTCCTGGCTGGCGGCTATGATACCGGAAGACTTCCCGACGGAAGACGTCGCATATCTTGCGGAAACCGTGTTGGCCATGAGCTATCTGCCGGCAGCGGAACGCAGTGGCCTGATCGGTTTCAGCATGCATTTTCCCTGGCATCAGAACATTCCGGTGCGCAGCCTGGATGGCATGGACACATTGCCCCGCCGGGAGCCTCCGCACTGGTCGCATCCGGCGATCGACAAAACCGACAAATGATCGGCGCGAAAGGGAGGGGGCCATGAACAAGGCAGAGATTTTCAAGGGCAGGACGGCTGTCATCACAGGTGCAGGCAGCGGAATTGGCGAAGGGTTGGCGCGTGTCGCTGCGGCGATCGGCATGAATGTCGTGCTTGCCGACGTGGTCGAGGATCGGATCGCGCGGCTGGCTGTGGGAATCGAAGCCGCCGGCGGATCGGCGTTGCCGGTCGCGACCGACGTTGGCGATGTCGCCGCGCTCGAACGCCTCGCCGACGCCGCCTATGGCCGATATGGCGAAGTCGGACTGCTGGTGAACAATGCCGGAATCGAAACCATCGGGTTCAGCTGGGAGATTTCAGGCGATACCTGGGATAGGCTGCTGTCGATCAACGTGCGGGGCGTTGTCCATGGCTGCCGCATTTTTGCGCGGCATATGCTGGAAAGCGGCAAGCCCGGCTATATTGCGAACGTTGCGTCCATAGGCGCCCTGGGCATGATGCCCACCCAGGCGCCCTATATGATGAGCAAACATGCCGTGTTGAGCTTCACCGAATGCCTCTATCTCGAAATGCAACTCAAGAAAGCGCCGATCCATGTTTCGGCGGTGTTGCCTGCCCAGGTGGCGACGCGCATTTTCGAGGATGCGCCGACGGATCGCCAGTCCGGCTTCATCGAGCGTCAGCGCGAGATGATGCACGCCATGATCTCCCAGAGCGGGTTGACGCCGATGGAAGCGGGCGAGGCCATTCTGGACGGTATCGCGTCCGGCGCATTCTGGGTATCCACCCATCCCGAAACAACAGCGCAGATGGCGCGCGCACGTTCCGATTATCTGGCGAATCTCGCCAATCCAGCCTTGGCGGATCAGGCGGAGGCTCTGTTGCTTGCCGAATAATCGCGGTAGCGGAAATCATCGCTGAAGGACGGCGGGCGTGGATCGGCCAGGCCGCAGGAGAGCTGTCTCCTCGACGCTGTCGTGCGATCTACCTGCGCCGATAGCGGAAGTACCAGACCTCATGGCCGATACGCCGGGCCTTCGCCTCGTAGCGGGTTTCGGGCCAGCCACCGGGACGGGTCTGGAAATCCCTGGGCTCGCTGGCGAGCCATTCGAAGTCGGGATGGCCGTTCATCACCATGAGCGCCCAGCGCAGATAGACCGGATGATCGGTGCCGAAGCGAAACTCGCCGCCGGGCTTGAGCTTCTTCGCGATCATCGCGACCGGGCCTGGGTTCATCATCCGCCGCTTGGCATGGCGCGCCTTGGGCCAGGGATCGGGATGGAGCAGATAGACGAAGCTGAGCGCGCCGTCGGGGATGCGGCTCAGCACCTGGAGCGCATCGCCCATGTGGAGGCGGACATTGCCCAGCGCCTGGTCGCGGACATGGCCGAGCGCGGTGACGACGCCGTTGAGGAAGGGTTCGGCGCCGATGAAGCCATGGTCGGGCAGCATGTCGGCGCGATGGGCCATATGTTCGCCGCCGCCGAAGCCGATCTCGAAATGGAGCGGCCGGTCATAGCCAAACAGGCCCGCGGCGGTGATTTCGCCGTCTTCCGGCACCGAGATGGCGGGGAGCAGGGTGTCGACCAGTTCCTGCTGCCCCTGGCGCAGCTTGTGCCCGGACTGGCGGCCATATAGGCGGTTGAGGGTCGTGGGATCGCCGGATTTATGCGCTGTCATGGGACGCGCCGATAGCGGGACGGGATGGGGAGGGCAAGCGGGGTTGCTGGGGGAACGGGCGGGAAAGCCTTGGGCCAGCCGATCTGCTGCATCATCCGGTCCATGGCGGTGTCGAGCTGGGACGCATCATAGACGGTGAGGTCATGCGCAGCTTTACCACCCATTCGTCCAGCGCGACCGCCAGAGCCAATGATGTGATACGCATGAACCTGTCCCCTCCCGAACCCCTTCTGTGCAGGCAGGGTAGCGGGAAGGGACAGAATAACAAGCAGTTGGCGGCAAACGCTGAGGAGGGGCGTCGCCGGTTTCGGCGGGACATGGCTCAAAGCCGCCCGCCGCCTTCGTTCGTCAGGTCATTTGCACTTGATGAAACGGCCCTTGGCATCCTTGCAGACGGCCTTTTTCACGGGCGGTTTGGGGGCGCATTTGACGAACTTGCCCTTCGCGTCCTTGCAGGGGGCGGCAGATGCAGGAGCAACATTGCCGGCGATCAGAGCGAGGCCGAGGAGGGCTGTGGCAACCATCTTTGTCATTGAAAGCCTCTTTGGGGAGAGGTGCCGGGTCCGACAGGGGTGGCGAACCCGACAAGGGCGGTATGGGCCGGGAGGAACCGCTTTCCTAGTGAACTTTTCGTCATCTTATGGACAGGTGGCGAGGAGGCGGAAAGGGCGCCGAAGCATGGTGCTTCGACGCCCTTTTGGGATTGGATGATATTTGGGAAGATACACCCCCTCTCCTTCAGGGGAGGGGCAGCGAGACTTGGTTCGGCGAAGTCGGACCTGGTCGCTGCGGGGTGGGAGTGTGGCTCCAATAGTGCGCGTGGACGACAGCCCGCACCCCCTACCCCTCCCTTAAAGGGGAGGGGCTAAACAGGTCAGGCCAGCGCGGCCTTGAGGTCGTCGACCAGATCGGTCTTTTCCCAGGGGAAATAGTCGCCGTCGGGGGTGCGGCCGAAATGGCCGTAGGCGGCGGTCTTCTGGTAGATCGGCTTGTTGAGGCCCAGATGGGTGCGGATGCCCTTGGGCGTCAGGCGCACCAGCGTCGGCAGGACGGCTTCGATCGCCGAAGCCTCGACGGTGCCGGTGCCGTGCAGGTCGACATAGAGCGAGAGCGGCTCGGCAACGCCGATGGCGTAGCTGAGCTGGATCGTGCAGCGACGGGCGAGGCCCGCGGCGACGATGTTCTTCGCCAGATAGCGGGTGATGTAGGCGGCCGAGCGGTCGACCTTGGTCGGGTCTTTGCCGCTGAACGCGCCGCCGCCATGGGGCGATGCGCCGCCATAGGTGTCGACGATGATCTTGCGACCGGTGAGGCCGGCGTCGCCGTCGGGGCCGCCGATTTCGAACAGGCCGGTCGGGTTGACGTAGATGGCTTCATCGCCCGGCAGCCAGCCTTCGGGCAGGATGTCGGCCATGACGCCCTTGACATAGGCGCGCAGTTCGGCGCGGCTGTCGTCATTGTCCATGCCGGCGGCATGCTGGGTCGAGACGACCAGCGCGGTGGCGCGAACCGGCTTTTCATCGATATATTCGAGCGTCACCTGGCTCTTGGCGTCGGGTTCCAGGAAAGGCACGACCTTGCCATGGCGGTCGGCGGCCATGCGTTCCAGGATCTTGTGGCTGTAATAGAGGGTGGCGGGCATGAGGTCGGGGGTTTCGTCCGACGCATAGCCGAACATGATGCCCTGATCGCCGGCGCCTTCATCCTTGTTGCCGCTTTCATCGACGCCCTGCGCGATGTGCGCGGACTGGCCGTGCAGGTTGTTTTCGAAGCGGAAGGTCTGCCAGTGGAAGCCGTCCTGCTCGTAGCCGATGCGCTTGACCGTTTCGCGGACGGTGGCTTCGATCTCTTCCTGCGCGCCGGGCGCCCAGGCGCCATTTTCATAGACGCCCTTGCAGCGGATTTCGCCGGCCAGAACGACCAACTGGGTCGTGGTCAGGGTCTCGCACGCGATGCGGGCTTCGGGGTCTTTCGACAGGAACAGATCGACGATCGAGTCGGAAATCTGGTCCGCGACCTTGTCGGGATGGCCTTCGGAAACGGATTCCGACGTGAAGAGGAATTGGTTACGCATGGGACTCCCGTAAGACATGGGCGGACGAAAGGACATAAAGAAAACTTTATGTCGCTATTAGCTTTTGCCTCGGCGGATGGCAATGGCCGCGCCGAGCAGGATGAGCATCAGCAGGCCGGGCGCCCAGTTGCCGAGCCGCGCGAAGAGCGGGGGGGATAGCGCGGGAGGCAGGCCGGAGTCGAGGAAACCGGCGCGGTTGAGGCCGAGCGCGTGGACGACATGGCCGCGCGCATCGATGATCGCCGAGACGCCGGTCGGGGTGGAGCGGATGATGGGGATGCCTTCCTCGATCGCGCGCAGGCGGGCTTGCGCCAAATGCTGGACCGGCCCCCAACTGCCGAACCAGGCGTCGTTGGAGGGGTTGAAGAGAAAGGCCGGGCGGTTGGCGGCGTCGATGACATGGCCCGAGAAAATGATCTCGTAGCAAATCTGGACTCCCATTTTCAGTTCCGGACGGCCGAGCGTGGCGGGCAGGGGCAGGCTTTGCGGGCCGGGGCCGGGCCAGAAATCGGCGTCGCCGGGGACGAGGCGGGAGAGACCGAGGGGCTGGAGCAGCGACCGCATCGGCAGATATTCGCCATAGGGCACCAGATGGGCCTTGTCATAGCGGCCGAGCAGCCGCGCATCGGGGGTGACGATGAACAGGCTGTTATTGGCGCCGGCCAGTTTGGATTCGCCCATCGGGCTGTCCGGGTCGGGCTTGAAATAGACCTTGGTCGCGCCGGTCATCAGCAGGTCGCCGGGGCCGAGCAGCCCGGCGAGGCGCGCGCGCCAGTCGGGTTCCATGTCGAGATAGGCGGGGATGGCGGCTTCGGGCCAGAAGATCAGCCGCGGGGCCGGGCGCGGCGTGCCGGACAGGGCCGCGAGGGTGCGGAAATGCGCTTCTTCCAGTTGCGGCGAATATTTTTCGTCCTGGCCGATATTGGGCTGGACCACGCGGATGCGGGGCGCGCCTGGGGGCGTGGCCGGAGCGGGCGAGAGGAGGCCCCAGAGCGCCAGGGCGGCAAGGGGCGCGGCGATCGTGGCGGCCGGGCGGAACTGGCGGCGGAGGGCGAGGCGCAGGGCGGCGGCGGCGAGGATCGTCAGCGCGCCCAGGCCATAGGTGCCGATCAGGGTGGCGGTGATGGCGATGCCGGTGGGCAGGAGCGTGGCGCCGAGCGGGTTCCAGGCGAAGCCCGTGAAGAGGGTCGCGCGGAGATATTCGGTGGCGAGCCAGGTGGCGGCGAGGAGGATGGTGAAGGTCGCGCTTGTGCGCACCTCGCCGCGACTAGGCGGCTGAGCCGCCAAATCTCGTTGCCCTTGGCCGGAGTCACGTGCCTCCCCCCAATGCTTGCGGGAGGGGAGTTTGTGATTGAGCCACCATGCGCCCAGAGTCGCGAGGCCGGGATAGACGGCGAGGTAGAGCGACAGCAGGACCACCGCGCCATAGCCGAACCAGTGCGGCATCGAATCCTGGAAAGTGAAGGCGTGGGCGATCCAGTTGAGGCCCAGGGTGAAATGGCCGACGCCGAACAGCCAGCCGCGGGTGAAGGCGGCGCGGCGGTCGGGCGCGCGCTCGATCAGGATGATGAGCGCTGCGAGGCAGGCAAGGGTGACGGGCCAGAGGTCGAGCGGGGCGAAGCCGGTGGCGGAGAGGAGGCCCGCCAGCAGCGCGGCCAGTTTCGGCCGGGCCGAGAAGGCGGCGATGAGCGCAGCGAATGGGGCGCGCATGGGCGTTATCGGCCGATCGTCGCCATGGTGGCGTGGCTGCACCTGTCGTCCTTCTTGCCGCCGCCGGTCAGCATCGAGGCGGCGATGAACCCGCCGACGATCAGCACCAGGAAGAGCGCGGAAAGAAGGGCCAGATATTTCTCGATAAAGGCTTTGATCGGGCGGCCGAATTTCCAGAACAGGAAGCCGACCAGCATGAACTGGAAGGCGCGGCTGACGATGCTGGCCCAGAGGAAGGTGAACAGCGACAACCCGACGAAGCCCGCCGTGATGGTGATGAGCTTGAACGGGATGGGCGTCGCGCCCTTGATGAGAATGATTTCCGCGCCGTAATCGCGCAGATAGCAGGCCGCGACCGGGAATTTGGCGGTGAGGCCGAGCGCGGAGAGGATTTGCTGGCCGACGGCTTCATAGAGGAAATGGCCGATGGCGTAGCCCAGCAGGCCGCCCAGCACCGAGGCCAGGGTGCAGATGAACCCGAAGCGGATCGCCTTTTCCGGGCGTGCCAGGCACATCAGGCCGAGCAGCGGATGGGGCGGGATCGGGAAGAAGCTCGATTCCATGAAGCTGATGGCGAAAAGCCAGCGTTCGGCGTGGCGGTGCGCGGCCTTGGCCAGCGTCCATTGGTAGAGCCTGGTAAGCATCGATCGCGGACCTAGCCGAGTTCGTTTCGGGTCGCCAGCGCTTTCGCCAGCACCGTCATCGCGAGCGGCGGATCGAGCGGAATCGGAAAGGGGCACGTCTCGCCAGTCGGAGCGTAGCCACGGCGTTCGTACCAGGCGATCAGTTCGGTGCGGCTGTCGATCACGGTCATTTCCATGAGGCGAGTGGCGAAGAGGCGGGCGGCATGATCCTCCGCCGCGGCGATGAGGCGACGGCCAAGGCCGCCGGCCTGGCGCGCCGGATCGATGCAGAGCAGGCCGAGATAGGCGATGCCGTCGCCTTTATCGGTGATCTGGACGCAGCCGATCGGCATTTCCCCCGCATCCAGCGCGACCACCAGCCGTTCGGCAGGACTGGCGAGGATCGTGCGAAGTGTATCGAGGCTGGTGCGCGGGCCGCTGAGCAGGTCGGATTCGAAGGTCCAGCCGGCGCGGGCGGCGTCGCCGCGATAGGCGCGCTCGATCACGGGGTGGAGCAGGGGAAGGTCGGCGGGGGTGGCGAAGCGGATGTCCATGGCGGGGGCTTTAGCGAGGCGGTGATCGCTTGTGCAGAGGCTTTGGGCAGCTTGATCGGACGGCGCGGACGCATAATATGGTGGTAAAGGAGAGACGATATGCAGGGCATGGGCGAGGGCGGTTGTCCCTTTACCTTCAACACCGATCCCGCGACCTTCAAGGTCGGCGATCCGGTCAGTTACCGGGTGACGGGGAGCCTGGACGGTTTTCCCTTCGCCGGCGTGTTGCTGGAAGTGCATGACGATCATGTCGTGCTGACCAGCGACGAGGACGACAAGACGAGCCGGATGCGCGCGACGCGGGAAAGCCGGCCGGTGGTGCGCGAAGAGGATGTGTGTTGATGGACGCATAGCGCGGCCTGCCGGCCTACGGGTTGGCCTGCGCCTCCGGCCTGCCGGCTTACGGCGTTGACTGTCCGGTGCCGTCTGGGCATGGACTTACCCATAGAGTCCTGTTTGGTCGGCGCGTTTGACATTGACTTCCATTTTCCGGGTTCCTGCGATTTCGTGGGACAAGGTGCGGCAGCGCGCGGGCGGCATGGCGTTCGCGCTGGTGCTGAACCTGCTGCTGCTGCTCGCGCTGTTCACCCTGTCGCCGAAGATGGAGCCGCCGCGAGTCGACGACCGGTTGCCGGTGACGTTCGACGTGGAGACGGGGCAGAAGACCGATCAGCAGCAGGCCAAGGCCGAGAAGGCGGAGAAGCGGGAGCAGACCAAGGCCGCGCCGCAGAAACAGGCCGACCCGGTCGTCCGCCCGCCGATCCCGGTTGAGAAGCCGGCCCAGCAGCCGCCGTCGCCCTTCCCCTTCCTGACGCTGAACCGCGAGCAGATGGCGTCGGCCGATATCGGCAACATGCCCAAGGGCGCGCAGGGGGCAGGGCAGGGCAAGGGCGATAGTGCGGCGGTGGCCGGGCCGGGCGAAGGGCCGGGCGGGGTGCAGTTGTTCGAGGCGGAATGGTATCGGCGGCCGACCCATGCGGAACTGTCGACCTACCTGCCGTCCAACGCGCCGGCGCAGGGCTATGGCCTGGTCGCGTGCAAGACGGTCGATCATTATCATGTCGAAAATTGCCAGACGCTGGGCGAGTCCCCGCTGGGATCGGGCTTCGCCAAGGCGGTGCGGCTGGCGGCCTGGCAATTCCTGGTGATGCCGCCGCGGGTCAACGGCAAGCAGATGGTGGGTAGCTGGGTGCGGATACGGATCGACTATACCCGGACGATGGTGCCGGCCGGAGCCGGGCCTGGGGCCAGCGCCGGGTCAGGGGCCGGATCTGGCTATGACGCCGGGTCTGGATCCACGCCTGAGCCGAAGAGGCTTGCACCGGGGGTCGCCGGGCCGCAATTCTGATAGTAGCCAATTGCGCGCGAGCGGATCGCGCGGCCATGTTCGTCCGCTCCTAGAGACGGGGTTCCGATGGCGGGACGAATGATGGAGGCGGCAATGCGGGTTGCGATTTTGACCTTTGACGGGTTCAACGAACTGGACAGTTTCGTGGCGCTGGCGTTGCTCAACCGGGTGCCGGGCTGGCGCGCGGAGATGTGCGGGCCGGGCGAGACGCTGACGTCGATGAACGGCGTGCGGGTCGATGTGCAGCAGCCGCTGGAATTTGCGGGCGAGGCCGATATCGTGCTGGTCGGCAGCGGGGTGAGGACGCTCGACATGGCGGCCGATGAGGCGCTGATGGCGCGGATCGCGCTGGACCCCCGTCGGCAGATCATCGGCGCGCAATGTTCGGGCGCGCTGATCCTGGCGAAGCTGGGGCTGATCGGCGACCTGCCCGCCTGCACCGACGTAACCAGCAAGCCCTGGGTGATCGCGGCCGGGGTGCGGGTGATCGATGCGCCGTTCGTGGCGCATGGATCGGTCGCGACCGCGGGCGGATGCATGGCGGCCCAATATCTGAGCGCCTGGGCGATCGCGCGAGGCGTGGGAATGGCGTGCGGGGGCGAGGCGGCGGCGCGCGCGGTGATCGACTATGTCGCGCCGGTGGGCGAGAAGGCGGAGACGGTCGCGCGGGTGATGGGCGTCGTGGCGCCCTATCTGGAGCCGGTTGCTTTGCCCGCATAAAATAGTTGCATATCGCTACTGGATTGGCAGGATGCGGCCACCGACCCGATGACAGGAGGAGAGACGATATGATTATCCATGGCGCGCGGCCATCGCCCTTTGTGCGCAAAGTCATTGTCTTCGCCGCGGAAAAGGGGATCGCGGTCGAGGTGCAGGCGGCCGGGTTCGGCCGGGGGGCGGATGCGTATCTGAAGGGATCGCCCTTCGGCAAGATACCGGCGCTGGAGGATGGCGATTTCCTGCTGTGCGATTCGACCGCGATCATCACCTATATGGATGCCTTGCGCCCCGGCGAGGAGATGATCCCGGCTGAACCGAAGGCGCGGGCCAGAACCATCTGGTATGAGGAGTTCGGCGATACGGTGGTGCAGCCGATCGGGCAGAAGATCTTCTTCAACCGCGCGGTCGCGAAACGGCTGAAGCGCGAACCGGACCTGGCTGCGGCGGACCAGGCCGAGGCCGGGGAGATGCCGGCCATCTATGATTATCTGGAGGGCGTGCTGCCCGAAAGCGGCTGGCTGGTGGCGGATCGCTTCACCCTGGCGGACCTGGCTGCGGCGTGCCCGATCATCAACGTCGGCTATGTATCGGACGGCCTGAGCGCGGATCGCTGGCCCAGGGCGGCGGCGTGGCTGGATCGGGTGAAGGCGCGGCCGAGCGTGGCGGAGGCGCTGGCGCTGGAAGCGCCGATGGTTCAGCCCATAATAGAAAAATAACCTATATGGAACATTTCTGTTGACATCGTCACGCTGATCTGGCAGGGATTGGGACAGTGGAAAAATGTGAGTCGCCAAGGCGGCTTTGGTGAAGGGGCTGGTCCGAAAGGGTCGGCCCCTTTTGCGTGGCGTGGGCGACGGGGGGAGCGGGCATGGGGGAGCAGACGGGCACGCAGGCGAGGCTGGTGGCGCGGCGCCAGCGCGTTGGCGGGGCTGTGCGGGCGCAGAAGGGCAAGGCGCGCAAGGATGGCTGGACCAAAGCGAAGGAGCGGCTGTTCCTGGAAACGCTGGCAGAGACCTGCAATGCCAGCGAGGCGGCGCGGGCGGCGGGCCTGTGCCGGGCGAGCGCCTATCGCCGGCGGCAGGGCGACGCGGGTTTCGCCCGCGCCTGGGACGAGGCGCTGGACGTGGGCTATGCCGAGATCGAGGCGCTGCTGATGCGCGAAGTGCTGTTCGGGAGCGAGGTCGAGGAGTTGACGCTGGATGGCGAAGGCGCGGTGAAGGGGCGCAAGATCAAGCGTACGCGCAACCTGACGGTGGCGCTGCGGCTTTTGACGCTGCACCGCGACCGGATGGAGAAGCGCCGCGCGGGCGCCGGGCCGGGTGAGGCGGGGCGGCCCGACAGCCCCGACGCGATCGCGCGGGTGAAGGATGTGCTGGGCGCGATCCGGCGACGGCGGGCGGTGGTGGAGGCGTGATGGGCGGCGGCCGGAGGCGGGATAAGGGGCCGCGTTCGACCAATGTCTAATCAACGCCATGCGGGTGGGGCCGTTATGGGAGATGGAGCCCGGCCTAACCGTCCCCACTGCCGGGCTTCCACCTTTTCTGCTGCTGGATTGGATGGTGCGGCCCGGCTGTGGCGCGTGTTGCGAGTGTTTCTCATCCGGAACAAAATATTGCCGGGGTCCGTTCGGTGACGCACATAATGTGCAGGAGAGTGACATGGTTGAAGTGCGCAACGATCCCTATGACGATCGCGTCGTCGTGAAGAAAAGCAGCGGCGGTCGCACGATCGCGATCGTCCTGATTCTGGCCCTGGCCGTGGTCGGCGTGCTGTTCGCCACCGGATTCTGGAAAGCCGATGTGAGCGGCGGCAATATGCCCGAAGTCAGCGTGAAGGGGGGCGACCTGCCCAAGGTCGACGTCGATTCCAAGGCTGTCGTGGTCGGCACCAAGAAGGAAACGATCGACGTTCCGACCGTGGGCGTGAAGGATAATGGCGAGAAGTGATCGTCCCCGTGCCGCGGTGAATGACGCAAAGGCTCTTCCTGCGTGCAGGGGGAGCCTTTTTGCATGGATTGATTTGCCGGACGCGCGGGCGCAGAGGGATGGCGGATTATGCGGCGGAGGACGGAATGGCGATGCGGCGGTTGATAATGGTTGGCCTGTGCTGTGCGCTGGCCGCTTGCGGTGATGGCAGCAGCGACCGGGTGGTCGCCGACAACCGCCAAGAACCGGAAACCGGCGCGACGGCGCAGGTATCGAAGCTGGACGACGGGCTGCGCAACGGCGTGTTCGAGAAGGCGATCCGGGCGAGCGGGGCGGCCTGCCCCAGCGTGACCGCGTCGGAGCGCGCCGAGATCAGTCCTGGCGTGCGCGGATGGAAGGCGCAGTGCGACAATGGCAGCGCGCATCTGATCCAGATATTGAGCGACGGCACCGCCAAGGTGACGAGCCGGACGCATTGAGTTGGAATTTTCGGGTGGGGGGTGGAGCGATCCGATGTGCCGCTCCCCCTCTCCCGGCTTCGACCAGGCAGCAGGCTACCAAGTCTTCGCAGCCCTCTCCCCCGAAGGGGAGAGGGTTTTTTGTTGGCTCAGTTCGTCTTGATTTCGAGCGACGGGTCGACCAGCGAGGTCTTGGTCGCTGCCGGGGTTGCCGCGGCCGGGGCGACGGCGGGCGTTGCGACCGGAACAGCAGCGGGCGCGGCGACCGGCGCGGGCGCGACGGCGGCGGCGAAGGCGACGCTGACATCTTCATCGAGGAAGGCGGTGACGGGCGCGCCGAGCGGGATGCGGGCGCTGGTGCCGGTGGTGATGAAGCCTGCGATCGGTACGAAGGCGATGGCGGCGACGACGCCGGCGGTGCCGGTCGTCCCCTTGTCATCGAAGCTGCCGGTCAGGCGGATCTGGTTGCCATTGGCGCGGACGTAGAGGATGCGGCCGTTGATGCGGCCGGACTTGCCCCACATGCCCTTGTCGCGGACGTCGGTGATTTCGCCGGTGACCGGGCTGCCGGCCGGGATCACGGTCTGGCCGTTCAGCGTTATGGTTTCGGCGACTTCGAGCTGGACGCGCTGGCCGATGCGCAGCTTCTTGCCCTCGGTCGTCAGGGCTTCGGACATTTTGAGCGGGATCTGCATACCGGCGCGCAGGACGTTGCCGCCGGGCGCAGCGACGATGGTGGCGACCGGCGCGGCAGGCGCGGTCGTGACCTGAGCAAAGACGGATGGCGCGCAGGCGCAGGCGATCACGCCCACAAGGGCGCTGGCAACGAACTTCATGTGTAAAACCCCCACGTAAAAGACTCAGTTCGCCCCCGAACTGAGGATGCACAGGTGCAATCGCGCGGGGTCTGTCGTCAAGGGGATAAATATTTGATCTATAGTGATGTTTATTGTGCGGCTGCGAGAATTTCGCGGGGCGCTTTACAGGCGTGCAACAGGCGGTAGACCAGAGCGCATGACAAAGATGATGTTTTTGACCGCCGCCGCCGTCGCGCTGTTTCCCCTATCGGCCGGGGCCGAGACCATTCCGCCGAGCCGGACGCCCGATCCGGCGCGGATGAAGGCGACGGTGGAGACATTGGTCGGCTTCGGCACGCGGCATACGCTGTCGTCGGCGACCGACGCCAGGCGCGGGATCGGCGCGGCGCGGCGGTGGGGCGCGGCGGAATTTGCGAAGATCGCCAAGGGCTGCGGCGGTTGTTTGACGGTGGAGACGGTGGCGGATCGCTTTACCGGGCCGCGGGCGCCCGATGGGGTGGAAGTGGTCGATGTGCTGGCGATCCAGAAGGGGACGGGCGATCCGACCCAGGTCGTGATCGTCGCCGGGCATATCGACAGCCGCGTGACCGATGTCATGAACGTAACCAGCGATGCGCCGGGCGCGAACGACAATGCATCGGGCACGGCGCTGGTGATCGAGGCGGCGCGGGTTCTGGCAGGCGAAAAGTTCGACGGGACGATCGTCTATGCGCTGCTCTCGGGCGAGGAGCAGGGGCTGTGGGGCGGCAAGCTGCTGGCGGCGACGGCCAAGGCGCGCGGCTGGCAGGTGCGGGCGATGCTGAACAACGATATCGTCGGCAATACGATCGGTCAGAACGGACATGTCGTGGCCGACCGGGTGCGGGTCTTTTCAGAGGGTATCCGGGCGGGCGACGACGCCAAGGCGAGCGCGACGCGGCGGGCCATCGGCGGCGAGGATGACGGGCCGTCGCGGGCGCTGGCGAAAAAGATCGACGGGATCGCGGAGGCCAATCCGCAGATTGGGCTGGATGTGTTCGCGGTGCGGCGCTTCGATCGCTTTGGGCGGGGCGGGGATCATTCGCCCTTCCTGGACCTGGGCTTTCCCGCGGTGCGCTTTTCGGTGGGGATCGAGAATTACGACCGGCAGCATCAGGATCTGCGGACGGAAAATGGTCGCGTCTATGGCGATACGGTCGAGGGAATGGACTTTCCCTATCTGGCGAAGGTGACGGCCTTGAACGTCGCGGCGTTGCGGCAACTGGCGGATGCACCGGCCGCGCCGGCGAGCGTGTCGCTGGACGGGGCGCTGTCGATGGATACGCGGGTATATTGGGACGCGGTGCCGGGGGCGGCGGGGTATAAGGTCTATTGGCGGCGGGCCGATGCGCAGGACTGGACCGACAGCCGCGTCGTGACGGGAACGACCGAGACGGTGCTGAAGGATATCGTGGTGGACGATCATTTCATCGGCGTGGCGGCGGTGGCGAAGGATGGGGCGGAAAGCCTGGTGACCTTCGGCGGGATGGCGCCGCGGAAATAATCGGGTTCACGAAAATATCTTTGGAAGGCCGCTTTCGGGCGGCCTTTTTCATGTCCTGGCGCGGCGGATATTGCAGGGGAGCGCGATGGCGGTTTCGGATCAGGTTTTTCTGGCGAGGGACGATGGGCGGTCCAGGGCGGCGATATTGCGGCGGCTGGATGCGGCGTCGGCGGCGTTGCTGGCGCATGAGTGGGAATATCTGGCCCGGCCGGGGCAATTGCCGCCGCCGGGCGACTGGCGCATCTGGCTGATGATGGCGGGGCGCGGGTTCGGCAAGACGCGGGCCGGGGCGGAATGGGTGCGAGGGATTGCCGAGGGTGATCCGCAGGCGCGGATCGCGCTGGTCGGCGCGACGCTGGGCGAGGCGCGCAGCGTGATGGTGGAAGGGGCGTCGGGCCTGCTGGCGATCGCGCCCTGGTGGAACCGGCCGGCCTATGCCCCCGCGCTGCGCAAGCTGACCTGGCCCAATGGCGCGGTGGCGACGTTGTTCGGCGCGGCCGAGCCGGAGGGGCTGCGCGGGCCGCAGTTCAGCCATGGCTGGGCCGACGAGATCGCGAAATGGGCGGGCGGCGAGGCGGCCTGGCATAATCTGATGATGGGATTGCGGCTGGGGACAAGGCCGCAGGTGCTGGCGACGACGACGCCGCGGCCGGTGCCGCTGGTGCGGGCGCTGGTGGCGCAGGCCAAAGACGATGGGAGCGACGATGTGATCGTGACGCGGGGGCGGACGGCGGAGAATGCGGCGCATCTGGCGGACGGCTTCGTCGACGCCATGGCGGCGAGCTATGGGGGCACGCGGCTGGGGCGGCAGGAACTGGACGGCGAACTGATCGAGGAGGTGGAGGGCGCTTTGTGGAGCCGCGACCTGATCGAGCGGTGCCGGGTGGCGCATGTGCCGGGCGCGCTGGGCCGGGTGGTGGTGGCGGTCGATCCGCCGGCGTCGGCGGGCGGGGACGCCTGCGGCATCGTGGTGGCGGGGGTCGGCGGCGACGGGCGCGCCTATGTGATCGCCGATGCGAGCGTTGCGGGCCAGTCGCCCGAAGGCTGGGCGCGGGCGGTCGCGACGGCGGCTTTGGTCCATGACGCGGATCGCGTGGTGGCCGAGGCCAATAATGGCGGGGCGATGGTGGAAAGCGTGCTGCGCGCGGCGGAGGCGGCGATGCCGGTGAAGCTGGTCCATGCGAGCCGGGGCAAGGTGGCGCGGGCCGAGCCGGTGGCGGCGCTCTATGAAGCGGGGCGGGTGATGCACCGCGGGGCTTTCCCCGCGCTGGAGGACCAGATGTGCGGGCTGATCGCGGGAGGTGGCTATGTCGGGCCGGGGCGATCGCCGGATCGCGCCGATGCGCTGGTGTGGGCGCTGAGCGAGTTGATGCTGGGGAAAAGGGGCGAGGCGCGGGTGCGGGGGATGTGAGGGGGAT